>CAYVSQ010000186.1:0-9971 GCA_964453815.1 uncultured Acidobacteriaceae bacterium | reverse complement strand
GAGGGCACGCAGGAACTCGCCGACGTCCAACGGATCGTCCTCGGGTTGCAGGGGCACCAATCGGATCTCGACGATCCGCGCTATCCAGGCGTGCTGGCTGAACTTGCGCCTGAGGATTTCCGCAGACTCGGCGAGCGCTACATGACCGATACGCGCGCTTACCGCAAGCATAAGCCGTTCTTCATCGACAAGATACCCAACAACTTCCGCCACATCGGGCTCATTCACCTCATGATGCCCAACGCCAGAATCATCGACGTGCGCCGCGAGCCGATGGCCTGCTGCTTTAGCAATCTGAAACAGTTGTTTGCCAGGGGACAAGAGTTCACCTACAGCATCGAGGACATCGCTCGCTACTACCGGACTTATCTCGAGTTGATGCAACACTGGGACGCGGTGCTTCCCGGACGGGTACTGCGAGTCTGGTACGAAGACGTCGTCGAGGATCTCGAGGGAAACGTGCAGCGCATCCTGGAATTCTGCGGCTTGGAATTCGAACCAGCCTGCGTTGAGTTCTACAGGACAGAACGCAGTGTCCGCACGGCAAGCTCAGAGCAGGTCCGCCAGCCGATTTTCCGCGAGGGGCTCGTCCAGTGGAAGAACTACGAGCTCTGGCTCGGCCCGCTCAAGAACGGTTTGGGCGATGCACTGAGTCGCTACCGTGAATAGTTCCTCGGTGGCAGAATAGGCGTCGGTGGCAATGAATCATTACGCTGACGGGGAAGCTTAATCATGAATCCTTCACATCGGCTGATCAGAAGCTGGCAGGCACCCCGCCCAATGCCGGAAATTCGCCTGTATACCAGTACCAGCAATTTTGTTCCTCATCTATTTCGTTAAGACTTCCGACCTCAAACTGAACACCTGAAGGAGCGGCTCCCGACCATCCCGCCCGACGCATCCCTCTTTGCAAAGGCAGTGTGCTTTGTTAGGCTTAACGGGCTCAATGGAGTCGGTAAAGATGCTCAATAGATCGTTCGACTTCGCTGCCTCAGTCCTCACCCTTTTCACTGCTTTTACGATGTCGCTCTTGGCGCAGGAGTCCGCGGGCCCCGTACCTCGGACTACCGCCATCGACCAGCGCGTCGATGCCATGCTCGCCAAAATGACCCTTGAGCAGAAACTCGAGCTCATCGGGGGCGAGGAAGACATGTTCATTCGCGCCGTACCCGCTGCCGGCTTTCCCCGACTCAAAATGTCCGACGGTCCTGATGGCGTTCGCACCTGGGGACCGGACACTGCCTATGCCGGCGGTATCGCGCTCGCGGCAACCTGGGACCCCGACCTGGCTCAACGCATGGGTGCTTCGATCGCGCAGGACGCGCGCGCGCGCGGTGTTCACTTCATTCTCGGCCCGGGTGTGAACATCTATCGCGCGCCCCAGAACGGCCGCAACTTCGAGTACTTCGGCGAAGATCCTTTCCTCGCCGCACACACCGCTGTCCCATATATCGAAGGCGTGCAGAGCCAGGGTGTCATCGCCACCGTCAAGCACTACGCCGCCAACAATCAGGAGTTCGACCGGCACAACGTCAGCTCCGACGTTGACGAGCGGGCCCTGCGCGAGATCTATGCGCCCGCGTTTGAAGCGGCGGTGAAGGTCGCGAATGTGGGCTCGGTGATGAACTCCTATAACCTGCTCAACGGCATCCATGCCACGCAGAACTGCCACCTCAACAATGACATCCTCAAGAAGGAGTGGGGCTTCGACGGCATCCTCATGTCCGACTGGGATGCCACCTATGACGCCGTCGGCGCGGCCAACTGCGGCCTCGATCTCGAGATGCCCAGCGGTAAATTCATGAACCCCACAAACCTGCTGCCGGCAATCAAGAGCGGCAAGGTGACCGAGGCCACGATCGACGATAAGGTTCGCCGCATCTTCCGCACCGCCATCCGCTTCGGATTTCTTGACCGCGACCAGACAGACCTGAGTATCCCCGAAGATTCGCAGACTGGCCGTCTGGTTGCACTCGACGAAGCCCGAGAGGCCATTGTTCTTCTCAAGAATGAGGGCAATCTGCTTCCGCTCAGTACCGAAAAAGTCCACACCATCGCCGTCTTCGGAACTGACGCATGGCCGGCGGTGCCCGGCGGCGGCGGCAGCTCAACGGTCACGGCCTTCGCTCCCGTGAGCATCATGACCGGGATGTCGAGTTATCTCGGCGACAAAGTGAAGGTTCTCTACGCGGGCGGCCTGCCTACGACAGAAGACCTTTTCATGAATACCGAATTCTATGAGAAGCCCGGCGCACCCCATGCCAACGGATGGGAAAGCAAGTCCGTCAAAATCGAAACCTTCAACAACCCGAACTTCACAGGCACCCCGCAAGTGACCTTCGCGCCGCGCATCGCCTCCTACAAGTCCGAGGAGTGGACGCCGAAAGCTCCGCACCCACAGAGCACTCGCATAACCGCGCAATATATGCCGAAGAAAACTGGCTCGCACCTCGTTCTCGTCGGAGCTGGAGGATCAGATGCATATAAAGTACTCATCGATGGCAAGCAGGTCATGGAGCAACCGGCGCGCGAAGGCCAGGCGCCACAGTTTCGAGAAGTCTCCTTCACCGCAAACCAGCCTGTCAGTGTCCAGATTGACTACCTGCCCGATGCGTCTTACCCCCGCATCGGTCTTGGCATCCGCTCCGTCGACGAGTTGGTCTCGCCGGAGGTCGCCAAACTTGCGTCGATGGCCGACGCCGCTGTTGTATCGGTCGGCTTCGGCCCCTCCACTGAGAGCGAAGGCTTCGACCGCACCTACGCGCTGCCCTGGGGACAGGATCAGCTTGTCCAGACCGTCAGCGCCACCAATAAGAACACCATTGTGACCATCACCGCGGGCGGCGGCGTAGATACGCACCGGTGGATCGCTAGCGTTCCTGCGCTTCTGCACAACTGGTATCCGGGCCAGGAAGGCGGCACGGCGATCTCGGAAATTCTCTTCGGCGCGCGCTCGCCCGAAGGCCATCTCCCCATCAGCTTCGAACACTCGTGGGAGGAGAACCCGGTCCACAACAACTACTACCCCGCGCCTGTGCCGGCTGGACAGACGCCGCATGTCCAGTACGCCGAAGGCATCTTCCTCGGTTATCGCTACTACATCACCATGAACAAGCAGCCGCTCTTCCCGTTTGGATTCGGCATGTCCTACACTACCTTCGCGTTCTCGAACCTGAAGGTCTCGCCGGAGACAGCTTCGGCTGATGGGCCGATTACGGTCACCTTCGACGTGGAAAACACTGGCTCGCGTGCAGGAGCGACGGTCGCGCAACTATATGTCGGCAATCCTTCGGCGAAGATCAAGCGGCCGCTGAAAGAACTGAAGGGATACCAGAAGGTCAGGATTGAGCCCGGCGTCACCCAGCATGTAACACTCACACTCGACAAGCGCTCACTCGCCTACTGGGATGTGACCTCCAACAACTGGCGCGTCGACCCGGGCCGCTTCACGGTGTTCGTCGGCGACTCCTCGGAGAACACCCCGCTGACTCAGGACTTCACCGTTCAATAGGCGTTCACTCAAGGAAGCCGGCACAAGGCTCATGTTCACGGCGGCTTTGTCTTGAAAACACGCTATCCGTGAGTCTGTTTTCCGCTTTGCTTCGTCTTAACGCCGTGGGAGACGTGCCATCCATGCCTATGTCAATCTCGGGAGCGCGACGGGCGCTGGCAGTTCTGCTCTCTTCCTCCATCGCGCTGGCCCAAGCTGTTCCCGATAAGTCCGTTCCTGGCCGGCCCGCTCCCACACCCACAATTCAAATCACTTCCCGCATCGTCTATGTTGACGTCGTCGTCCGCGACACCTACGGCCGCATCGTCCGCGGGCTCACCGAAAAGGATTTTCGCTTGCTCGAGGACGGCAAGCCGCAGAAGATCGATTTCTTCCGTGACCATACGCATGATGAGCCGACGGCGCCTGCGAAAACAAACAACGACGGCGCGCTGAACTTCAGCAATATAGACACGAGTGGCCAGGCTGCGAACTCGGTCAACATTATTCTGTTTGATTTTTTTAATACCGCTCCCCAGGATCAGCTTTACGCACGCAAGCAGATGATTCGCTTCCTCGAGAACCTGCCTCCCGGCCGTCAAACCGCGCTCTTCGTTCTCGGCACCCACCTAAGAATGTTGCAAAGCTTCACCGGCAGCACCGACCGCCTGCTGGCCGCCGCGAAGGCGATGCAGCTGGAAACTTCGACCGTAAAAACAGTCGGCGCCCAACAGCAGGATATCTACATGGCGCAGGCATTTGCCGCTGCGGTAGGCAGAAGTGCATCCGGGATAAATCCCGTCAGCGACGGCACCACTCTGCAGGGTGGCGAAGATGCGCAGCATGCGGCCGACATTACGAAAACGGCTCTCGACCAGATCTCCGCTGCGGTCAGCGGCTATCCAGGCCGAAAGAATCTGTATTGGCTCGGTGAGACGTTTCCGCTCTACGGCGGACCCACGCTCGAGATCAATGACCTCTCTCAAGCCATAGCCGGCAATACCATGAGCACGGCGGATATGGCTGACGCCAACCGCGGAGTCGCGAGTGCGCAGATCGCGATCTATCCCATCAGCCTGACGGGGCTGGAGGTCGGAGGTATTGGGCCGGAATCAAACATGAACCCGAATAACGGTCAGGAATATGCCCGTCAGTTTAACCAACGCAACGCCATGCATGAGATGCTCAACAACATGGCCGACACTACGGGAGGCCGCGCTTACTATGGAACCAACGACTTTGCCGGCGCACTGGCTCGGGGCTTTGAAGATGGATCGAGCTACTACACGCTCGCCTATCGTCCTGAGAATCACAACTGGAACAGCCACTTCCGCAAGATTGCGTTGAAACTCGAGCAACATGGCTACTCTCTCGCTTACCGTCGCGGATACTATGCATTTCCCGACGAGCCCGCCGGACCCATCAATCCGGTAAGCGAGCTCAATGCCGCCTTGCAGCCCGACACTCCCGAATTGACACTGCTGCGGTTACATTCCAAGGTCGAGCTACCCGACGCGCAACATCCGGCCGTGCGTATCGATTCCGTTATCGACCCTGCGAACGTCGACTTCTCAACAGACGCACAGGGACGCCGTCACGGCCGCCTGCTCGTCTCGCTCATCGCCATCCCTGAAACCGAATCTCGCAGCGTAGACCACAACCAGCAGCCCATCGGGCCGCCTCAGACCTCCGGCGCTTACGTGGTCGATCTCGACCGAGAGGCCTTCCAGAAGCTACTCGCCTCCGGCATGCCCATGCATCAGGAACTAGCGCTCGCGCCCGGATACTACCGCCTGCGCCTCGGCGTGACGGATCTCGCCAACCACCACATCGGCACGCTCGACATGCCGATCGTGATTGCGCAGAACTAATTCGACGGCCGGTTCTCCACCTTTAGCCAGTCATCATTCGCCGGACTGGCCCCGCCGTCATCGCCCTCGCCTGACGGCGGAAGATACCAATACTGAGACGTACTCAAAATTGACCCTCGTATACGCTGTTGCGGCAGCCTCAGGTGTTGCCGATTGAGCGATAGCGTCCACTTGTACGGCCGCCACTTCTCTTCAGGGTGAACTCGATTCGCTCACCGGTGGAATTCTTCGTCGTCAGCGTGCAACTATCGAAGGTGGCGCCGATGGCAGCCGCGTTAAACAGGCTTTGGAAGGGCGCGCACGAGGTAGGAACGACGAGTGGCTGGAGAGTGACTTTGCCGGCTCCCGGGCCGTTGGGCGCCGGAACCGATATTGGCGGTCTGCGTGACGCCGAGATCGGAGTAATTGACATTGAGAGTAAGCGCTTGCGCGCTCGAGGTGCAGGACATCTGGCCTACAGGCGTGGCATGCGCTGTCGCAACGGTGCACAGGAAAGCAAGCAGAAATACTCAACGGCGGACGTTGAAGAGTCATGTGGCTCCTCCCTTCTGGAGCGCGGCGTATGAGCCGAGAACAGATTGATTCGGGAATGAAATTCGTTTGGGCGCATTTCCCGATTTCAAAGTCTGTTCGGTCTCAGATAGCATGCTCATGGACGCGGCCATAGTCGCGTCACACAAAAAAGAGGCTCATGCTCACCTCCCAAATCCGCCGTCTGCTCGCCGTTCTGCTCTCCCCTGCACTGGCTCTTGCACAAACTACGCCACCCGCCGCCGACAATACAATCCATGTCACCACCCGCCTCGTCTATGTCGATGTCGTGGTGCACGATTCCTCCGGCCACCTTGTTCACGGACTCACGCAAAACGACTTCAAAGTCATTGAGGACGGCAAGCCGCAGCAGATCGACTATTTCGTGGCGCATAGCTACGACATTGCGACCGCGCCTCCGGCGCCCCCGCTTCAGCGTTCGAAGACCGAATTTGCGAATGTGCCTGCGAGCGGGCCCACCGGGTCGGTGAATATGATCCTGTTCGATTTGGTGAACACTGCTCCCGAGGACCAGCAGTATGCGCGCAAGCAGATGCTCGAATTTCTGAAGGCTCTGCCGCCTGGGCAGCAGGTGGCGCTGTTTGTGCTGTCCGACCAGCTGCACATGTTTCAAAGTTTCACCGGCAGCTCCGATCTGCTGGTGGCGGCAGGGAAGCTGATTAATCCCAAGAATATGCGGCTCTACCAGTCCGACGCCGAGCAACAGCGGGATATCGACAACCTGGGCCGCATGGAGGATGCCCTCGGCGGCCGCGATCCGGGATCGTCAATCCAGGCGCTGGCTAACCAGCTTACCGCTGAGAATGTCCAGACGGCGGAGATCCGGCAGCGCATCACCTTGATGGCATTTGCCGAAATGGCCAGCGCGGCGTCGGGCTATCCCGGACGCAAAAACCTGTATTGGCTTTCGGGGAGCTTTCCGTTCAGCATTGCGACTCAGGGACAATACAACATCACCGCGCCAGTCCAGTTCAGTACGCTGAATCTGCCCAATACGCCCATCTCTGACCTGAACGCAGTGAACAATACGGCGCAGCTGGTTGCCAATTCACAGATCGCCGTTTACCCGATTAGCGCTCTGGGGCTAGACGCGGGCGGTGTAGGTGTAGAGGTGAGCGGCACCTCTACAGCATCCTTGAGCGGAACCGCGGGTCAGACCACATACGGATACGGAACAGATAGTGTGAAGCACACTTTGGGCGACACTCAGGCGCAGCAGTTCAACAGCCGCAGCGCGCTGCGTGCGGCGATGAACGACATTGCCCATGAGACGGGGGGCGAGGCGGTCTTCGGATCGAATGACCTTGCCGGCGCGCTACGTCGCACCATCGAGGACGGGTCGAACTACTATACGCTGGCCTATCGTCCGCAGAACCACGACTGGGACAGCAAGTACCGGAAAATCAGGATGGAGCTGAGCCGTTCGGGGTATTCGCTCAGCTACCGGCGCGGATATTTTGCCTTCCCTGCTCAGATTACGAATGCGGATACTGCCCAGGCGCTGAACGCAGCCCTGCAACCCGGGGCTCCCGAGTCCACCTTGCTGCTGCTCAAAGGCAAAGTCGAACTGCCCGACGCACAACAACCCGATCTGCACGTCGAAACGACGGTCGATGCCTCTGGCGTCGATTTCTCAACCGACGCCGCCGGTCATCGCCATGCGAAGCTGCTCGTGTTGCTGGTCGCGCTCAGCGACTCTGCGGTTCAAACGGACAACACGCCACAGAGCTCGGGTGTCATCCGCCTCGATCTCGATCCGGCAACTTACGCGAGCGCTCTCAAAGACGGAATCCGCTTTCAGCAGAAACTCGCGCTCAAGCCCGGCCGCTACCGCATGCGTCTAGGTGTGAGCGATATGAACAACAACCGCCTCGGCACACTGGATATACCAGTCGAAATCGGGCCGCAGAGCGCGGGCGGTCGTTGAATGGCCAACTGTGCCTTCGGTTTGAATGATATGAAGGGGCACTTCAGAACCCGGTCGTAGCAGGCCAGCGAGTATCATTCCTACTCATGGCCTTTACCCTGGATCAACTCGATCACCTCGTTCTCACCGTAGCCAATATGGACGCCACCATCGACTTCTACACTGAGGTCCTGGGCATGGATCCCATAACCCTGGATGGCCGAAAGTCTCTCACCTTTGGCACGCAGACCATCACGCTTCACCAGCGCGGACATGAGTTCAACCCTCACGCCGCGCACCCCACGCCCGGCTCCGCCGACTTCTGCTTCATTACCACCACTCCCCTCGATGAAGTCATCCGCTATGTCACCGAACTGCGAGTCCACATCGAAGCCGGTCCTGTCGAGCGTAACGGCGCGATGGGTAAACTCCGCTCCGTTTATTTTCGCGATCCTGACCGCAACCTGATCGAAATCGCCAATTATCTCTGACCTCTCGACGAACAACGATAAAATCGAGCTATGCCAGAGAACGTCTCTCCCACCGTATTCGACCGCGCCAGAAAGATCCGCCTCTTTCTTATGGATGTAGACGGCACCCTCACCGACGGCGGCGTCTGCCTCATCTCGCTGCCCGACGAAGGCGGCATCGCCGAGATGAAGGTCTTCGACGCGCACGACGGCCAGGGTCTCAGCCTCGCGCACACCATGGGCATCAAGACAGGATTCATCACCGGGCGCAAGTCTCCCGCCGTCAAGCGGCGCGCAGAAGAGCTGGGAGTAGAGTTTGTCTACCTCGGCCAGGCGAAAAAGATGTCCGCGTATGAAGAATGCATGCAAAAGGCGGGTGTCACCGAGGACGAAGTCGCCTACCTCGGCGACGACCTGCCCGACATGCCGCTCGCGCGCCGCTCCGGCCTGGCCGTCGCTGTTGCTGATGCCGCCTTCGAGCTTAAGGCCGTCAGCCACTACATCACCCAGGCCCGCGGCGGCAAAGGAGCGGCCCGTGAAGTCATCGAGCTCATCCTGAAGTCCCAGGGCCGATGGGAAGAAGCGGTGCCCAAGGCGCTCGCATAATTCACACAATTTCCAGTTGACGTCTCACAGGCTTGCCCCTATAGTGCTTCCATGTTTCGCCTTCCCCATCTGCAGAGATTTGTCGTTGATTTCGTTTGTTGTTGATGCACATCTTGCTCCACGCGAATCTTCGAGTCTTGCCTGCCCTCTGCATAGTTGAATCGTTGACTGCAGTTGTTTGATTCCCTGCTTCTGATTTAGTACTGCAGGCATAATCCCGCCGGATAACCTTCGGTGCATGCGGACTGCTTTGTCCATATCCTTACAAATTCACTCCGCCTAACCCGCTCAGGCATTTCTGTGATGTGAGGCAGCGCGAAGATCGCACACCTTGCTTCCCCTCCCCGGCACCCAGCTGAGCTGTGTCCGGGGCGCACATTGGGAATGCATAGGCCATCGCGCATCGCTCTGCACATTTTTTGCGAGATGACCTGCGCCTTAAATCACTAAGGAGAAATCATGATGTTGCGCAAGAGTGTCTTTCAAGCGTCCTTGACCGCATTTGCATTACTCTCATTCTCGCTGCCGGCTTTTCAGCCGGCCGCTGCTGTCACCAAAGACGGACACAACGTGCCCAAAGGCGTCGAGATCGCTTCCGACCGGGGACGCGTCGATCCAAACCAGGAGTTCAATCTCACCGTTGTGCTGAAGTTGCACAATGAGGCGGAATTTGACAAGGTCGTCGAGGACCTCTACGACCCCAAATCATCCAACTATCATCATTGGCTTACGGAGAGTGACCTTGAAAAGTACGCACCCACAGCGGCCGAATTTGAGACCGTAAAGAAAGAGCTGGTCGGCCACGGCTACAGCGTTGTTTCGTCTGACCCGCAACGTTTCTCAATCCGGGTACATGGAACGGCCGGGATCACCGAAGAGGCCTTCCAGACCGAATTGCACACCTTCAGCCATAACGGCAAAGTCTTCCAGGCGCATATCCGCGACGCGCAGTTGACGGGCGAAGCCGGAAAGCTGGTCGATTCCGTCGCCGGACTCGAGCGCCATCAAGTACGGCCACTCATCACCGTTGCTACGAATCCGCGCACCGGTAAACCTCTGTTTAAGAAGGTGGTGAC
>CAYVSQ010000185.1:0-2849 GCA_964453815.1 uncultured Acidobacteriaceae bacterium | reverse complement strand
TTCGGCTTGACCTTTCGGAGTACGCTTCATGTCTGAAACGCCGTTATAAACAACCTTGGTTTTCTCCGGTCCTACTCCATAGAACTCCTCAAGATCGGCCCGGCTCGATTCCGAGACGCAAAACACTAAATCCGTCTGTTGAAACATTTGCCGTTTAGCGCGAAAAATCCGGCCTCGATCTTTGAAAGATTCAGGGAATCTCTCTTGAATGCAATCATGATGAGTCGCTACGAAACGTTGAGCACGAGCCAACGGCATAAATCTGTAGAGAGTATTGTGGTAGATATCAAACTTTCCAGAGGACAGCGCAACTGCGTTCAGAAGAGCCTCGTTGATGGCATAGGTCGTCAGTCCTGGCGAAAAAAAGGAATGATTCCAGAGGAAAGTGCGCTCATGCCCAACAATTCCAGGGATGGAAGAGTGGCTATCGGATAAACCGAGAAGCGCAACTGGCTTGACCCCTTCCACCCGGCTAAGACGGCTCATGAGTTCACGAAAATATCGAGTGATACCCCCCGCGCTTTGCAGAGAAAAAGCTTGGTGATCGTAAAGTATGTTCATCAATGATGCGTCTACTTTCCGATGCAGAAGGTGGAAAAGATCCGGTTCAATATGTCGTCGGCGGTTGTTTCACCGGTCAGGCTGTCTAATTGTCGCAGTGATGAGTACAAATCGAACAGCAACATCTCGTGCGGGATCTTCTCGCTGATCGCCTGCCTTGCTGTTGTCAGCGATGTTAGTGCTGCGGTGACTGCTTCGTGATGCCGCAGATTCGTCAGCATGCCGCTCTCGCTTTCAGATGCCGGGTTGCGTACCATTTCGAGTAACGCGCGGCGCAACTCCACGATGCCCTGACCGGTCACGGCAGACGTCACGACAACGGACAGAGACAAGTTTTTACGAGCCTCGTCCACCAAATTCAGCACGCTCAGGTCTGAATTTTTCAAGGCGAGGTCACTCTTGTTGCGGGCGATCAATGCGCGCCGGCCTGCGAGCGATTGAATCAGGTCCGCCTCATCCGCGCGTATTGGAATCCCAGCTTCCAGGACGACGAGGACCAGGTCGGCGTCGGCCAGAGCTTCGCGTGACTTCTCGATGCCGATCGATTCCGCTTCATCCTTTGCTTCGCGCAATCCCGCCGTATCTACCAACTCGAGCGGAATGCCTCCCAGCGACACACGCTCCGTTACCAGGTCGCGGGTCGTACCCGGCATGGCGGTCACGATGGCGCGGTCTCGTTCGACGAGGCAATTGAACACCGACGACTTGCCCACGTTTGGACGACCGACAATCGCAAGCGTCAATCCCGAATGCACCATGCGTCCGTGTTCGAAGGAGCGTGCGAGGATTTCCAGCTGCCTATAGATTGTATCGATGCGGGTTACGATTTCGGTGTCCGGGGTGACGGCGATATCATCCTCTGCAAAATCAATTCCTGCTTCGAGCAGTGCAATCAACTCCACCAATGCCTGCTTCGGCGGCTGAATACGACGCGACAGCGCGCCCCCCATTTGCTCCGCAGCAACACGCGCCTGGTAGAGCGTTTGCGATTCGATTAGATCGCGCACCGCCTCGGCCTGTGTGAGATCGATTCGTCCGGAAAGGAACGCTCGCTCGGTAAATTCGCCCGGACGGGCCAAACGCGCCCCGCGCTGCAGAGCCAGCCGGATCAGCAACTCAAGAACAACTGGTGAACCGTGGGCGGCAACCTCCACCAGGTCCTCGCCGGTGTATGAGTTCGGCCTGCAGAAAAATGTGGCAATGGCCTCATCCAATTTGGCTTGTGTTTCGGGATCGAGAATCTCGGCGAAGAGAGCGCGTGCATGGGTGAGCGGATTGCGCAGCTTGAGCAACCCGCTCGCGATTTCGAGTGCGTGGGGGCCAGAGAGGCGCACAATGCCAATGCCTCCGCGGCCCGGCGGAGTGGAGATGGCTACAATCGTCTCGTTGGCAACCGATTCCTGCTCGGCGACTTGTGGATGGGGCTGCATTTTCGGGGTTCGGCGATCAGCGATCAGCGCCGGCCGACTCGGATTTATTTTACGGAGTCAGCGGCGTCCGCGGCCGCCGGCAAAAGGCCGTCCTGTTGGAGCGGCAATCTTGGCGGTATCGTAGCCCTTGGGGTGGGCCACTACGAAGCGATGCAGGCCTTCGCCGGTCGAAGAGGTTGCGAGATCGTCGTAGTCGCGAAACGCCAAGTGCAGCATGCGCCTCTCACGCGAACTCATAGGCGCGAAACTGAAGGGCTGTCCCGTTCGCCGGACTTTTTCCGCGGCAGTCTCGGCGGCCAGTTTCAACTCCCGCGCCCGAAGAGCTTTGAAGTTATTCGCATCGAAGGAAATCTTGTCATGCTCCTCGTTTTCGAGGCGAATCATCTTCGCCGCAACGTGCTCGAGTGCCCGCAACAATTCCCCACCGCGCTGGGTCAGCAACCCCGCGTCGGGCCCAGCCAATTCCACGTAGATTTCACGTGCTTCCAGCCTGTCCGGATCGGCGGCGCCTTGGCCCGCGGTAATCCTGTACTTGAGGCGAAGGCCACCGGTCGTTGTAAGAATCTTGAGAAGGTCGGCTATCCGTTGTGCTGCGGCTGAATAATCCTCAATGGGCATCGGTATTTAGTATCTCATTCCATGACTTATTTAGTCAGCGGCGACGGCACAGAAGGGGAAGGGCCAGTGACTGATAACAGCTTTCTATCTTCGCGCGTTGATTACTTTGCCTGTGCGCTTCGCTGCGCGCTTGGCGGCAATCTCCCGCATCTCGCGACCCATCTCACTGCGGTTAATCGCCAGCTGCGTTGCCACACCGATGAAGTTGCCGCACGCCCAGTAAAGCGATAATCCCGACCC
>CAYVSQ010000184.1:0-4460 GCA_964453815.1 uncultured Acidobacteriaceae bacterium | reverse complement strand
TGGAGGCGCGCGGCACAGGCGCTAAAAATTGCGCGCGCCGACGTCGAGCTCACCGCGGCAGCGTTTTCGGAGTCAGACGCAGTATCCTCGTAAATAGTAGTCGCCACGGAGGACCGCAGGTTTTCTCTGGTCAACTGGTGGGGGTCTGCGAAGTCGATGAGAATATTTGGCTTGTCAGCTTCCTGGATTTTGACTTAGGTTACTTCGACGAAGTGGAGGGACGGGTCGAACCAGGCCCCAATCCCTTCGTGGCAAAAGTGTTAACGATGCCACCGGTATAGCCTGTAAAGGATGTGCCCGGTACAGACCCTGATTGTTTGGTGCCGCAAAGAGGATTCGAACCCCTGACCCACGCATTACGAATTCGGAGATCTTTGGGGTCAGTCATATCAATCAATGTCTTGCGAATGCCAAACGCGGTTTATCCCTTTAGAAAGCGGCCAATATCTGCCTGTAGTGGTACAAAAATGGCTACAGCAAACTAGCGCCCAGCCGCCACTACCGGAAGCGAGACCATTGCCCCGTTTTACGCGGCGAGTTTCAGCTTTGGCTTGAGTCCGGCGCGCGCTGCCAGCCGTACCAGCAAGTCCATGCTGAATCGGTCGATCTTGCCTCGCTTCAGATCCGACACGCGTGCTTGAGTCACTCCAAGTACCTTGGCGGCCTCAGCTTGCGTCATGCGGCTCTTTTCTAGCCAATGCTCCAAGCCCATCAACAGCATCGCGCGAATCTCCATCTCGGCCGCTTTTTCGGCAGGGAAAAGATCGTAAAAGACACTGCGCCCCGCCGCCGTCACATGACGAGGGCCATGTTCGCTGTCCGCAACCTTCTTGACTCTCATACCTTCACCTTGCAATCGCTTTTAATCGTTTCATCGCTAGATCCAAATCCGAACGGCTCGTTCTTTGGGACTTCTTCTGGAAACAGTGCAACACATACACCCCTTCGGGACGCGTCGCGAGATAGATCATTCGAAAAATTCCGGCTTCATCTCGCACGCGAATTTCCTTCACCGCGGTACCGATACCCGTCATAGGCTTCCAATCCTTCGGATCGAACCCGCACTGTACCCGGTACAATTCAAAGCCCAACGAATCCTGCGCGGTTTCCGGAAACCGTCTTACATCCTCCCTGCTGCTGCCCATCCAGATTACCGGTTTCACGAACGAATTATGCCATATCTCGCATTTATATGCAACATGTGGCATAAGCCCCACGCGCGGACCCGTCCGCCCGCGAGAGCGGCAGCCTCATCGCTTTTTGTGGCGCTCTTCTAGCGCCTCTCGCTGCTTCTTGTATTCCACGGGCGAAGTGGCACGTATCGCCTCCATTGTGGCAGTGTTCTCACGAGCAAATGCGTCCATTCCGGCAGCGCCCTCGAAGACTCCTCCATCCTCGAATTCGTGAGGATCAAGACGAATACTCTCGTTCTGCAGACTGTATGCTTGGGTCGCAATATCTTGCGCCCGATTCGATTCGCGCAATGTCACCGAATCGAAGTCTAGCGGCTCATCTTCAGCATCCACTCTGACGCTTCTGCCGGACAACTGCCTTATGAGCGGTCCCACTCCATTTCGACCCGGCCACGCATGCTTCAGGTGATATCTAACGTCGGCCTGGGTCATAGAGGTGACAGATCCGTCTTCGTTGGTCTGAATTATGGGTTGGAACAGCGTGACGCAAGATTTCATCAAATTGGGCATTATCGGGTGTGTGATTCTACGTCGAGACCGAAAGCCACCCATCACTAACAGCCCAGGACGTGCGCGCGCCAAACGGACCTTCGTTGGAAACGAATATCCACATCGACCCGCACACATGTAGTCCCACGACGCATTCAAAAATATTGTGTTGTTCACGCGCAGTGAAAATACAGAAGGTTTGACTTGAAACAGTCTTGACTCGGGACCCCACGTATTTAGGCCTTTCTGGTGATCGCCCACGGTGTAAATCGCGACCATGCGATCCTTAGTTCCCAACCGGGAATCAATTGTAAAGTTTGGCGGGTACGGATTCCTCTGCAGGTAGCGATAACCCAACCACAATCCGATCCTCACCTTATCGAGCCAATCTAGTAAGTGCACGTAATCGCTGGGGGTGACAGCCTTTTTTCTACATATGGATTCGACGATTGTTTTTGCTGCGCTTTCGAACGCCGAGTAACGATCGTTGCACAATAAGCACGCCGGAAAGACAAGCGAGTCGAATGAAAAATCGAATGGCTGACCATCGGCCCAACGATAGCCGTGACAAACGACGCGATTTGGGTCTCCCGTCATTTCCAATAACCATCTCGGAAGCGGATGCTCTTTGCTCTTGTCTTCCGGAGGGTCTCCACAGAAGATACAGATTCGCTGCGCAGCCATGTTCGATGTCAGCGAGCAGTGGTCGGCATGGGTCGGTTCCAGGCGTCGTTCGTCACACACCAATCGTGGATCAGTATTATTTGTTCCAATTCGTACATTCCCTTGTGCAGCGGTCCATCGGTCAAAGGGGATCGTTCTCGATCGTGAAGCGTGCTTTCGATCGCCTTGTCTGCGAGAAATGCATGGGCGATATAGTTGCGGTGCTCGACGACGCTTTGCAGCAACGCTATAAGGTCTTGTCGAAGGCCTCGCTGCTCCAATTCTCGCGCAACTCGTCCAAGAGTCCACCTTCTCAGCGCATCAGAGTCCACAGCATACTCGCGCTCCAGCAGGCCTTTTAGGACCATCTCAAGTAGCTGCGATTTGCCCATGAAAAGCGCGAACTGCTCGAAGCGACTTCGATGATTATATTGTTCGTCGAGTCTTCGAAATACCTCGGCTCGGATTTCCGTGTCGGTTAAGTAAGAAAGATTAGGGCGCGAATCGGCGGTAAATGGCATTTGGCACTCCCCGCGACGCCTGGAACCACGACAAATGCATCACGCCCGACATCCTGTTGGTAGACCATGTGCCCGATGCGACAATTGTCATTCGGATCCCCTTAGGGGAAATCCTAAAAACCATACTTGTCCAGTCGAAGTTTAAATGCTTTTTCTCCACCTTCCATGATGGATTTAATAATCTCGCGTATTTTTGGGATGTCTATCGCGCCTTCGCTGGCTATCTGGCCCCTGGAAAAATCGCCGGCAACGCGATAGTCACACCACACAACCAGTTCCGAATCTCCGTTCACGACCAGATTTGCGTTATGGCTGGAGAAAATCAGCTGCCGCCTTGTCTTTGCCTTCCATACCCTTTTGACAATTTCGAAGATTATTTGGTTGTCGAGATCGTCCTCCGGCTGGTCGATGACCAGCGGCGGCCCCGCCTGATTGAGCAGTGTCATCAGCAGCGCGGTAGCCTGCTGACCGGCAGACGCGTTCTCAAACGGGATGTATTCCTGCTCTTTTGTCTGGTATTCAAACGTGGTTTTATCGTCCAACGAAGTGAGAGCCAACTCTAGCCAGTTCTCCGGCGAGATCTTTTCGGCCAGCTTCGCAAGGTCGCTGTCTCCTAAACCGACTTGAACAAGAGAGGGTGTCGCAGGCTTCGCTGCGATTTGATCGCCCGGCGTATGGTGCGCCAGCTTCTCCAACTCATCCAGAAGGCCATCCCAGAGTGCCACGGGGTCTGAGGCCACGCATATCTGCTGAAGCATATCTTCGATCTTCTGTCCGCGAAGTCCAGACCCCTTCGTGATACTCCTCAGCTGAGCATCGAGGGCTTCAACGTTTGCTCCGCGTCGCGCAGTAGCGCGAATTACCCCGTCCGATAGCTTTGTGAGCTCTGCGCACTGCCCCGCGTAAAGATCTCCTTTGCGCTTGTGGAGTTCCTTCCATTCGGAGCGAATGCGTTTGAATGCTATTTCAGGATCACCAAGGGCGCCAATTTCATTTTCCGCAACACTGATTCGATGGCTGATGGTTCTTATCTTTTGTTCAAGATCTTCAAGCGCCCTTAACTGCGATTCATGAGATGACGCGGCGCTCTTGGCAGCCCGGTAGGCGTCATCGAAGACCTTCTTTGCTGCAGCCCATTGCTCATGAGCGACTCTGTATTCCCCGGTTTTCCCTCCTTCGACATCTATCAACTGTCCAACAATGTCTCCCATTTGCGCCGAGAAGGTGGCCAATGCATCGGCGCTGGTTTTGATGAGATTGTTGATTTTCCCTAGCGTGTCTAGTTCCGGATGAGCGTCGAGCGGCGACTTCGGCGCTGATGGAATTGTCGCGAGACGCTGCGAGAGGTTGGATATTGTTTTTCGGACGTCCCGAATCTCACCGTCCCACTTCTCGACTTGCAACTCCGCTTCTAGATAGGCCGGCTGCTTGGAGAGCATCAGCTGCTGCTCAAGTGTCAGTCCGGTTAGCGAATCACGGATGTTCTGCGCCTGCTGAGACAGAGACTGAATTGAAAGCTTGTCTTCACGGAGCGCCTTCTCGATAGTCTGCTTGCGGCGCAGCTGACTGTAAACTTGCCGCGATTGAGAGATAA
>CAYVSQ010000183.1:0-3216 GCA_964453815.1 uncultured Acidobacteriaceae bacterium | reverse complement strand
CGCGAGCACATTCGAATCGAATTGGACTTTTCCTCTACGAGGTGATCACCGAGCCCGATCCTGATAGAAGGCTGCAGATCGATGGAGAGTTAGACAAGATCTATGCAAATTTCGAAGTCCAAGTGGCGGACGCATTAAGGCAGAGTCCCGAACGTGCCCCGGAGCTTAAGGCCTTTTCGGCTTTATTTGATAAAGCTGTGTCGGCCGCGCGACCCGTTCGTGCCGCAGCCTTAGCGGGGAACTCCGAGAAGGCCATGAGTCTCTTGCGCGGGGACGTGGCGGAGGATTTGGCAAGGCTACGGCAGTCGGCCATCGACATAGTGAATGAAGTGCGAGCGTCCGTAGACCACCAATCCGATGATCTTACCGTCAAAACTCATCGCACCATTCGGATTACCTGGTTGGTCATCGTCCTCGGTCTCGCGCTATCCTGGGCGATTGCATTCTACATCGTCCAGACTGAAGTTGTTCAGGAGCTGTGGAGCTTGCGCAGCAGCATCCAGGATCTTGCGGATGGGCAGCTGGACCAGCCGATTCCCCATCTCGATCACAAAAACGAAATCGGCGAGATCAGCCGTGCGCTGAGTACCCTTCGGGGCGTTGCTCGAGAGCGTGAGATCCAGCACTGGGTAAAAACCGAGGTTTCGTCCACCGTGGAGCATCTTCAATCGGCCGAAGATCTCGCAGCGTTCTCGACCCGTTTGTTTTCGTGCCTCTCGCAATCTACCGCCCTGCTCTACGGAGCTCTTTATGTCGCCGACGAGAGTGGTGGCTGTTTGGGTCGGGTCGGTGGCTTTGCGCTCGATAGACCGGACCAAGCCCCGCGGTTTGCACTCGGCGAGGGACTCGTTGGTCAGGCCGCAGTCGAACGACGGACTTTGGTACTCCCCACAAACGAGGGTGATGAGGTCTGTGTTTCAACGGGGATGGGAACCGTTCTACCCCATACTCTCCTCTTTATGCCAGTGATCAACCAGGACGTGGTGACGGGGATACTCGTACTGGCGCCGGTTTCATCGCTATCTGAGCGCCAGCAAGCCTTGCTCGATGCGCTGATGCCGGTTTTGGCAGCGAATCTGAAAATATTGTCCGGCAATATTAAAACCAGAGAGCTTCTCGAGCACACCCGGGCCCAGGCTGAAAGTCTCGCTGCTTCCGAGCGCCAGATTCTTGCACGCCAGGAAGAACTCGAGGCCGGCAACCTGGCTTTGGAAGCATCCGAAGCAGAGTTGCGGCGCGCCAAGGAAGTGGCAGAAGCAGCGACGAGGATCAAATCAGACTTCCTGGCCAATATGAGCCATGAGATCCGGACACCGATGAATGCCATCATTGGTATGTCGCATCTGGCCCTGAAGACCGAACTCAACCCTCGGCAGAAGGGTTATCTGCGAAAGATTCAACAGTCCGGCCAGCACCTGCTGGGCATAATCAACGACATACTGGATTTCTCGAAGATCGAGGCGGGCAAATTAACGGTCGAAAATATCGATTTCGATATCGAAAAAGTGCTGGAGAACGTCAGCAATCTGATCTCTGAGAAGGCTACCGCCAAGGGCCTGGAGCTGATCTTCGACATCGACCCTAAAGTTTCCACCCACCCGAAAGGCGACCCCCTGCGCCTCGGGCAAATCCTCATCAACTACTGCAACAACGCCGTCAAATTCACCGAGCGCGGTGAAATCATCGTCAAGGCTCGTGTCCAGGAAGAGGATGACAAGCGCCAGTTGGTTTACTTCTCGGTCAGCGACACCGGCATTGGCCTGACCGAAGAGCAAATGGGCCGTCTCTTCCAGGCGTTTGAACAGGCAGATGCCTCTACCACGCGCGAGCACGGCGGCACTGGCCTGGGCCTCGCGATCTCCAAGAAATTGGCCCAGTTAATGGGCGGCGATGTCGGAGTCACCAGTGAGGTGGGAAAAGGAAGCACATTCTGGTTCACAGCCTATCTCGCCAAGGGCGAGGCTACCAGCAAGCGTCTGGCCAACCCCGACCTTCGCGGTCGCCGTGTCCTGATCATCGACGATAATGCGCAGGCACGTGAAATCGAGTCAAGCATGCTGACAAGCTTGACCTTCAAAGTGCATGAAGCGCCGTCGGGCCCTGAAGGCATCGAGATGGTCCGGCAAGCTGCCGAGCGAAACGAGCCTTACGATATCGTCTTTGTCGATTGGCAGATGCCTGGCCTCGATGGCATCGAAACCGGCAAGCGGATTCGAGCACTGCCGGGGTTAACAGCCCCTCCGCACCTGCTTATGGTGACAGCCTATGGCCGCGAAGACGTCTTGAAGCAGGCTGAGGAAGCCGCCTTCGATAACGTGTTAATCAAACCTGTAACTCCTTCGATGCTCTTTGACTCAGCCGTTCAGGCCCTGAGCAGTAGCGAGCGTGAGACAGTGCGCGAAGTCGAGGCCAGTCCAGATCGCAACCTCGACCAACTGCGCGGCGCCCGACTGTTGCTGGTGGAAGACAATGAGCTCAATCAGGAGGTTGCGATGGGACTCCTCGAATCCGCCCACATGTCCATTGACCTGGCAGAGAATGGCGCGATCGCGGTCCGGATGGTGAGCGAGCATGACTACGACCTGGTGCTGATGGACATGCAGATGCCGGTAATGGATGGAGTCACGGCGACCAAAGCGATCAGGTCCAACCCGCGTTTCGGTAAGCTGCCCATCGTCGCTATGACTGCCAACGCCATGGAGGGCGACCGCGAAAGGTGTCTGGAGGCCGGGATGAACGACCATGTGAGCAAGCCGATCGACCCCGATGTGCTGTATACGGCGGTGCTGCGGTGGGTCAAGCCACGCCGCGCTCAGTCTTTCGACCTTCCTGGTCTGAAGGTTAAGTCTGCCACACAAAATCTCCACGAGATCCCCGAAATTGAGGGTGTCGACATCAAGGATGGCCTTAAGAGAGTGGGGGGAAATGCGGAATTGTATCGGGGACTGCTTGTGAAGTTTGCGGCCAAGAACCGTGACGCCGATGTGCAAGTCTCAGCCGCTCTTGAGGGCGGAGACCGCGAGAGGGCGCAGCGCATCGCACACACCATGAAGGGCGTAGCTGGAAGCCTCGGGATCAAGCGAGTTCAGTTTGCCGCGGAGAAATTGGAGGAGGCCATCCGCGGCGGCGACGCGGATGTCTCTGCGATACTTCAGGACCTTACATCTCTCCTCGGCCCTCAGTTGGAGGCCATTGAAGGGGCTTTAGGCACACCAG
>CAYVSQ010000182.1:0-7823 GCA_964453815.1 uncultured Acidobacteriaceae bacterium | reverse complement strand
GGTTCATGAAGGGGATACTCCGACGCTTCATGAGACGTTCCTCCGATTGAGCGATTTGACGGGCCCAAGAACCCTACTCCTCAACTACCGGCGGTGACAAGAGCGGAGGATGAGGTCTTTGCCTCCTGGGCCAGCGACAAGTCGGCCGATGGTCAGGCTGCGAGCCTGCGACGAATAGCTCCGGCAATCCCTAGAGTTCCTGTGGTAAGTAGCAAGAAGGAGCCCGGCTCGGGTACCGAAGAAGAAGAAGAAACAGGGGCGGTCACGATCGGAACGCCCGTCGTCGTGTCGGTAACCGAGAGCAAGGCCAGTGAAAAGGTGTCGAAGTTAGCGTCGGTCACGAGGTCGTAGCCGCCGAGGAAGTAAAAGATGTCGAAGTCGGCCCCGTTCGCCAGGTCGAAAGAGAAACCGTTCAGGTCCAGCGCTCCTCCTGCGACTAAGGGATCGAACAACAAGTTATCGTTGGGAAAATCCCCGGACGAGGTCGGCGGATAAATTCCCGGCGCGAGGATACTCTGAATCGCGATTCCATTCAACGTGCCAGTGACACCGTTGATGAGAAACTCCCCGGGCGTTGCGGTGGCATCTGCTGTAAAGGTCCCAGTAGCAGTAAATCCGGAACCGGAGAAGTTGAAGGTGAAGGTGTCAGCAAAGGCCGCGGGAGTGAAAAGCATAGCAGCCAGTGTAATTCCGGAGAGAGTCAGCAAACTCCGTTTCATACGGGTCCCCCTTGCGGGTTCCTTATACCCTTTGAGCAAACCAGATGTCTACCGGGGCGAATTGGTTATCCATGGACCAATGATAATTGTTCCCTCTGACGTCATTGCCCTGGCGCAAATATGGCGCGATGGATCAGTTTTTTGAAAGACGAGAAGTATGCCAAGTGCGTTGATTCGATGTGATTTAAGCAAACCCTACTTAATAGGTGCCCTGGCTTCCCATGCGCCCAAACCTGAGGGATGATCGTGAACTGCACTCAGCTCGGGTACAATTTGCGCAGTCCGATGGACCCCGAGACGAATTCGGTCGTGCATTGCCTGCGGGCGTTCTTGTCGTCTGCTGATGTCGCTCCTCTTCGGGGAGTACTTATCCAGACAGCCGATTGGCAGGGAATTGAAGCAAAGTCGGCTTTCCATGGTGTTGCACCGATCGTCGCAAAGGTCTTTCTGCAAAATGCAAATGATCTCGCGCCCGGGGATGTTCGGCAGCGATCGAGGAATCTGCTCACACTACTGGCTCAGAAAAATATTCTGTGGCTCGAGGTGTGGCAACGATTACTGCAAACATTCGATGAAGCAGCCATCCCAGTGATTTCGTTCAAGGGGCCAGCGCTGGCTCTTACAGCCTATAGCAATCTGGGTCTACGGGAGTTCCACGATCTCGACCTCCTCATTCATCCTCGTAACGTTGCGCGAGCGAAAGATAAGCTTCTGGCGGCGGGTTACTCTCTGTGGTCGCCTGTTATTGGGGATACCGCGGAGTCTTTGCTCCTGTCGAAGAACCGCCAGCTTCGCTTTACACATCCTGTACGCGGCGCATGCGTCGATCTGCATTGGGGCTTATTGCACGAGATGTTTTCGTTCCAGCTTGACGTCGAACAGACGTTCAACTCGGCGCGCTGGGAGCGGTATGAAGAAGCTGAATTTCTTTCACTTTCACCCGAATACCTGCTTCTGTATCTGTGTGCGCACGGAACCAAGAGCTACTGGTCCAATCTTTCTGAGCTGTGTGATGTGGCCGCGCATATTCATTCCCAGAGCGAGATCGACTGGGATGGTTGCATCCATCTGGCCGAGGCAAACGGGTGCGAGCTTGTTTTGAAACACACGCTTCTTCTTTGCGAGCGAGTCCTGAGAATTAATCTGCCTGAGATGGTGAAGCAGCATTGCCGTCAGGATGGGAAGGCAATTGTTCTTGCGAATGCTGCCGAGAGTTTTTTGTGTCTCAAAGGCGAGATACGACCAGGTTATATGCGGGCATTGAAGTACTATCTGGATTTCGCCAAAACCTATCGAGAACGGATACGACTGATCTTTGTGCGAGTATTCGCCCCGGGAGAGCCTGACTGGCAACACGTTCAGCTGCCGCATCGGCTGTTTGTTTTTTATTACGTTATCCGTCCGCTGCGATTTCTTCAGGAGCAGAAATCGAAGCTGATGCGGTCGTCCTGATGGAAGCTACGGCACCACCGGTGTCACCGGGGACGGGCCGCCGCCACTATTGACGGAGTAATATATGGCTGCACCGAGGCCTGCCATAGCCGCACCTACCAGGATGAGTCCCTTCCCCGACCGGATTGAGGTGGCCGCCGGAGCCGCACCGGAGCCAGCAACCCCGCACGAGCTAACTACTCTTATCGTAGAAATATCCACGACTTGGGATGTTGCGGAGGGATTTACCACTGTTCCAATTACCTGGACTGTTTTTCCGCGGTAACGCTCGAGTCCTTGTCCCTGCAACTGTTCGGGAACGCTGGTGAATTCATCTATAAGCTTGTCATTCCCGCCCAGGCGGCCGCAGATCTGCACGTTATTTGGCGGGATCCCGGCAGGAGCCTGGCTGATGGTGAAGCTCAGGTCTTTCCCCGGTACTACGTGGGAAACAAGATCTCCTGTAGAGGTCCGTACCTCCAATTCGCCGCCTGCTGCAGCAACCACAAAATGAGACTCGTCCTTGACCTCGACAACGACAGCAGCGTTAGGAGTTGCTCCGGAAATCCTCAATCCATCAGCAATGACAGGATGCTTATCGGCGCCGCGCTGCATAGTCACTCCCTGTAGCAAGACAGAATGTTCGCGGTAAACGGTTATCTCCGCGCGTGGCCTCATGACCGCACTTGTGCCGTCTGAAAACCGCAGATTCGAAATTCCATCTGACGCGATGCGACTTCCAGAAAAAATGGCTGCGTTGCCCGGAACAGATACGCCATCCACCTGAACGCCACCTGTCGCGATCACAAGCCCGATATTTGCCGAGGAAGCAGAAACCGTGGTGACAAAACACCAGCATGTGAGGAGTGAGATCGCTGACCGTAATCGGAGGATCATCGAAACTCCGTAGTGGCTGATAGTCACGTTCACAGAGTCTAGCCAGAAAACCAGCCCCAGGGAAAGTCCTGAGGCATTGATTCCCACTCACTATACCGCTTCAGCGGGAAGCTGTCGATAAATCGCATTATTCGTGACGTGAAAACTGAATGAAATAGGAGTGAAATGTAAGAACATTCGTTCACAGTGGCGTCGGACAATGGGGCCGTCTATTCAGGCAAATATTGCCAGTTCTTTATCCGGGCAAGATTGCCAATTTATCGTCGTAGAGCTAATGTGTTGTGCAAACCATTGTCGATAATTTGAATGTCACCTGCGAATTCTCGATTTCTGCCAGATTCAATGTCAGTACATTTTTTCGATTGTCTCGTTGCTGAGTAAGAGCAAGTCGAATGTCGGATGCAGCAGCGTGATCGACCGCCATCCCAGAGCCGAAGGGAGGCCCTGTGGAGCATCTTCCTCACCAGTTGGGTGCCACCGATCAGGAGCGCGTGTGGTATGGCAACCTCATGCCCTCTTGGATTTTTCATGGATACGTTCGCGTGCTTCTGGACGGCCTTACCGCGGCGACTGCGATGACCAGCGCGTATATGCTCCGGTTTGATTTTCAAATCGGACAAAAAATGCGGCACAGTCTGTGGACATGGCTATGCGTAGTGGTTGTCCTGAGACCGCTCTCCTTGCACCTTACTCGTGACGGGTATCATGCGACTTGGCGATTCTTTGACGTGCGCGATGCGCTTGTTCTTGCATTGCGCTCACTGCCATTGACAATTTTGCTGCTGGCGGCCCGTTGGTGGGTGCCGGGCGTCCCCGTCGTTCCGTATAGTGTGCTGATACTCGAGTACATCATCTTCCTCTTTCTTGCTTCCACATTGCGCGTGACGCGGCGTCTTGGACACGAAGTGGTTCATAGCTCATCAGAACGGCCGCGCGCGCTGATTGTGGGCTGTGAGACCACGCTGGCTACAGCAATCCACCATCTTCAGGACTGCAGAGATGCCCAGATCATCGGCCTAGTCAGCGAAGATCCGCGCATGGCCGGTGTCTACATAGCTGGTCGGCCCGTCCTGGGTACGCCGGAGTCCCTGGCCAGTCTTCTCGTGAGTCACCGGATAGACGTGGTCGTTCTCTCGGGCGGGAATCTCAGGTGTGGGGCGCAGGTGATTCGCGATGCGAGCAGTCTGGATGTTCAGGTCCGTATCTTGCCGTCTGCCAGCGACCTGATGGATGGGAAAGTGAAGGTGAGCCGCCCGGTATCTATTGATCAGCTGACGCATGGAGGTACTGAGATCGCGAGCGAAGTGCATCCATCGGTGATGAGCTGCTTCAGTACGAGGACGGTCCTAATTACTGGAGCTGGGGGATCCATTGGTTCGGAGATAGCGCGACAGGTCTCGGCACTCGAAGTTGACCGCATTGCGGTATTCGATCACGACGAGAATTCAATTTTCGAGTTGATTGGCTCTCTGGACGGTAAACAAATCGTGCCTATTGTGGGTGACATTCGCGACCATGAAACCGTCCGTCGAACCTTTGAGCAGCATCGCCCGCAGATTGTCCTCCACGCTGCAGCTTACAAACACGTTCCCGTAATGGAGGGGAACTGCTGTGAAGCGGTGCTAAACAATGTCATCGGGACACGCGAGCTTGCAGATGCGGCCATAGAATTTGGCTGTGAACGCCTGGTGATGATTTCCACTGACAAAGCGGTGAATCCATCAAGTGTTATGGGAGCGACCAAGCGGACCGCAGAGTTGGTGATTCAACAGCGGGCCGACGAGAACAACGGCAATGGTTACAACACGCACTTTGCCTGTGTACGGTTCGGAAACGTTCTGGGCAGCCGCGGTAGTGTTGTCCCCATTTTTCTTCGGCAGATCGCTGCAGGTGGCCCGGTCACGATTACACACGCGGAGATGACCCGCTACTTCATGACGATCACGCAGGCGGTGCGGCTAGTCCTACAAGCTGCCACGCTGGCATCCCAGGGAGACATTTATCTGCTGGACATGGGCAATCCGGTGAAGATCGTCGATTTCGCCAAGGACATCATCCGTCTGGCAGGCCTAACGCCCGGCAAGGACATCGAGATCAAGGTCGTTGGTACTCGGCCCGGAGAGAAGCTTCACGAGAAGCTCTGGGGAGACGGCTCGCTGGTTACAAGTACACCGTTTCGCGAAGTCTTTCAGGTCAAAGCAACTTCCGTGCCCATCGGATTCTCGCAGCTGCTGGTTGAATTAGAGTCCGCAGCCCGAGCAAGGAAAGCCGATGCCGTGATTCAGGAGATACTATGCCGACTTCCGATTGATTACTGTCCTAAACAGCCTGAAATCGTTCCTATGCGATCACCCAATTAACTCAACCATGAGCACACGAGCTTGAGCTAGGATGAGAACGACGGTTGTTTGAAAAAGTATAGCGTGGTTAGTCTAAGCTCGGCGAAGAAACGACGGACTTATGAAATGTCGAGTTTCGGATTGCGCAGTAGCCCCAATTTAATACGAAATAGTCCGATCACAGTCATTCTCAACAGCACGAGTCCATCCCGAAACCGGCGGATGTTTGTGCTTCCATAAGTCCTCGCCAAATACCGCACCGGAATATCGATGATACCGAGACCCAACACCGATGCCGGAAACAATAGCTCAAAGTCTCCGAACGGATCAAAATCGCCGAAATCTCGACGCCAAGCAACGATGCGGTCATAGTCGTGGCGCGCTAACAACTTTGTCCCGCACAGCGAATCGCCCAAACGCGTATCCAAAACCCAACTTAGAGTTTTTGCGAAGAACACATTACCTAATTTATTAAGTGGCCGCATCGCTTCACCCTCGTATGGGTAGACAAGTCGGGACCCATTGATGAAGTCGCCCAACCCACGATTGTACGCGTCGTAGAACCGCGTCAGCATCTCGGGCGGCATCGTGAGATCGGCATCGAGAATTGTCAGAAGATGCTGTGTAGCATGAGCGAAGCCTAGTCTGACCGCATCGGCCTTTCCTTTTCCGCTCTGCTGTAAAGTCTTAATTTGAAATCTGTCGCCATACAAGCGCGCGACTCGCTGAATTTCTTCCCAGGTCCCGTCGCTTGAATGTCCTTCAACAAAGATGAGCTCCGTATCAGCGGCTAAGCGGGGGAACCGTTTGAGCACATTTTCGATATTGCCGCGTTCATTTCGAGCGGGGATTACGCACGAAAGACCCATCGGAGCCGTTGCAATGATCGGCCGCCAGATAGACAAATAGGCAAGACTAAGCCAGCGAACTAGGGGGATTAAGGGAAGGAGCCGGTTCATCGCATCGCCCACTCCGAATAAATGCCATGGAAAGTAGATTTTGGGTTGCTGTCTGACGATTTCAAATCCACTTAGCTTGGCTAGGTTTTGCAGATCGATGCGCCGCAGAAATGTCGTTGGAAGCTCGCCTTTTCGAATTCCGAGGCGGTTTGCCAAGTGATAGAGCCCGCGAAAATAGGGATTATAGAGCACGAGAATTAGACGGGATGTGCGCGAAAGATTCGGTTTGAGCGCACTTAGAACCCCTTGCACATCGAAATGATGGTTGAGGGTCCCATTAATGAGAATTGCAGTACGTCGTTCTTCCTCGTCTGCGAGGGAGGGGAACATGTCTTCCGCTCGAACCTTCTCTTTGCATCGCGCCTCGATCTTCTCCAATAAGAGGCCGGGGTCGTCATCCCTCGGTAACCACTGAATTACCCGGTCGCAATATCTTGTCAGCGCGGAGATTTCTTGCCCAAGCAATGTGTTCCAGTATTTATTCCAGTATCTCGAATTTGTTGGAGCGGTGGGCTGCCTGATTACTGGCGAAGTTGGCGCGAGTTGAGGCTGTGCCGGCATCATTCAGCGAGGAGAGCAATAGCTCGTATTGCGATCCAGTGTAAAGCGGCACGTGCGGGGCATTTTCATTTCCCGAAATACCATTTTCATCTCGTACTGAGGCGAGAAACTCTTTGGAGTTGTTGTACGCCCGTCCAATTGTCTTCTTAATCTCTAAGGACCGTCCCGTTCTAACACGACCAACATTCGCGATGCTAGCCTGGGAAACCTGGATAATGCAGAATCTATCAGGTTGAGGAAAGGCCAAAACTTCTCCGGATACAACTGCGGCCCGCGGAACCCGCCGCTTGCAATGTACGGGAGACCTGGAAAGTACTTGATCTCGGTGATTCGCCACGGACGAAGTTCGTCTTTGAAAGCCGCAGATCCGAACACACGACTCGCATTCCCCTGTGCTGCATAGTATGTGGGTTCAAGTCCCAAAAAGCCGTCCGGTGCGTTGAATTCAATCTCAGCTTTCAAGCCCAATGGCTCATGGTGAAAGTGACCAAAGACAAAACGGCCGATCAGTCCCATTGCGGGTTCAAAAAGGATGATCCGCCCTTCCGGTGCAAGAACCCTTGCGAACTCCTTTAGTGCCGTACCAGGGTACCTAAGGTGGTGCCAAACATCGAACAGAATCAAGTGGCCAACCTCTCCCTGGTCGAAGGAGAGATGGTAAGCGTTCTCCACGCGGTCCAACCACGGATTCGAGAAAATGTCTGTGGTAATGCACTGCGGCATGTGCTGCTTGATATTGCCCATGCCCGATCCGAGCTCCACCGTAAGACCGGGGTGAGCCGGATTCACCCTGAGCGTGATCTCACGATAAAACTCTGAATACACCTTTTGCAGCAGAGGTTTTTTCTCCCACAGCTCGCGGTTCTCGAAGATTTCGATATTATGCTGCTCAAGGCTATGGGACATGGTCTTAATGA
>CAYVSQ010000181.1:0-23290 GCA_964453815.1 uncultured Acidobacteriaceae bacterium | reverse complement strand
CCTCGCCCTTCCGGGGCACAGTTTCAGCGTGGTTGCGATGGATGGCAATCCACTACCGAAACCGGTTCGAGTGCCCGGTCTCTGGCTCGGAACAGCGGAACGCATATCGGCAGTCGTAGAAATGAATCGTCCAGGCGTGTGGGTCATGGGTGATCTTGCCGATGACGACCGGCATCACGGTATGGGGATCGTGGTCGAGTACGCCGGATACAAAGGCAAACCGCAGTGGCTCCCACCGAGGCCCTTCAAGTGGAATTACGCCCGCTTCGGCCATCCGGGCCAGGGATCCGTGCAGCCGGACGACGTATTCGACATGACCTTCGAGAAACAGAACGCCGCGCTTGAAGGCTTCAATCGTTGGACGATCAATGGGGTGGCTTATCCGACAGACCAGATGATGGCGACGCCTTCCTTCCATCTGCGCCAGGGAAAACGCTATCGGATTCGAATGCGCAATGCGAGTGATGATATCCATCCGATTCATCTGCATCGGCATAACTTCGAACTGGCGCGGATCGCTGGCCAGCCGACCTCAGGAGTGATGAAAGATGTGGTGATGGTAGGCGGATACCAGGAAGCGGAAATCGACTTTGTGGCAGATAATCCCGGCCTTACCCTGTTCCACTGCCACCAGCAGCTTCATATGGACTTCGGCTTCATGACCTTGTTCGATTACGTCTAGTTGGGAGCCAACATGCCAAATCCATCACTTTCACCGCGAAGGACCCGCATGGGGATTGCTCCTGTGGCGAATCTTCGTCGGCCGGGTCTTCCTCACGGAGGACATTCAGAAGTTGCTCTTTCCTGCCGCCCTCGGCCCGGGACGCTTTGCAAAGATTGGCATTCCCGCTCCACAGTTCACCGGTCCATTTGTGGGCTGTATGGAAGCGTGTGCGGCGCCATGTTGATTGGCGGTTTCTACACCACACTCGCCGTCGTGCCCCTGCTCATCGTTATCCTGATCGCAATCGCGACCACCAAGGTGCCAATGCTCGTCCATCAGGGTTTTTGGGCGGCCATGCATGAGGCTCGCGCAGATTTCTGCATGCTTCTCGGACTCATCCCCATTGCCCTTCTGGGCGCTGGAGACCTGTCCATCGACGGACGGCGCCGTGCAGGCTGACCTTCGGTCCGCGTCACCGTTGCCGCAGGAGGCGCGAGGATCCAGCATAGAGGTATTGCTCGTCTTTCTCCGCTTCGGCTGTACTTCCTTTGGCGGTCCTGTAGCTCATCTCGGATACTTCCAGAAAGAATTTGTCGGCGGAGGAGATGGTGCAGCGAAGGCAGACTGGCAGAACTTATCGCTCTCTCTCAGAGCCTGCCCGGACCCGCCAGCAGCCAGGTGGGCTTTGCGCTTGGTATCTTGCGAGCGGGTTGGATTGGCGGTCTGGCGGCCTGGGTTGGCTTCACGCTGCCGTCGGCAGTCTTGATGATGGCCTTCGCGTATGGCCACTCGTTCCTTGTCGGAAGCACCGGGATCAGACTTCGCCACGGGCTGCAACTTGTCGCGGTCGCCGTGGTTGCACAAGCTGTTCTGGCAATGAAGATAGCTCTTGCTCCGGATCGGGTGCGCATGGCTCTCGCGATCACAGCTACAGGCGTAACCTTATTCGCGACACCGCGCTTTTCAACTCAGATCGCAATCGTATCCGGCGCGGCCGTTGGGCTATTATTTTGCCGTTCGGAGGAGCATGACCACACCGAGCGCATTGTGCTCCCCTTGCCGAGGGCTGCAGCAGGGGCAGCTGCCATCATTTTTTTCGCGCTGCTGTTTCTGCCTCCGCTGATCGTGCATTATGCCCCCATTCGGGCGATTGCAATCTTTTCTGCTTTCTACCGCAGCGGAGCCCTCGTGTTTGGCGGAGGGCACGTCGTTCTTCCTCTGCTTGAAAACGCGGTTGTCACGCCGGGCTGGGTGACGCAGCAGCCCTTTCTGGCGGGATATGGCGCGGCGCAGGCGCTGCCCGGACCGCTGTTCTCCTTTGCCGCCTATCTCGGTGCGTCCGCGGGCCCGGAGCCTAAGCCGCTGCTTTACGGTCTGCTGGGATTGATTGGCATCTTCACGCCGGGCCTCGCGGCCATGGCGGCCGTACTACCTTTCTGGAGTACGCTACGCGACAACGTCTACATCCCGGCGGCGCTCAACGGCATCAACGCAAGCGTCGTTGGCATCCTGATCGCTGCACTTTTCCGGCCGCTTTGGACCAGCACGATCCACACTGCGGGCGATTTCTGGATCGTGCTGTTGGCTTTTACTTTGCTCACGTTTTGGAGGGTTCAGCCTTGGATCGTTGTGGCGTGTGTGGCGGCCGCTTCGGTCCTTGCGTACTCTTTCTGAAGCCCAGGCTACACGCTCGGGTGATCGCGCCATTAAGTTTGCAATCGGAGTCACTTGCTCGTAATGCTTCCATGGGGTCGATGGATGCCGCCCGACACGCAGGTAGCCATGTGTGAAGTAGCGCGATCAAGAGGAGGCGGGCGGAGCGACATAGCCAACGGTGAATGCGATTCACCGGACCTGCCTCTTCCTCAGGCTTCATGGAGGGTTTCAATTGGGCTGATGCGGATGGCGCGCCATAATGGAAGCGCCGCTGCCAGAGCAACAATCAGTATCGCGCTCAGCGCTGCCGCCCCCATAACAATCGGATCCCGAGCGCTGATGCCGAAGACCAGGCTAGTCATCCACTGAGATGTGCCCCAACTTCCTGCCAATCCGATCGCCAACCCAAGCACACCCAACCTCGCCGCCTGTCTTCCCGTGCGGCGAATGATCGCGAAGGTTCCTGCGCCCATCGCCATGCGAATGGCGATCTCCTGCTTTCGACTGCTTACCCAGTAGTTGAGAACACCATAGCAACCGATCGCGGCCAGGATCACTGCAACCGCTGCGAAGAGAACCAGCAGAAGTGTGACAAACCGTCGCCGTATCAGGGTTGCGCCAAGCCAGTCATCGACAGGCTTCAACGATTGAACGGGAACGTTGCTATCGATGGAAGCCAGGACCTGCCGAATGGTTTGAGCCCTATTCCTAGGATCGGCTACGGTGCGGATCATGATCACCAGTGCAGGATCGACACGCTGTGCGGCCGGCAAATAGATCTGAGGCAAAGGTGGGCTGTCCAATCCCTCCTGAGGCACGTTTCCAGCAACGCCCACGATCTCAACAACCGCACCTTCCATATACGGCCCACCAAGTTTGATGTGTTGGCCGAGCGCGGAGCGCGCATCTTTCCACCACGCATGCGCAATCTCTTCGTTAATAACCGCAACAGCCAGTCCTCCTTTTCGATCCTCATCGGACGGAGCGCGTCCAGCCGCAAGCGGGATCCGCATGGTCTGGAAGTACCCAGGGTCAGCCATGTTGATGATTGCGACGGGGACATCCTCCCGGCTGGGCGAGGACTTTTCCTGTATGGAATACCACCAATCTCCGCAGTCGCCAGCCGCTGGAGGACAGTTCACTCCTCCAACCGATTCGACTCCCGGCTGGGCACGGAGGGCTTCTTCGAGGCGGGTATAGAAATCGAGAATGACCCCATCGGCGCTGTAACGCGAAGTCGGCAGCTGCAATTCAAGTGCCATCACGTGGCCGGAGTCGAATCCAGGATTCAAAGTTTCGGCAGCCCACAGGCTCCGCAGGAGAATCCCCGAAGTGAAGAGCAGTACGACAGCTATCGCGATCTCTGCAACGACCAGGCCTCCCCGCAGTACGTGCGCAATCCGGCCGCTGCCTGAGCCGGCGCTGCTCTCCTTCAACAGCATTGACAGATTGACCTTAGCTGAACCGAGGATGGGCAACAATGAGGACACAAGTCCGACTGTCAGTGTCAGCGCTGCGCAGAAGATCAACACGGGTAAGTTCAGGCTTGCTTCGGAGAGCCTCGGAATATCGCGTGGTCCTAGCCTCTCTATCAGGCGAAGCCCCAAACCTGCGGGTACAATTCCGACGGCGCCACCCAGAAGAGTGACCAGAACGGTTTCGGTGACGAGTTGCCGGGCAAGACGGCTGCGTCCGGCACCAATTGCGGTTCGAATCGCCATCTCTCTCGTGCGCGTAGTCATCCGAATCAGCAGCAGGGTACCGATATTCGCACACGCCAGAACCAGGACAAGACAAACCGAACCCATCAACAGGAGAAACACACGACGAACGTCGCCAGTTCGTTCCACTGTCAGGAACTCGGCAAAAGTGCGATGATCGTCCTCCGGACCTGGATCAGCTTTGGCGAGCTGCTCCATGATCGCATCGAGATCCATTCGTGCCTGGGTGAGCGTAATTCCGGGTTTCAGCAAACCCAGAACGCGCATATAACGATGTGCGTCACGTTTTGAAGCCTGGGCCGCACTTGGGCGGAGCGGAAGGTAGTAATCCACTGGACGCAGGAAAAAGCCCGGGTCGCTTCCAAGCACGCCAATGATTACATAGGAGGTTCCATTCAGTGCCAGCGTCTTCCCGACGATCTGAGGATCGGCGGAAAGACTTTTGGCCCAGAAGGCTTCCGTGACTACGGCTGTCGCTGCGGCCGCCGGTTCATCGTCGCTGGCTGTAGATAGCCGACCCTTTATTGGATGGGAGCCGGTTAGCTGCCAGAATTCGTGTGTGACGAGGCCGGCATGGGTGAGTAGTGCCTGACCACGACCTGTGAGAGTCAGATCGGCATTCTCGAAGCCGGCCATGGACTCGAAGGAGTGGTTCTCTTTCCGCCAATCGTCAAAGTTGATCCAAGTCACGCTGATGCCGGTGGCCTTTGCACTGGACTCACCTAACCAAACCAGTCGTTCCCCTGCAGGAAAAGGCAGCGGCTTGAGAAGGACGGCGTAGACTGCGCTGAAAATAGCGGTGTTTGCACCGATCCCGACGGCCGATGTCAGAATCATGACGAGCGAGAACGCGGGCGCTTTTACGATACAGCGCATCGCATAACGCATGTCCTGGAGCAGCGATTCCAGCGTTGGGAACTGCCACAATTGATAGCTTCGCTCGCGCGCGGCGGTCATATTGCCAAACTCGCGGCGCGCGGCGGCACGCGCCTCCTCAAGCGGCATTCCCCGTTCCAGATTCTCGTCAATCATGAACTGAAGATGGGCGCTCATCTCCTGCTGCAGATCGCTGTCTAGGTTTCGCCTTCTTCCAAGGACGAGTTCAATCTTTGACCACCATCGGCGCATTGGTTCATCCCTCCTGCGCCAGAATCTTCGCCATGGCTATAGCGAATCGCTGCCACTTCGACGTTGCTCTGAGGAGTTCTTTGCGTCCTGCAGGCGACAGGCTGTAATACCTGGCGCGGCGCCCGTTCGGCGAAGTCTTCCACTGCCCTGCAATCCATTTCCGCTGCAGAAGGCGCTGGAGCGCGGGATACAACGAGCCGTTGTCCACCAGAAACTCGCTGTCCGACTGCTGTTGCAGAAACTGTGAAATCCCGTAGGCGTGGTTGGTCTCCAGTTTCAGGCTCCGGAGGATCAGAACCTCAAGAGTCCCTTGAAGCAATCCAAGTTTCTCGTCATCAGGTAGATTGTCTACGGTAGACATACTACCTATGTACGACGGCAATGGGAAATTGTCAAGTTCGGGTATTTGTGGTTTGCCGTCCTGGGTCCGCTTGCCGATCGGAAACCGATCTCCGGTCGGAAGTCTCACTTGATGCGAAATCGCCGGCTCACTCATCGAGAGGCTTTCGATCCTACTGGTTTCGCGCAATCGTGACCAACGACTTTGTTTGGACGCTGCCTGGCACAAGTTGGGTGTCTGGTATTGCCAGAAGCGTGGAATGAATTTTGAAACGCGCTCGCACGATCGCGGCCACGATAGAAATGTTGAGATTCATCTTGTGGTGCTGGGACACGAAGGCGTAGCCTTGCTTCTGCACAACACTGGAAAGCGAAACGGGCGAATTCTTGGCATCGCCTCTTCGGCTCGGGACTGGGCTTTGATTTTCCTTACGGCCGTCTAAATGATCCCTAAAATGCTCCCAGCCAACGCTATTGAGTTTCACCGCGCCAAGGTGAGCACATGACCCTTCAATCGACCGATCCATAGCCGCTCGGAGTTTTGTCTTGAAAGTCCACTTAATCGACGGCACATACGAGTTGTTCCGGCACTATTACGCGCTGCCGTCTGCACGAGATCCGGACGGCCGCGAGGTTGCCGCTGTCCGAGGTGTCGTCGCGTCGGTGCTAGGAATGATCAGCGATGGTGCCACGCACATTGCCGTTGCGACCGATCAGGTCATCGAGTCGTTTCGCAATGCATTATGGCCTGGATACAAGACTGGCGAAGGTATCGAAGCCGAGCTGTTAGCGCAATTCCCACTCCTCGAAGAGGTCCTCTCAGCGGCAGGCATTGTTGTCTGGCCGATGGTGGAGTTCGAAGCAGACGATGCACTGGCAGCGGGGGCGGTCATAGCCGCCCAGGATAAGCGGGTCGAACAGGTGATCATTTGTACGCCGGACAAGGATCTCGCGCAATGTGTTCGCGGCGCGCGCATTGTCCAACTGAATCGCCGGACAGGCGTCACATACGACGAAGCCGGTGTCATCCAAAAGTTCGGTGTCTCGCCCCTGTCGATCCCCGATTACCTGGCGCTGGTGGGTGACTCGGCTGACGGCTATCCGGGCCTGCCAGGCTGGGGCGCAAAGTCGTCCGCTGCAGTTCTAGCCAAATTCGCTCATCTAGAATCCATCCCTATCGAAAGTCATGAGTGGCGGGTGAACGTTACAAACGCAGGCTCCCTGGCGGCCACGCTTTCTCGCGAGCGGGACCGTGCGCTGCTCTTTCGAACTCTAGCTACTCTTCGGACCGACATCGCGCTTTTCGACAACGTGGATGAATTGCGATGGACGGGACCTACTTCCAACTTCGTGACGATCGCAGAACGATTGGACGCGGTTGTTGGCGTCACCCGACGATCCTCAGGGCGTCGGTCGTTGAGTCCGTCGATTCTTGGGTCAGCGGCTCGGGGATGAGCGCTGCATCGGCAGGGCGACAGAACAGCGGCCGGGCACCATGTGCCAGGATCTTGCGCATGTAAGTGTTGCTGGGTTGGCCGATGCTGGGTAAACGGGCCTTACCCCGGTGGAGTTGTAAGAGAGCCCGAGCGTGGAAGCTCCTGCTGCCTCGTCTTGCCGGCCTCCCCAGTTCACGGAGAAGTATTATCCGAAGTCTTTGCGGATCTGGCGGATGCCGTTTTGTCGTCCGCGAGTTCTCTTCAGCGTCCGGACTATGTTACTCACATCGGGTAGCACGCTGTCATACAATTACTTCGCCTGCTACCCTTCGTGTATGCGCGTGCTTGTGGTGGAAGATGAAGTCCGGCTCGCTGACAACATAGCGGCAGCCCTTCGTGAAGGCGCCGGATTTGCCGTTGACTGCGCAAATAATGGTGAAGACGGGGCGATGCTCGCCGATTACCACGACTACGATCTCATCTTGCTGGATCTCATGCTTCCAAAACTGGACGGATTCGGGGTCGTTCATCATCTTCGAAGACGCTCTTGCCCGACACCCATCCTGGTCTTGACTGCGGTGGGAGATGTGAACAGGAAAATTGACTTGATCAATGCCGGGGCCGACGACTACCTCACGAAGCCCTTCGATCTGGGCGAACTCATCGCCCGCTGCAAGGCTTTGATCCGCCGTAGCAGAGGAACTGCGCATCCCGTGCTAACCGCCGGCACGCTCACTCTCAATAATGTGGAGCAGATCGTGAGACAGAACGGCAAACCAATCGACCTGTCTCCGACGGAATACCGCATTCTCGAATACCTGATGTATCGGCCTCGGGCGATCGTTTCTAAGCGGGAGTTGCTGGAGCACCTCTACGATTTCACCTGGGAGCACCACTCTAATGTCGTTGAGGTTCACGTCTCCAATCTTCGAAAGAAATTGAACGAGCAGGGTTCTGGTACCTCACCCATAGAAACGATCAGAGGCCGCGGCTATCGTCTCCTTCCGGAGCGCGCGTCGTGAGAGAGCATTCGCTGACCAGGCAGCTAATTGCAACAGTTCTCGCAGCCCAGCTGTTGTGTGCCATCGCCTTGTCGGGTGTGGCATTGCTGCACGAGCGGCGTGAACGCTTTCGCACCTTTGACCTGATGCTTCGCGGTCGGGCCGACTCCCTGCTGGGTGCGGTGCAGGACGCGGAAGATCCTGGCGACAATGTGATGGTCGACCAGACGGAGCTGACTCTTCCCCCTGAAGATGCCTATGTTGTTATCGATGTGAGCGGTCGAGTTCTTGGCCATTCGCCACTCTGGGATGGCTCCTTTCAAGTTCCGTCAGCAAACGGTTACACAATTCAGCGGGCCCATGGAGGGCAGTACCGAGTTCTGCGCACTGACGGAGTTCGCGTGATCGATCGCGAAGAACATGGCGGCATCCGGCGCCCCGTCGTGCTTGTCTATGCCGCTCCGACGAAACAATTATGGCATTCCATCTCCGAAGCGGTTCGTTTCTATGTCTTCGCAAGTCTGTTACTTCTGGCTTTGACGGGAATAGCCCTGGCATTGCTTCTCCGGAGAGGGCTGTCGCCGTTGCGTCAATTAGCTCAAGCTGCCGGAAGAGTATCAGCGCAATCCTGGCATTTTGAACCATCGCCCGACGTATTACGGACAAAGGAGCTCAAGCCGCTTGCTGCGTCGATTACACAGCTACTGCGCGGTCTTAAGGAATCGTTTGCACAGCAGCGGCGCTTCACCAGTGACGCCGCGCATGAACTCAAGACAGCACTTACGGTAGTCAAATCGTCGCTGCAGTTGCTTACCATGCGGAGACGCACGAGTGAAGAATATGAAGAGGGTTTCGATCGCCTGCTTGCAGACACTGCGCGGATGGAAGAGCTGGTAAGCCGCATGCTGGTGCTCGGTCGAGCCGATGAGCGACAGGACAACAGTTCGGTGCATTCGGACCTCGGGCACTCGCTTGAGCGTGCCGCAGCGCAGCTTGAACCTCTCGCTAGCATGCGGCAGGTAGAGATTACGATCACGGCTCCCGCTGGTGTCTCTGTGGCTCTATCGGAAGAGGACGGTGAAACCCTTTGTTCCAACCTGCTGGCGAATGCTGTTCAGCACAGCCAGGCACAGTCACGTGTTACAGCTGCTGTCCGGCTCGCAATGGGACGTGCAGAGCTGACTGTAAAAGATCAGGGAGAAGGAATTCCGGAGCACGCTCTCTCCCATGTATTCGAGCGCTTTTATCGCGCTGATAGCTCTCGCACGCGCGAAACCGGTGGCGCGGGGCTTGGCCTATCCATTTGCAAAGCGATCGCCGGCAACGGCAAAGGTACGATCCACATCAACAGCAGTCAAGGCCGTGGAACGGAAGTATCCGTAATCTTTCCGCTGCAAAATGGCAAATAGCTCCCTCTTCAGCATGCCTTAATGATTCTGTCCGGAGAATCAATCTAGCAGTTCCAGTTCCCAACAGCGTCATGGAGTATTCATGGGTATGATTCGTTTTTTTTCTCGGACGTGCACCCTCGCGGCCGCCAGAGCTTTGACGCTCTGCAGCCTTTTCAGTTCAGCTGCATATGCTCAGAAGCCCTATGAGGTGCTGGATCATTGGAAGATCGGCGGCACAGGCGGATGGGATTATCTATCAGCCGATCCGGGCGAACACCTGCTCTATGTCACGCACGGCCCAAAAGTCGACGTGATCGATACCCGATCGGGGAAAATTAAGGCGTCCATCACCGGGCTCAAAGGTACTCATGGTGTCGCGCTCGACTCCGACGGCAAGTATGGCTATATCAGCGACGGCGGCGCCAATGAGGTCGTTGTCTTCGATCGTCATACCTTTCAGATAGTCACGCGCATTCCTGCCGGAACCAATCCGGATGGCATCGTCTTTGAGCCGGTTACCAAAACGGTTTGGGCCTTCAATGGCCGAAGCAGCGATGTAACCGTGATCGATGCCAGTCAGCTGAAGGCTGTCGCCACTGTCAAACTGCCTGGCAAACCCGAATTTCCTGTCGCCGATGGCGCGGGCAATATCTTCGATAACATAGAGAGCGCCAACTCGATCGTCCGTCTCGACGCTCGCGCGAAGTCAGTCACCGCAATATGGAAGCTAAGTGATTGCGAATCGCCCTCCGGGCTCGCCATGGATTTGGAGCACCGCAAACTTTTCGCTGTATGCGACGAAAAGAAGATGGCGGTCATTGACGCGGATTCCGGTAAGCAGATCGCCACTCCTGCCATCGGCGAGGGGCCGGATGCGGCAGGATTCAGCGCAAAGCACCAGCTCGCATTTGCCTCTGCCGGCGATGGCACCTTGACGGTGGTCGATGCGGCACACGGTTACCCGGTGCTCGAAGTTCTACCGACCGAACGCGGCGCACGCACCATGACCTACGATGCAGGCGCAGACCGCGCCTACCTCGCTACGGCACAGTTCGGTGCTCGTCCCAGTCCGACAGCAGAAAACCCCCATCCACGTCCGTCCATCGTTCCTGACAGCTTTGAGATCCTTGTCGTTGGGCGAAAGTAAGGGATTGAGCCCTCAGGAAAAGGCCTCCGGCTGGACCGCAGGCCTTTTGTTTTGTGTTTTGGCTCCTGCTGGATTATTTCGCGTAAGCAGGTAGTAGACCACCGGCGTAATAATCAGGCTGAGCAGCATCGATAGCAGCAAGCCACCGATCACTGCGATCGCCAGGGGTTGCAGCATCTGCGATCCGGCGCCAAGAGCGAAGGACAGGGGCAACATGCCGCAGACCGCTGCGATAGCGGTCATCAGGATCGGCCGCAACCGGCGTTGTGCTGCCTGCAGCATCGCTTCGCGAGCGGTCCACCCCTCCGCCCGAAAACGTTCGTCCGCGTCCAGCAGAAGGATGCCGTTCTTCGCGACGATCCCGATTACCATGATAAGCCCCATGAACGAGGCGACATTAAAAGTCGTCCCCGTGAGAAGCAGACCAAAAACCACACCGCCAATCGCCAGTACAGACGAGGCAAGGATGGCAATCGGTGCGGAGAGATTACGAAACTCGGCGAGCAGCACGCCGAATACCAGCACGAGCGCCATCAGAAGTACGCGAAGAAGATCGGCAAAGGACTTCTGCTGCTCCTGGTAGGTGCCTCCGTACTCCACGCGCACGCTCGCGGGCAGGCGCAAGCTAGCAACCACTTTCCGCACTTGTACGATAGCCGTTCCCAGGTCGGATCCCTCAAGGCGTCCGGTCACGACAACCAGTCGCTGAAGGTTCTCGCGACGAATCTCATTCTGCGGCGGCAGCTCGGTTACCTGTGTCATGGAACCCAACGTTGCCGTATGACCCGTACTGCTGTTGAAGACCGTGTTTTCGATCGCGTCCAGAGAAGCACGCGTTGCCTCTCCCAACCGCACACGAATCGTGTAGGATCTGCCGTTCGCGATCAGCGGATCGTTGGGCGTTACTCCGTCGAGGATTGCCGTCGCGTCTTCCGCGACCTCTGTGGGCGTAAAGCCCATGCGCGCGGCCAGCGTCGGGTTAACCTGGAAGTTCGTTGCAGGCCCGCTGATCGTATTCTTAATCCCATCCTGTACGTCCACCACACCCTTGACCTTGCCGATGGCGTCGGCCACTCGTGGCCCCAGCTGAGAGAGCAGTTTTGAATCGTTGGAGAAAAGCTTTATCTGGATTGGTTCTGGAGCGTTCGAGAGATCGCCAATCATGTCCTGCAGTATCTGCGTGAACTCCACATCGAGCGCGGGCTCAGTGGTTTTGATCTGAGAGCGGATGTCGTTCATCACTTCGTCTATGCCGCGGCTCCGCTTCGTCTTCAGCCTCACCGTAATGTCGCCGGTGTTAGCCTCGGTAACGGCGGCAAGACCCATCTGCAGACCGGTGCGGCGCGAAGTGATCTCCACATCAGGCGTGCTCTTGAGTATCTGTTCGACGTGCGTCAGGACGCGGTTCGTCTCGGTCAGCGAACTTCCTGCCGGCATAATGTAATCGAGGATAAAGGCGCCTTCATCCATCTCCGGCAGTAAGTCGGAACCGAGCGAACGGTATGCGGCATAGGTGACGCCGACCAGCAGGAGGCATGCTGCACCGAGCAGTAGAGGCTTCCTTAGCGCCCAATCGAGCGTTGTGCGATGCCAGCCAAGCACGCGTCCAAGAACCTTGCCATGCTTTTCGCGTACCTCGGTGAAGGCGTTGTCTCTCCTGCGTTCCCGCAGCAGCGCCAGACCGAGACTTGGTGTCCAGGTCAGCGCGAGCAGCAGAGAAGTCAACAGCGCAGTTGTCATGGTTACCGCGAGTGCGCGGAAAAAGCTGCCTGTGACCCCGGTCACGGCGACAAGCGGAAGAAACACAACCACGGGCGTGATGGTCGAGCCGATCAGCGGATGTGTGATCTCGGTGAGTGCGTTGCGCACCGCCTGTACGCGGCCCTCGCCCACGTCAAGATGGAGCACAATGTTCTCTACGACTACGATTGCATCGTCGATGACCAGCCCGATCGCTGCTGCGAGGCCGCCCAGTGTCATCAGGTTGAAACTCTCGCCGATTATCCACAGAAAAAGAATTGTGACTGCGACGGTTACGGGAATCACAAGTCCCGCAATGAGTGAGGAAACCCAATCCTTCAAGAATAGAAAAAGAATGATGCATGCCAGAGCCACGCCGATCAGAATGGCGTCGCGTACGCTGTTGATGCTCTCTCTGACGAGTTGCGACTGATCATAGAAAGGCTCAAGGGTGACTCCCGGAGGCAGCTTCTGGCGAAGCTGACTTATTTCAGCCGCAACCTCGTTCGCAACGGTGACTGTGTTGCTTGAGGGCTGCCGCGTGATATTCAGAAGGACAGCCGGCTTGCCGTTCGCGCGGACCGCTGTGTAGACGGGCATGGGGGCCTGCGCAACGGCCGCTACATCGCCGACGCGCACTGGCGCGCCGCTCGACGTCGTCTTTACGACGAGTTGCCGCAGTCCCTCGATGTCATGAGCCTGCGCACCGACCAGGCCCAGCACCAGCTGATGGTTCTGCTCATACAACCCCGGCGAATCGATGATGTTCGATGCCTGGATCGCGTTCGTCAGATCGAGAATCGTGACACCCGTGGCTTGCAGGCGGGCCAGATTTGGCACTACGTGGAATTCCGGCACCTGGCCGCCCTGGACAGTCACCGAGCTGACACCTGCTACGCGATTGAGCGGGGGTTTCAGGTCATAGGTGGCAAGCTCCCAAAGCTGTTCCTGCGATACGGTGTTCGAGGTCAGGCTGTATCCCAGAATCGGGAATGTAGCGAACGTGAGCCGGTTTGTGGTGATCTTCGCGGTCGAGGGGAGGATCTGTTGAACTTTGCTCAAAGCGGCGTCAACCAGCTGCAACGTGTGGAACATGTCGACCGACCAGTCAAAGAAGAGCGATATTTCCGCCGATCCACGGCTGGTATTCGAACGTACGGTCTGCAAGCCCGGCACGCTGTTCACCGCGTCCTCGATAGGGCGGGTGATGGTCACCTCCATCTGTTCGACAGGCATCACCCCGTTGTCAACACCGATGACCACGCGCGGGAAGCTGGTTTCCGGAAAGACCGAGATCGGCACCTGGAACGCGGCGTAGATACCGGCCACCACGAGCGCTATCGCGAAGAAAAAGATGGTGCGTGCAGACCGTGCCAGCCAGAATGGCTTCGGTTCAGCTGGCTGCCTACCTTCCATCAGCTGCCACCCAGTGTCTTGTTGTCTTCGGGTGAACCGATCTTAACCTTGATCCCGTCCTCGAGGCCGAACGCACCCGTTGAAATGACTAGGTCTGAAGGCTCCAAGCCAGCCGTGATCTGGACTTTCTCCGGCGTCTGAATGCCCACCTGGATCGCTTTCCGATGGGCTGTGCCGTCGCTGCCAATCACCATGACGTTATAACCGCCGTCATTGCCCCTCAGCAGCCCAGATGCCGGTATTTGCATGGCCTGAGGGATGGTCTGGCCGGTCACCGCGATATGCACAGGCGTGCCCACCTTGAGCGAGCCATCTGGGTTGTTCAGCTGAATCCATACCTCGACCGTTGTCGACCCGGGATCGAGCGCCGGGCCGATCAATGAAACCCTGGCGGGCAGTATCTCCTTGACGCCTGGCACCCTGACAGATGCCGCATCGCCAATCTTCATGCGCTGCGTGACGCTCTGTGAGAAATGCACTTTGGCCAGCAGCGCAGAGGTATCCATTACCGTGATGAGCGGTGTGCCAGCGGGAGCCATCTCTCCGGCAAAGAGCGGTCTGTCGGTCACAATACCGTCGATCGGGCTGCTTAGCGTGGAGTAGCTCACCTGTGCCTGGGCATTCAGGTACCTGCCTCTTGCTGAGGTAAGCTGGCCCTTCGTCGCCTGCACTGTGGAGGCGCGGCTAACGCTCTCCAGTAGATGGAGTTGCTTCGAAGCCGAATCATAGGCTGCCTGCGCCTGCACCAGGGTGGCCTGCGCGGTGTCGAGATCCCGTCCTGGAATCGCGCCCTGCTCGAAGAGCTGCTTGCGGCTATCGACGATGCTTTGCTCGAGAGCGAGCGTGGCTTTGGCCTGAGCCAGGTCAAGTTCCGCTTTCTGCGTCTCCTGGGGAACCCGTGCGCCCATCGTATCATCGTAGAGCGCCTGAGCGGCCTTATAGCTGCCTCGATTATCGAGAGCCGTTGCCTGCAGGTCGCGATCTTCCAGCGCGACCAGCAATTGTCCCACGTGAACCCGCGCGCCACGCTGTACGTAGAACTTCTTCACCGGTGCGCTGATTTTTGGCGATAAGGCGGCCTGCGCCTGGGGGGCCAGGATGGCATCACCTTCGATCAGCTCCGAAATGGAGGCGATCTCTGGCCTGGCTGCCCGCACAATCACCACTGCTTCTGCCGGGGTTTCTTTCTGCTGTTTGCAGCCGGGCACAGCCATGCACAGCAACGCTGCTGCCAGCATGCGGCAGGCAGCGTGAACGTCGATACGCTTCGGTCCAAATGGATGCGGCTTCTCTGGAACCGTCATCATTAATGCCTTCCTGTCAATGTCTGCAACTGTGCCAGCGCGACACGATAGCGTACCGTTCCCTCTGCGCGCGCCATCTCCGCAGAAGTGAGTGCATTTTGCGCGTCGACGACCTCGAAAACCGTGCCTTCTCCTCCGATGTACCGTAGGTTTGTCAGTCGCAGGCTCTCCTGCGCCAAGGTGACACTCGTATCGAGCGAGGCGGCCTGGTCGTGCGCGACTGCAGCTTCGCCGTAGAACTCCGAGAAGTTCGCGACAGCTTGCTTTTGTGCGGCCGATAAGGCGACCCTTGCCGCATCACGGCGAATCTGACTCTGCTTCACTTTGCGTTCGGTCGAAAGCCAGTCCCACACCGGGATATCCAGGGTCGCGCTGGCTGAATATCCCAGATTGCGGGCTCCGTCCGGCCCGTTCACGGCGAACTGGGGGGCGTCAATACCATAGGTATAATTCAGGGCGAGATCCGGCAGATAGGCCGCTCGCGCAACGTATAAGTCCGCTTCGCTCGAATGCAGCGAAGCCAGCGCACTCTTCAGCTCCGGATTGTTCGCAGAGGCTTCGGCCTCGGCCATGGTGCGGTCCGGCAATGCCGGAAGTTCTCCCGCGCGGACGTCGAAGGCAGTCCGGGGGTCGGGAAAAAGCAGGACGCCAAGTTCCAGTCGCGCTTTGTCAGCCGCCAGCCCAAAATCGGCCAGATCGCGCCTTCGCTGCTGCTCTTCAATATCGGCCTTGACTACGTCCGCATGGGCTGACTCCCGCGCATCCTCCCGCCGTTGGGTGAGAGTAACAAAGCGCTCAGCCTCGTTCGCGGCGCGTTGTGCCGATGCCAATCTGGCCTCACTCGCAAGGAGATTAAAATACAAATTGACGACCGTTAGGACCAGGCCGCGACGGGCAATCTCAAGCTCAGCAGCCGCGCGTGCCGCACTCGCGTCTGCCTGCCTGACGGCGCCGATCTGCGCAAAGCTCAGGCTTTCATTGACCACAGCCTGGCTTGTGTACTCATGCACCGCGTTATTCGAGATGAAGCGCGGTGACGATCCGGCTGTAAGCTGATTCGCGCGGTCCTGGGTTCCGCTACCCTGAGTGAACAGGTATTGATTGTGATAAGTCGCTGATGGCAGTAGCGACGCGCGCGCGTTGGCGCGTTCCAGTTGCGAGACACGACTCTCCGCAACAGAAGCAGCAAAGACCGGCTCGTTTACCTCCGCCCGCTGAATCGCCTCGTCGAGAGAGATCAGGGTTACACCGGACGCCGAGTCCGCCTGTGCTGCGGTTACCTGAGCCGAAGCTGCCGTGTCGTAAGGCGCCGCATACGCAATCAGTACAAGCAGCAGCACAGGATTTCGTGTGAATCTGTGAACTCCCATCTAGCTATAGATTATTGAAGATAACGTTAATTTCTGCTGAAGGCAGCGCTCAGAGGATGAGACATAGCCGGTACGGGCACAATGGGCGACCGGTGATGAGTCTCTGCGGCTATATATTCCTCACCTGTTCTGAGCTCACAAGTATCTTCCGGAATCAGTAGCCCCTGGATGGATTGAAGTTGTAAGAGATTTGAACACCCTTGCCATTTGGGGTCCGAACAGAGGAGACCGAGACGTTGCCCAGGCCTGGGGAACGGTCGTGGATAACAAGCCCTCCGATTAAATAGCCGAAGGTGCTTCCGACTATGACGTCGGACGGGAAGTGCTGGCGGGCGATGACGCGGGAGAAAGAGACCGTCGTGGCCATGGAGTAGACGAGCATTCTGGTTCGCCATCCCGGATATTCGGCCGCGACGACGTGCGCGAAGGACCATACGTTGATCGCGTGTTCGGAAGGCATGGAGGTGCCGTCCGGCCAGGTCTTCGTTCCGTGAGGCCAGAATTTTCCCGTCTGGCTGCCTTGCTTTGGATCCTGGCGATTGACCGCGTACTGTAAGGCCGTATTGATAATGAGCGCGTTGACTCCGGCCTCGGTGACCAGGAGGCTGGTTTCGCGCAGATGGTCGTCGTGCTTGATGGAAGCTGTAATAAAGCCGCCAAGGGCATAGCCTGCCGGGGCATAGATCCCCAGGATGTTCGAAGCCGTGTTGAAGTCTTTTTCCCGGCCAGGGTCGTGTCCCAGGTCTTGCATGATGCTCGCGTCCTGGGTGAGGGTGTAACCGGTTCCGGCGGCAAAGGGAGCCAGCCACAGCAAATCTTCAGGCTTGATGCGCAACGGGCTGGTGATGATGCGGGCTTGGTCCTGGAGGACGTGCAGAGCGCAAATCTGGAGAGCGTCGATGCCGCAGTCTTTCGGGGCCGCTGGAGCAGCCTGAGCCCGAACAATGACAGAACTGAAAAGTGCAATTCCTAGCAGGAGAATGCGGTTTGCCATGCGTATTGTGGAGTCTTGGATTTCACTGTTCCCACAACCACTCCGCTTTTGAGAGATTACCTGATATCCATATAAGTAACGGCTCCGAGAAGCCACGTACCATATATACCGGAGCGTGTTACTCATGGCTTGGTTTATCTGGGCTCTTCTTTCGGCTATTTTCGCTGCCGCAACTGCACTGCTCGCGAAGCTCGGAGTCAGCAACGTAGACCCGAACCTTGCCACGGCCGTTCGCACGACAGTGGTTGTGCTCTTTGCGTGGATGATTGCTCTCAGCTTGGGGACGCACGGTGGCCTCGTACACATCGAACGCCGGAGCTGGATGTTTCTCATCGCCTCTGGCATTGCTACTGGTCTCTCTTGGATCTGTTACTTCCGTGCGCTCTCTCTGGGTCAAGCATCGAAGGTCGCTCCTATCGACAAACTCAGCGTTGTCTTTGTCATTCTGCTGGCCGCTCCCATCCTTGGCGAAACGATTACGGCCAAAAAGATGCTCGGCGGCCTCCTGATCGCCGTCGGGGCTATTGTGCTCGCCTTCTCCTGACCCCATGCCTGGGCCACCGGGTCGTCATTTTCGAGGCGACTCTCACCCTCCTTCCGCAGGCCGGCGAGAAGTTCGCCTCAATGAGATCAGATTTGCACTCGTTGAGACGCACGCGCCAATATAGGCGACAGCCTGGCCACGTACGAACTCTTCGACAAACTTTGAGCTCTCCCACAACATACGAAACCGAACCTTCGCCCTGCCTTCTTAAGGTATTTGTGGGTTTTCAGCGACCATTCAACGCCTCCGCGATGGGGGATGGAGCGGATAACCAAAAAATCGCTCTTTGTTTCCTTGGTCAGCAGATCCAGCAAACTCTTGTCAGGTCAGCGATAAGGCTTATACACCAGAAAAGCGCGGTTGCATGAGCGCAAAATCTATAGTGCCGTATCGACAGTGCTCTGCTGATAGAAGTTCGCGGAGGTGCAGTCCTTGCGCGAGGCAGTGTGGATACGGCGATTTGAACTAAACCCTGTGGGATTTGGCAGGACAATTGCTTCAATACAGTAATTTCTTGCTGACCTGTGAGGAAGTGTCGGGATTGTGCTCTTACAGGAAAATTGCAGAGACGTGACATTTCGATGACATCTGCTTACGGGCAAAGACACTACCTTTTTGATGCTTTCGTAGCGGCGAAATATCGGTTCTCAACAGGGCGGCTGATCCCACAAACGTCGCGGCCGCGAATCAGAAGGCAAGGAGGCACTCATGAGAGCGCCATTTCGAATTGTTTCTCACGGGCTTTTGTTCGCGGGACTGTTATTGCCAGCATGCAGGTTGGCCAAAGCCGATGATGACGGACCCATCCTCAAGAAGCTCAAAACTGTAAGCACCATCGCATCGACCGTTCCCTCGAACGGTGACGTCAACCCCTACGGAATCGTTCGTGTCGAGCGCAGCGTCGGCAAGCTCGAAGCCGGACATATCCTGATCAGCAACTTCAACAACATGAATAACCAACAAGGAACGGGCACTACTATCGTGGACGTCTCTCCCGGCGGAGCCCTGACTGTCTTTGCCCAGCTCGATCCCACCATGCTTCCGGGCTCCTGCCCGGGCGGACTCGGCTTGACGACCGCTCTGGCCGTTCTCCATACCGGATGGGTGATTGTGGGAAGCCTGCCCACCTCTGATGGAACCTCGGCAACCGCTGCGGCAGGGTGCCTTATCGTCCTCGACAGCTATGGAAATCCCGTCGAAACATTCTATGGCTCGCTGATCAACGGGCCCTGGGACATGACCTGGTCAGAGCGTGGCAACGAAGCCATGCTCTTCGTGACCAATGTTCTCAACGGAACCGTCACCGCCGGCGGCAGCGTGGTTCATCAGGGCACGGTAGTACGCATTAACCTAGGCAACTCGGAAACACAGATGCCCTGGATTGAATCGATGACCGTAATCGGTTCTGGCTTCGCGCAGCGTACCGACCCGGCGGCGCTTGTCCTCGGAGCGACTGGCGTTGCACTGAGCCCGAACTGCAATGACGACGACAACGATGGCCGCGACCATCATGGGAGCGTGCTCTACGTTGCGGACACGCTGAACAACGGCATCCGGGCGATCTCAAATCCCCTTTTTCGCACGAACTCTGACGGCACCGGAACCCTCGTTGCGTCCGGGGGCGCTCTGAATCAGCCTCTGGGCTTGACCGTTGCTCCGAACGGTAACATTCTGGCCGTGAATGGAGGAGATGGTTTCATTGTCGAGTTCAACGCTCATGGAAACCAGATTGCGAAGAAGCTGATCGACAACACCGGAGGTCCGCCACCTGGAGCCGGTACCCTCTTTGGATTGATCTACGTTCCCGATACGGGGGTCTATTTCGTCGACGACGGCAGCAACACGCTGAATCTACTGCATTGATAAAGGACTAAGCCGCCTCATCGCCACCGTCAGCGCATCCATCGGCAAACCCGACGGCACCAGAATCTGCGATTGCGTGACGCGTATAAGTCCAGGGGGGCCCGCGGTCATGGGCGTTTGTCCGACTTCAATACTCTCGATTGCACCAGAAAATGATTCCGCCAATTGAGTCCAAAACCCTGTCTTCTGCGCTTCATCTGCCATCAGGTTTTCCTCATGTTTCAAAGCTATCGTGGCACCTTCGGAAAGTAGGCGCATCCGCCAAGTGTCGAGGTATCGTGCCTGTGTGTTGACCACGATCTCTTACGCCCTTTGGTGCACAGTAGCGTAAACTGGCAGTTCCGCTTCCGATGGGGTGCTGAGGGCAGCTCTCATGGTTCTGATAGCCATACCACTCAAGTTTCCCGCGCGGTGGCGTCTGAATGTATGTGGCTCGTTGAGAAAATCGAGATTAGCGGCGGGTTTCTGCCCGGCTTGAGTGTCAACATTCCCCGGTGTCTGACTTGCATCATTGGGCCGCGAGGCAGCGGAAAATCAACGCTCGCCGAAGCATTAAGGTTCGCGGTCTGCGGGATGTCAGCTGCGCCAAAGCCGTGTGTTGACCTGATTCAGGCGAACCTCGCGGGTGGGGCTCTCGTAACGATTAGTGCCCTGGCTGAAGGCACGAGTCGATACACAATTAAGAGGGGACTCAAGCAGCAACCCGTTCTTCTGACCTCGGACGGACGGGCGATCAACACGGTTGACATTGATCGAGGTACATTTCTGCCGCTGGACGCCTACAGTAGCCCTGAAATTGAGGCAATAGCGGACGAGGTCCTCGGCCAAAAACGTAGAAACCTCCTGGACGAACTGCGCAGCGAGCAGATGCGCACGATCCACCTCTCACTGGCCGAGAGCGCGCGTGCGCTGGAAGCGAATGCCGATCGTATCAAGACGGCGCAAAGGACGATCCAGGACTTAACTGAGCAAACTGAAGAACTCGGTGACGTCCGTGCCCACCTGAATGCTCTTGCGCCATCAGACCGGGAACCAACGGCAGACTTTATCCGGCTTTCGCGCCAGCAGCAGCTCAATCAGCGCGAAATCATGAAGTTGGATAACGCCGATCGAGACCTTAGAGCGCTAGACCGAACGCTAGACCAATTACAAAAAGACGCACTGCTTGCCTTCAAAACGCGGCTTGCAGAAGAGCAGTCCGCGAATGTAGAGATTCTCCGCCGATATGACGAACTACTTGCAGCGCCTTTAGGAGCCGTTGAAGAACACATATCGGCGATCAGTGGCCTGATTCGCGAAGCGCAGGATACAGTCGCTCAGGCCCGCAAAGGCATCGTCCTCGCCCACACAAGCCATGCCGGCGAGTTGGCGAAGTTGACGGCAATTAATCAAGCGGCGAGCGAGCAGGCTCGAGTGCGTGCAACGCTTGAACAGCAGCTTGCCAAACTTCAGGCCATCGAGGAACAGCGGTTAGAACTGAATGCCGAGTTGAAGACGCTGCTGGAGCAGCGGAAATCTCTCAAAACAACTCACATTCTAATGCGGGACCAAATTGCAACCCTGCGCGAGGAGGTCGCGGCTGAGCTCCAGCGCGAAGCTGGAAAGCGCGTACGCATCCGAATCATGCGAAACGCCGACCATCTGGCATACCAGGAGATGCTGGTGGAGGGACTGCGTGGGGCAAGGGTCAGAAATCACGACGAGATCATCACGACACTCATGCAGCTTAGACCGGAGCAACTCGCACAGTTCATTCAGGACAATGACCTCGATTCCTTCGAGGAGCTGACGGCTTTCGGAACTGAGCGCTCTCGCAAGATACTGGATGCGTTCCGCGACAGCGTCGATCCCCTCGCTCTCGAAGTAATTGCAATCGAAGACAGGATTGCCATCGAGTTAAATGTTTCATCCGCCGGGAAGGCCAATTTTAAGGACGCATCCGATCTTTCCCGGGGGCAGAAGTGCACAGCACTGCTACCGATACTTTTGGCAAGAAGAGATAGCCCGCTGATTATTGATCAGCCAGAGGACAACCTGGACAACCACTTTATCTTTGAGACCGTAGTGAACGCGGTGCAGCGACTCAAGAAACATCGACAAATGATTTTCATCACTCACAACGCGAACATCCCGGTATTGGCTGAAGCCGACCTTGTGCTGGTCATGAACTCGGATGGCCGGATCGGGGTCGTTGAGAAGTCCGGAACAGTCGATGAATGCCGCGAACAGATCATCGAACTGCTCGAAGGCGGAAGGAAGGCGTTCGAATTACGGTCAAAGCGCTATGAAAGGGCCTGAGATTCTCTATGAGGAGCTCCGGCACCTCGTTGTGGAGGATCCACGGGAGGCACGCAGGGTATTTCTCCAACTTCTCGATTCCGGCGGTCCAGCGCTCGACCACTTTCTTGGGCGCATCTCGTCTCCTGCAGATGGCCGCCTGCGGCAGCTTGTCGCAAACGCGCCAAGAAACCAGCGAGACAGGGAACGTCTCGCCCCCCACCTCATTACCTGGCAGGAAATTGAAACAGACGAGTTCACACACCGCGCGATCGCGCGATCGCTCGACGGCCTGGACACCAGGTCGGCGGCGCAGACAACTTTGGCGCTAGAGGTCGCCCGGTTGACGACGGCAATCGGTCGGGAGATGGCGCAGCGGGAGAGGTTAAATCGTGAGCTGGAAATCGCACAGGAGGTACAGGCGCACTTCTTCCCTCAGCGCCTTCCCACCGTGGCAGGTCTGGACTACTGCGGGCATTGCCGGCCTGCACGAGAGGTAGGCGGGGACTACTATGATTTTCTCGAGCTGCCCGAAGGCAGCCTCGGAATCGCCATCGGAGATGTGTCCGGCAAGGGTATCGGCGCTGCGCTCATGATGGCAAGTCTCGAAGCTTCATTACGCGGCCAGGCTTCGGTGAGCCATGACTTGGCGGAGCTGATGAATCGTGTCGACAAGCTTGTCTACGAGGCGTCCTCGGCGAACCGCTACGCTACTCTTTTCTACGCTGAGTACGATTCTCGAAGTCGCCGCCTTCCCTACGTCAATGCAGGGCACAACCCACCAGTGATCCTGCGCAGGTCTGGTCGGGAGTGTGAGGTCTTGCGCCTGGAGACCGGCGGCCCGGTGATCGGGCTCCTACGGCAGCGTTACGAGCAAGAGTCTTTTCTTCTTGAGCCTGGCGACCAGGTCGTACTCTTCACGGATGGAGTCTCTGAATCGATGAACGCCCGCGACGAAGAGTGGGGAGAAGACAGATTGATCGAGTTCGCAAAAGCGTGCCACGGGCTGCCTGCTTCTGAGGTGATGACCCAGATCCTCACCGCTGCTGAAGCGTTCGCCGCCGGTGCGGCTCAGCACGACGACATGACACTGGTGGTGCTCCGCATTCTTGACTGAATGCCAATCGAATCCCATTTCGAACTGGTATCCAACGCTCTCACGTTTCCTGGTGCGGCACTGAAGGTTCGTCAGTATTGCAACCAGTCGCCCTGCTCCAGACAGCAAAGCCCACGACGGAATTTCGGAATATCTTTTACAAACCACGCGCCACGATGGTGCGGAATTTGCCGACGCGTCTG
>CAYVSQ010000180.1:0-10970 GCA_964453815.1 uncultured Acidobacteriaceae bacterium | reverse complement strand
CTCCAGCACCATCTCCTCGATCTGCTGGGGCGTGCGGTTGCCGGGCTCATGCGGAGCTCGGCTGCCATCGCGCAAACCCTCCAGTCCTTCGCGCGCGTAGCGCCGCAGCCACACATACCCGGTCTCTCGCGAGACCCCGTACTTCCGCCACAACTCCGCCATGTTCGACAACCCGCGTTCGTACTCCAAAACAAACCTCGTCCGCTCCTCCACTACACGGCTCGCTTTCCAGGGCATGTTCTGGTTCTACATACCCTCGCTGCAGTGTCAGGGATCCTCCCGGTCTGTTCTGTCAGCTATCTCTCCGGTCTGTACCGTACCCCACTCAAGCCAAGCCAAGGCTTGAGTGAGCCACCCGTCCGCGACACTAAAGAGTGCAGCTCCTCGGGCCATTGCTTGTGCTTCGCGTACTCGGCCTTAGGTTGTCTGGAGATGGGGATGCCAGGGTTCGATGTGGCTAAGTTCCACAAGCGATCTGGCCGATAACTATCGCCAATCCGGTATGCTTGGAATAGGAGAAGACCAGGGCTGCAATCGCGGCTCCGGTCTTTGCTTTTCAGGCGAATCGTTTTAAAAGATGGCGAGAAAATGAGTGTCCTAAGTCGTTTATTTTCTGTTAAGTATCCGTAAGTCGCGTGTTATGAGTTAATCAAAGACAACTATATGGTAAAACCCATGGAATGAATGGGTACCGATTTCAAGGGGAGGGAGCCGATCGGGCTAAAACTTTGACACGACCTCCCGTCGCGCTGAAGATCGTCGCACAAATGAAAAGGGATGGAGCGCTGTGCTCCATCCCTTTGCCGGGCTAAAACCGGTTCCTACATGCCCTTAGGGTGCTCGTTAGGATGGCCGCCGTTCGGGTGAGACTCCGGGCGGCTCTGTGGCGCAGGATGGTTTTGCGGAGCGGGACGGCTGTTGTTCTGCGGCGGATGATAGCTGTTGTTGTTCGCAGGCCGGGCGTTATTGTTCGCCGGCGGGTGATAGCTGTTGTTCGCCGGCGGGTGATAGCTGTTGTTAGTCGCAGGCCGGTTGTAGTTATTATTAACTGGCGGATGGTAGTTGTTATTGTTTGCGGCAGGCGGCCGGTTAGCATTACTGGTGTTTGTCCCGGGACGATTGTAGGTATTGACTCCCGGGCTCGTTCCCGGGCGATTGTAGTTATTGTTCGTTCCAAGGTGATTATTGTTATTGTACGCGGTCGGACTTGTGCCTGGATGGTTGTAATTGTTATTCGTCGTGCCGCGATTGTAATTGTTGTTGGTGTTAGTCCGGTTGACGTTATTGTTGGTGACGTTCCGATTGACGTTGTTATTGGCGACGTTCCGGGTGTAGTTATTAGTGACTGTTCGGTTATAGCTATTATTGTAAGTCGCCGAACGGGCATAGCTTCCGTTGTATCCGGGGCGATAGTTCGGTGCGGTTATAGCTACATTGCGGTTATAGCTGCGAGCGGCGACATTGCGGTCAAACCCGCCATAGTAGCCGTGATTGATGACCGTTACGCTGCGCGACACATACACATTGCGGTTATACACAACCGTGCTGTGGCTGCCCCATCCGCATCCCCAGTTATGCCACCCCCATCCCCAATGGTTCCATGAGGCAACCGCGATTCCAACGCCGAATCCAATCGCCAAACCCACACCAACGGCGAGTCCTGGAGGAGCAGGCGGCGGGAAATATCCGCCCCAGGCCACAACTGGAGCACCATAGACAACCCAAGGGTTATAGTAAGGCACATAAACCACCTGCGGATTGGCAGGCACGATCACGATATTGCTGGGCTGGTAAGTAACCGCCAATTGCTGATTACTCCTCAGATTTCCTGCGGTATAGGCCCGCTGGCGCATAACCTGTACGGCCGACATTACATCCTGCGGCTGGTTGTAATACGCATTGCCGAGCTGGCTTGTCCAGTCCTGGTTCTTGTCGAGGTTAGACAACACCGAAGGAAACGCAATCAGCGCCTTGACGCTGGGGTCCCAGTTCAGGCCATCCACCATCTGTCCCGCCTGATCGGGAGGAATTCCCGGATGCGATTGCACGAACTGGTCTGCGTCGGCTATTTCGTTCGGGAATGTCGACGCAGCCAGAACCTGCGCGACCAGGGAGTCAGGATAGAGTGCGATAGGCGCAACCAGCTGGTCGAGTTGGTCCGGGCTCAGCGGATTGTATGCCTGCTGCGGTGCCGGTCCCTGGGACATGTCCGGAGGCGGAGGTGGCGCATCCTGTGCAAATGCGTCTGCTACTCCGAGGGGGATCATCAGATACATGAGGGCGCAGGCAAGCGCCTGGCGGCCCAACTTCCAAGTAGGTCCGACGATATCCCGCATATCGATATGACGGGTGTGGGCCGCATCCGATCGTAGAGGCGTGTCGGCAAAAAAAGAGGAAACGTGGGTATTTTCTGGATACATTTTCGAGCCTAACCTTTCGGGCACATCACTTCGAGACTACGCTCGGTCGGGATCGCTGCCAATTTACCTGTCGTTCCGGCCACGACGGCAACCCATCGCATCATCTCATACACTGTGACACGCAAAAGTAGTCAGGAGTTGCGTGTCGGCTCATCTTTCCTGAGGCGAATATTCAGAGGAATTTCGAGATAAATGCCGTCACTATCCGGAAGCTGGTGGCGGACGCCGCAATTCCTGGGGGTATTTGTCGAGTTCGAAGTTGAGTGTCGCTGACTCTCCAGTGATGGCTGTGATGAAGAGTCGCGTAGGGTGACCAGTGATCGAAAGAGTGTAAGAGTTACGGTGCCACTGTGGCCGAGGTCACCTTAGTTGACTGCTGTTCTAAAAATGGGGACACACGCCATGCTCAGGGCAAACGGGCGTCCATTCGTCCAACGTCCCAAAGAAAGTGACGACAGCGCCTGCCATGGGATGTCCAACGGCGGCGTCGGTGACTTGGAGTGTGACGGGACAAAGGTTCGCGGTGACTCGGATCGATTGACTGGTCTCGCTCTCCGCGTCGAGCTGCGCTGTTTGGGTAGTGGCTTCCCCTTTGCTGAGGAGGTGAAGTAGCTCGATCCAGCAGTCCAGCGCGGTCCGCCCGCGTAAGCATCACTTCCGGCGATGAGGCGGAGCATCGCTAGCAGAAGGACGATGAGAATGCGTTTCCAGTCGAGGTTGGCTTGCTTCATCGGTGCTCCGCGCTCCGCCATTTGGCGGACACGAATTCCATTCCGCCATGCACGACCGCGAACGCGAGAGCAAAGAATGGGATCGGAGATTGCTCGACCAGAATGGGGCCAAGCAAAGGCTGTGTCAAAACGGGATTGCAATCAGCTTCGGAACACTTTGTTCCTTGCGCTCGGATGTGTCTGTATGGGTACTCTAAATCTCAGGGAAAAAGTCGAAGAAGGCGTCGATACTCTGGCGTAGCTGCGCTTCAATTTGTTCGCGGGAGCCTTCGAGAAGGTGCATGGTGACCCGGGCGGTGTTGCCATTCTTCAATTCGATGGGCGCTTCGCCCACCCCTGCCACTTCCTCGGCGGGAAGCAGACGCAGACCATATACAAGAGCCAAATTCGCCATAGAAACATCTTATTCCTGTGAGTGCCGGCCGCGTGCCCACAGCAGGTACAATCGAGAACGGCATCTTATGACAGACTCTGCTCGCGACACCATCATCCTCGGCTCCGGCTGCGCCGGACTGACCGCCGCTATTTACGCGGCGCGCGCCAACCTCAAGCCGCTTGTCATCGAGGGGCATGAGCCGGGCGGACAGCTCTCCATTACCACCCTGGTTGAGAACTTCCCGGGCTGGCCGGAGGGCATTCAAGGTCCGCAGCTGATCGAGAACATGAAGCAGCAGGCAGCCCGTTTTGGCGCGGAGTTCCGCGTGGGGCATCTGGCCATAGCGGATCTTTCAAAGCACCCGTTTGTCCTTCAGGTTGGTAGCGAGACTATCCACTCTCGCACTCTCATTATCGCCAGCGGCGCATCGGCGCGCTGGCTCGGCCTGCCTTCAGAGCAGGCGCTCATCGGCCATGGCGTCAGTTCCTGCGCCACCTGCGACGGCTTCTTCTTCTCCGGCAAGGAGATTGCCGTAGTCGGCGGCGGCGATTCAGCCATGGAGGAGGCGCTCTTCCTAACGCGCTTTGCCACCAAAGTCACGCTGCTCCACCGGCGCGAGTACTTCCGCGCCTCGCGCATCATGCTGGAGCGGGCGATGGCGCACCCCAACATTGTTTTTCGGACCAACACTGCGGTTGAGGAGGTCCTTGGCGTCGAGCAGAAGGACGTTACCGGCTTGCGGTTGCGCGACACGGTGACTGGCACCGAGTCTACCCTGCCGGTTAGCGGACTCTTCCTCGGCATCGGCCACATTCCCAACGCCAGCATGCTCAAGGGCCAGATCGACCTTGATGACGACGGGTACATCAAGACCCACAACCAGGTCTTCACTCGCGTTCCAGGCGTCTTCGCTTGCGGAGACGTCCAGGACCGGCGCTACCGGCAGGCGGTCACCGCTGCCGGATCAGGTTGCATGGCGGCTCTCGAGGTTGAGAAGTATCTCGAAGAACACGGCCGCTGATCCCGACCTTCGCGATTCGGGGAACTCAAAGGAGGGGTACCCCTTCCCCAACCCTTCTCCCTCCCCCTTGAAATCGGTACTCATTCATTCCATGAGGTTTAGTTTAGAGTTTGCCGCTAGTTAATTCATAACACTGGACTTACGGGTACCTTATAGAAAATGAAAGACTTAGAATAATGGATCTCGGTGTTGTTCCTAAACGGATCGCCCGAAAAAGCAAAGACCCGAGCCGCGATTGCAGCCGGGTCTTCTGTATTTCAAGTGTACCGGATTGGTGATAATTCTCGGTCAGGTCAGTAACCGTCCCTCAGAAATACTGAGCGTGACCTGCTTGAGTAACTTGCAACGTGTGCGTAAGCCGATTGTGAAATACGTTACCAGTCCCCGCTGACAGGACCTGAGTGATCCCCGAGCACGTTTTGCTGCTCATCGCCCCAAATCCCTGACTTCTCCCGAAGCTAATACGGGGTGTCCTTGAGTGGGCCACACCCGGCTCAGTGAGGTTTGAAGGTTTTTCCAGTTTCGATCAAAGTCTTTAGCCGGGAAAGAATGCGCGGCCAGCCATCGGCACAGGAAGCATAGGTTAGCTGATCGTCCGGGTCCCAATGATCGTGAGTGACGACGACTTTCGTGGCCTCCGATTCAGGAGTGAGCTCCAGGGTGACGCGTGAGCTCTTTCCAAATTGGCCCATTGCGAAGGTATACCTGAGGAGCTTGGGCGGCTCCACTTCCAGGATTTCGCCGCGAACATAGGTCGTGAGCTTGCCGTCGCTCCCCGGGCCGGCGAAGTTCATGGGGCCGCCGGGCCTGAGATCAATCTGAAGTTCGGCGCCCATGAAGATGACGCGGTTCGATTCTGGAGAGACAAACCCTTCCCAAACCTTTTCAGGTGCTGCTGCGAAGTAAAAGACAAAGTGTAACGGAGTGTGTTCATCCATTTCATCCATGAGCTTCCCTCCCGGAGCCGGCAGGACCGGCACTGCGGCATACAGTTAGATATACAACTGTTTTGACAGGTTGTTACGCGATAGCGGCCTGCGATGTGTATCGAACTCCAAATGACGACAAAACAGCGTCTCGGTTTTCGGATAGTACTCCGTCCTCCAAGTATTTTCGGGGGAGAGGACACCTCAGGGCCGGGGATAAAGCAGGCCGAATCAGGATTCAGGGTGTAGGGTGTAGGGAAACCCACGTCCGAAAATCCGACACTTTTGGGGCACAGTTGATTAATGATTGACAGGCGGTTGAATTATGGCCGGAACCACATTGCTCGGTTTCTGAGGCAGGTAGCTCCGTTCGAAAGTGTGGTTGACCTGGGCGCAGGTGATGGCGAGGATCTTGCGCTGGCTGAGGAGGTATGTCCGGCGGCGGAGCGGTTCGCGGTCGAGGCCTATGCTCCGAATGTAGAGAAGCTTAAGGTCCATAACAAGGTTTTTGCGCTGGATCTGGAGAAGGATCCGCTGCCGTTTGCGGATGAAACCATCGGCGTGGTTCTCTGCAATCAGGTACTGGAGCACGTGAAGGAGATCTTCTGGATTTTCCACCAGGTCAGCAGAGCTTTACGTGTGGGCGGGCATCTCGTGATTGGTGTGCCGAACCTCGCTTCCTATCACAATCGGTTCCTGTTGCTGTGCGGAAGACAGCCGACGGTCATTCAGAATCACTCGGCCCACGTGCGCGGATATACGAAACACGACGTACTTCGCATGTTTGAGATGGTGTTTCCGGGCGGTTATGAGTTGCGGGGATTTGGCGGCGCAAATTTTTATCCGCTTCCGCCGTTCTTGGCGAGGCCGATGGCGCGCCTGTTGCCCAATGGCGCTTGGGGCATCTTTCTACTGCTCGAAAAGAAGCGGCATTATGCGGAGGAGTTCCTGGCGTATCCGGTGGCAAAGGGGCTGGAGACGAATTTTTATGTGGCAGACGCGCGTGAGCGATACTCTCCGCCAGAATAGGGATGCCTCGATGCAAGGTTGCTTTGCAAGGCTAAAGGTATGCCGGAAGTCTTCCCGATACCAACAATCCATAACATGAAAAGGTCAATATAGGGAATTTTTTCACGAACTGAAAGCCGGTGCCTGCCAGAGGCAGGTTTCTATTTCTGATTTGTCGGACACTGGTTTTAATTCAGGTCTTGACAGCGATTTCTTCGCAAATCACGGTGCGGCTAATTTCAGAACACTCGGTGAATTATGAACTTAAAGAGTGTGCTTATCATGGCGGCAGTTTCGATAGCCGCTTTTGGTCAAACAAATTCGCCGTCCTTACCCAAATCCAGCGAACCGACCACAGCTTCTGCAACGCTGAACGCGAAGGAATTTCCTGGGGACGATATCGGTGCGCAGGTGAATTCGGCTGCGGCTTCATGTGCGAGGGGCAGCGTTTGCCACATTGTCATTCCGCCGAGTGGCCAGCTCTCGTTGACCACTCCGATCGTTATGGTCAATGCGGAGACGTTGGAATGCTCGCGTTCCGGGTATGTGCGAACCAACGGTGAAAGCGCGTCTGCCACCCAGTTGAATTACACGGGGACAGGCATCGCGGTGACGATGAACGGACGTGGGGATACTCTGCTTGGCTGCGGTCTGCGGCTGGGATCGTCGGCGGCGGGCGGGGTGCTGATGGGAGGTTATAGCGATCACGCTAACCAGATCACGGTGAATGGGGGTGGGAGAGAAACAACGCTTGTTCAGATCTCAGGCCGGGATACGGAGGACGCACACCTGGATGATTCGCGGCTGGTGAATTTCGTGGGAATCGGGGTGCAGGTTGATCATGCAAACGACACTTTTCTGAACCATGTGACGGCTTATGGCTCTCCTCATAATGATTCGAGCAGAATACTTGTCATCGATTCGGCAGCAGGCGGAACGAACATCAACGACTTTCTGGGCGGCAACGCCGGACTGCACGGGCTGGTGGTGCAGAACACTCTTACGGGCGGCGCTCCGACGTGGATTTTCGCCAACAATTTTCAAGCGGACTGCTCGACGGGATCGGGCTGGCTTTTCGATTCGACGCTGGGTTCGTCGATGATCGGAGCGACGTTTCTCAATTCCTGGTCCAGCGGCTCGGGAGCATGCGGCGCAACGGTGGTTCCAGGCGTGGCAGGTATCGAGATCGCTGGAGGAGTGAATATTCATATTGGAGGCGGGTCGAAGATTCGCTCCAATTCCGGCGATGGAATTCTCGTTGACGGAAAGGGTGTGAACAACCTGCAGATCGAGGGGGACCTGATCACCGGCAACGGCTACTGCAAGCAGTGCGGCGCGGCCGTGTACAGTGGCGTTCACATTACTGCTCCGGCACACACGGTGCAGATCGTAGGCGACACCATCGGCAATACCTTCAATGACAACGAGAACCAGCTTTATGGCGTGAATGTGGAAGCGGGAGTGGCGGGGCTGATTATCGCGAACAATCTTTGCGACGACAATCGCGGAGGGTGCTTAAATCCAACAATCAGGAGAGTGGAGTCGAAGCTGCATTTTGCGGAATCGGGAAATGTATCCACGACTGATAAATAATCTCGAGATGAGAGACGTTGGCGCAGCGGCGGGCGGTTCGCACGACGGCATTGCAATGCACGATTGGATCATTCTTGACCGATGTCTTCGTTCCATACTTCCGGTTTGGCTTTTATGTAGTCAGCCAAGAGTTGTATGCATTCGGGGTTGGCTAGGTCATGGACCGCGATGCCGTTCTCGCGGAGCCAATGGATGCCTCCCTCGAAGGTTTGGCTCTCGCCAATGATGACGGTTCGGAATCCAAACTGGCGAATGAGGCCGGTGCAGTACCAGCAGGGAGCGAGCGTGGTGACCATGATGAGGTCACGATAAGAGCGCTGGCGGCCGGCGTTGCGGAAGGCGTCGGTCTCTCCATGGGCGGAGGGGTCGTTGTGCTGGACGCGGCGGTTGTGTCCCAAACCGAGGAGGATGCCGTCGTCGCGGAAGATAGCAGCTCCGATGGGGATGCCTCCTTCGGCGACGCCGAGGCGGGCTTCAGCGATGGCGACCGCGAGCATGGCGTGGGGATTCATAAGAATAGGGTATAGGCAACCTGCTCAGTGAATCGGGGTGGCAGTGACCTCTACCTGCATCCGGCCTTTGTTTTCAAGGTTGTCTGAGGAGAAGACGACAGTGGGCTTTCCGATCGGGACGGCTGTGATCAAACTCCAGAAATTCTGGCGGATGATGGGAGCTGAGGTTTCGCCGGCACTGGACGGGTTGGCAAGGCTGCGAACATCCCCACTGATCTGCAGGGCCAGTCCTTGCGCGGTCTCCCGTAGTAAGGCGGAGTCAATATTGACACCGACATCGGTGTAGTTGATCTCTCCTTTTTCGTTGGTTCGTACAGGGATCTTTGTGCCAATGCGCAGAGAAGAATTCTTGCCGTCGGTCGAGACGCTGGTGTGATAGGTGCGGCTGTTGACCACCCTGCCGTCATCGCCGAGCTCTTTGAGGACGAATTCGAGACGGTAGTAATGGACATCGACAGGCTGGGTCCTGGCTTCGGGAATTGTTGGCCCTTGAGCTTTGGCATCCTGCGGCATAACGGGCGCGACGAAGAATGCAAGGTTGAGCAGGAACAGGGCAGAGCTGATGAAGGCGGACTCGCGCATTGTGTGCTCCTTAATTGCCGCCGTTATCCGGCGGGTTGAGGGGTGGAATCTGGATGACTGCGATACGGAGCGGCTCGACAGGCTGTGTCTGATTTCTGGCGAACGGTTGTGTGTTATCTCCTAGATTGCGATTCGCCAGGGCAACGAGGGCCTGCTCTTCGGATGTAAGAGGCGTGGGCATAGGAAAGACTTCAAGTCGAGGCAGCGGTTGCTGGGGATTTGCGACATACAGGGTTTTCACGGTTCGCGGCGAATTCGAGCGTACTACGGTCGGTTGTATTGAAATGGCCGGATCAGGCGTCGTCAGCACGTGCACAGAAGGCCGGGGAGAAAGCTGCGCAACGGGCGGTAACACAGTGCGATGCGTAAGGTTGTGTAGTGTGAAGAAAGCCACGATCAACACCAGAGCAGCGAGTGCGAGAACGGCCCAAGGCAGCCATCTTACGGGACGCCGGCGGCTGTCGATGCCGTGGGCCGAAGCGACTATCCGGCTGGTCAAACCAGGGGAGAGTCCGGGATCGGCATAGGTAGCGAGCGCCGCGTCGAGCAGGATGTCGAGATCGTCCCGATCTTTCATTGCATCATCTCGCATAGCGTTTCTCCGCCAGCCCGGCCAGCTTTTGTTTCAGCATCTGCCGCGCGCGCATGATGCGGGTGCGGACAGTGCCCTCGGGAATACCGAGGATCAGGGCGATCTCGCGCGAGTTCATCTCATCGATGGCGGAGAGGGCCAGCAGCTGACGAAGTTCTTCGGGGAGTGCATCGATCATGCAGTGAACGGAGGCGTGCCGGTTGGCGGCGATGACCTCCTGCTCTGGGGTAGGCGCCGTCGAGAGTGGTTCGGATTCCGGCTCTGCATAGGCTGGCTGCTTTTTGGGAAGCCGGTCGGCGGCCATCCGCCAGGCAACGCGCGCGAGAAATGCTCGCTCGTCTTCTATCTTTTTCCATGCCTGGCTGCGATAGAGCTTCAAGAAGGTCTCCTGTACGGCGTCCTCGGCATCGTGGCTGTTGCGCAGGATGGCGTAGGCCACGCGAAAGACGAAATGCGACTGGCGCTTGACGAGCCCTGCGAATTCCTCGTCCTCGTTACTGGCCAACCGTGCGGGCTCCCTGGTGAAGCTTGCCCCAATGACATTCACACGCAAAGACGGTGCCTAGAGCCGAAGTGTTCGTCTTTTTGGAAACAGGGAGATGCGAGGCAACTATTTGCGGTTGACTTGTGGGCGGGCGGCAAGCAGACTGGAGCTTCCACTCGATAGCCAAATTGACCCGATTCATAGGAGCCCTGGATTTGCCGCCAGAGACTGTACCGCTATTCATTACTCCTGCTGAAGAGGCGGGGCCGGGATCGGGCTATGGGTTGCGCAGACAGGTGTTGGGTCCGTGGGAGACGCTGGCACAGTCGGTTTCGGCGATTGCGCCGACGGCCACGCCAGCGATGACGATTCCGCTCGTGTTTGCACTGGCGGGAAACGGCACGTGGCTGGTGTACATCTTCGCAACGCTGGCGGTGACGCTGGTGGGACTAGTGATCGGGTGCTTCGCACGGAGATCGGCCTCACCAGGATCTCTGTTTGTATATACGACACAGTCGCTGCCGGGATGGGCTGCGAGTGTGGCGGGATGGGCTCTGCTGCTGGCCTATGTAGCGACTGCGGCGTCGGTAGCGGCGGGATTCTTCAGCTATGCCAATGTGCTGCTGAATGCGTTCCTGGGAGTTAGGTTATCTCCGACGCTGCTGATTGCTGTGGCCGTGGTGGCGTCGGGAGCAATGGCGTACAGGGATATCAAGGTGTCAGCT
>CAYVSQ010000179.1:0-7749 GCA_964453815.1 uncultured Acidobacteriaceae bacterium | reverse complement strand
AGACGTCCTTCGGACAGAGCGATGCGCAGCGCTGGAAAGAATTCCGAGCTTACGAAATTGAGTCCGGTGGCTTGTTCTGTGAAGCAGGCTTGCCAGCATCTCAGATTGAACGTCCATTCCTTCGCGGGGAGTGGCCTCGTTTGAGATTGTGGCGATAAACCAAGGGGGCCTGGACGCCCAACTGTTCAAAGCACCCCGAGCGTTCCTGGACACGGCTGCATGACCTCTCCGCGCTGAGGCAAACGTCATGCGCTAGTTCTGTGGCGCAGGAGCAAGGGCGGGTGGTTTGAGCACCGGTGCGGCGTCCTGGGTAGCTGGCGCTGTATTGGGTTCCGGCGATGGAGTTTGTGCGGTTTGTGCGGGTGCGAGCCTCTGGAGCGGTGCGGGCAGCGTTATGGCGGCCACTGCGTCGGGATGATCGCGGAGCTTGAGGTAGAGCGTTGTTCCGTCTGCCGGTGCCGGCACCGTGAAAGTGTTTTCGGCGAAGCCGGTGGGTACTTCGGTCGGCTTGGCGAAATCCTTATCTGCGGCGAAGGACTCCACCAGGAAAATGTTACCGCCGTCGACGGTGCAGGTTGGGACATCTGCGGTGCAATGGATATCGGTGATCTGAGGTGTGCGGACAAGGGTGCCGAGCGGTGTCCAATCGCCGGGCGTCCCGTCTTCTGCGACCGGACGCATCTGCAGCTTGCCGAAGGCGGACTGGCCGAAAGCCTTCAACGGCTCAAGTGTGGCGATGGTGGTGTGCGCGTCCTGAAGGACGAGGTTGTTGGCCGCCAGCGAGAGGCTGGTGTGAACTGATCCGTCGGCGGTGGCAACTTCGATGGTCTGCGTGCGTGGGAAAACATCCTTCGTTTGCACGACAAAGGTTAGTTTGCCGTTGAGAGGGATGTCATCCTTCGCGCCGAGGGTGACAGGAATAGCGTCGCTCTGCTGCGCGGGTGTGTCTTTGAAGGAGAGCAGGGTTAGATCCGGGCGGGGGGCTTCGGCGGAGATCGTGACGGTTATCGTGCGGCCGTCTTTGAGCTTTACTGTTGCATCGTTACCGTCGCCGGGTGAGACACCTGACTTGGCCTCAAGATGTACAGTCTTATCGTCGTTTCCATCACCAGTGGGCATGAAAGCTTGGTCTGCGATCTGGACGGAGACGACATCCTTGAGGCCCTGGCCGGTGAGAACGGCTTTGTTGTCGCCGCCGTGAATTTTGATCCCGTCTAAGTGGATGTTACCGGTGTACGCAGTGATAGGGACGTTGTCCCTATCAGAGGCGCCATACTGTTGAATGGCGAGAGAATAACCGCCGGGCTGGACCTTCTTGAGCGAGATATCGAGGGCGAGTGTGTCTTTGGCATCCTTGCCGGCATTGCCTGCGCCGGGCCCGAAGGTGACGTCTACGTCCTGATCCTTGTTATTCGTAAGTGCGATGTGCTGAACGCAGGCGATGCCGTCTCCTTTGAGGGTGAGATGGTTGTCCTGCCCAGCGAGGAGTTGGGTTTCGCTGACGATCTTCCAGTCTTTGCCAGCAACCTGCTGGACATTTAGGGTGGGACCTTCAAAGGAGTCGAAACCCCAATAGCCGCGAATGGTACCGGTGATGATGAGGTCGCTACTGGCGCCGACCTTCACGACAGCCTTTGCGATCGGTGTACTGTCGTTTTGCATCTCTGCGTCATGCAGAGGCTCGCGCTGCTTTTCTTTCTCGGCGACGAGCCCGCCTTCGAAGGCATCGGGAGTGAGTGGAAGGTCGACAGGCGCTCCCGTTCGGTTAAGGTGAAGGACGAGATCGTGAGCGAAGCTGGTAGAGAAGACAAGCGGCGCGCCTTCGAGCGGTAGGGTCATCTTTGGCTGCAAGAGGCACGAGACCTGGTTGGGATCGTGGGGATGCAGCGGCGGCAGCTTGGCCTTCTGGATCGCGGGAAGGCCGACAACGATGACTGACTCGGGTTTGTGGAAAGAGGGTGGAGCGTTGAGCTTCAGGTTGAGTGTAGAGCCCTGCGGGAAGGCAATTCCGGGGATGTACTGGTATTGTGCGGTACGCATCAGGCTGACAAGATGGACGAGATCCACGACGGCACCCACATAGGCCGAGTAGAGTCCTGCCCCAGCGGGCTGTGTATAGGAGGCAGCATTGATGAAATCAGACGATGCGCCTGTCGAGAGGGCGTCGGCGATACTCTGGCCGTGTCCGTCGTCGAGGAGAACGGGAGCACTAGACTGGGTGAGGCAGTTTACCTGCTGATCTACGGGCTGTTTGAAACAGTCGGCGTTCGGCTTGAGCGCAAGAGTGGAAGCAAGCTTCGCGGAGTGGTCCTGGATGGCCTTCTGGTCATTTTGTGGGACGGTCTTCATGGCGGCGAGATAGCGTTCGATGCGCTGCTGCTCGAAGGAGGCTTCATTAAGGTCGGCATCGGCGCGAATGAAGAGACCTGGCTTGCCCTTAACGGCGGAGCGAAGGGTGTTGAAGTCGCCGCCGGTCTCAGGCGCTATAAAGAGAATGGCTTGCTCAGCTTCGTCCGGGACTGTAACCGTCGTGCCTTCAGCAGTCTTCTTGTCCCAGGTTTCGATCTTTGTGAACCAGTTGTCGGGCGGCTCGTTTGTAGTACCGCGAAGAAACGCAACGATGAGCAGCAAATGATTGGATTGGTCGGGAGGAAGGTCAGCCTTGACCCATATTTTGTCGCCTGGCTGCAGATTCGGAACCTCAGCGATGGGCAGCGTCGAACCTCCACGCGTGACGCGGACGTCAATCCTGGGACCGACTAAGTCGAAACGTGCATTGTCGGCACGAAGGGCCGCAGTGATGAAAGCGGCAAAAAAGCAGACGGCAACTTTCGTCAATTTCATTCAAGGTTAGACGCGCGTTGCTTCCCTGGGGTGGTCGCGAAATCAGTCCGATCTTATCCCTGATCGCCTGATATTTTATTTGTTACCTGTGGCAGCGATACATCCCTCAGGACTGAATCGGACTCTAAGTGGTCGTCGCAACGTTGAAAAGAGCACTATAGCGGAAACGCAGTTGCACCACTGTTCCGAGTGTTCCGAGCCAGATCGCTGCATCCAAGTGGTTTGGCGTCGTCGATCCAGGTAAGAAGGTGCCGCCAATATATGCGCGCGGAAGGATGACCTGTGAGGCACCGGCGGGCTTCGCAACGGGGATCACAGGCAACTGTGTCACGTGGTGACCTACGATTTCTTGAAGAACTTGGTCCGGGTGATTACGGGAGCCGCGGACGGCGATCCGTTAGGTATCTCTACCCACTCTGTCGCAGGTGCGGCCTATGGCTAGGCGACGCTATGGACTGCTCTTCTGTCCTTTCCACTAATGGCAGCCGTTCAATTGATGTGCGCCCGGCTCGGAATGGTTACGGGTAGTGGGCTTGCGAGCGTGATCCGCACTCGGTATCCGCGGTGGGTTTTATGGTTTGCCTGCGGACTCGTAATTGTTGATTGTTGCGAACGTCTTTAACATAGGTGCGGATCTTGGAGGAACGGCAGATGCAATGCAGATGGTTACGGGCGTCCTGCGTTTTTTGGGACGCCGTTTTTCGCGGTTTTGATCACCATGCTTTTGTTCTGGACTTCCTACCGCGAAATAGCCCGAATCTTTAAGTGGCTAACCCTTGTCCTCTTTGCCTATGTGATTACAGCCTTCCTCGCACGTCCCGATGGGGCTGCGGTTGCTCGGGCGATTTTCCTCCCACATATTGAATGGACCAAAAGTTACATCGCTGTTCTGGTCAGAGTCTTGGGAACCACGATCTCGCCCTATCTATTCTTCTGGCAGGCCGCGCAGGAGGTCGAGGGGGACCGGGATCATGGCAAAATGACCGTCGCCCAAAGGCGCGGTTCGACGAACAAAGAGCTTCGGATAGCGAAATGAGATGTAATCACGGGTATGCTGCTTTCAAACCTAGTCATGTACTTCCGCATCCTGACCACAGCAGCGACTCTACATGCACACGGCACGAGGAACATTGAGACGGCAAAACAAGCTGCCGAGGTCCTCCGCCCACTTGCGGGCCCTGACGCATATTGACTCGTCACGCTGGGAATAATAGCAACCGGCATGCTCGCCGTGCCCAGCCCTAGCAGGCTCATCCGCGTATGCGATCGCGGAAGGAGCGAAGTGGAGGTCAGCTTCTCTGAATATGAAACCCCAACTGGCGCCCAAGTTATACACCGTGATTGCGGTCGCCATACTCATTGGGTTTGCATTTGATTTCGCCGGGCTCAACGCGGTGAAAATGCTGTTCTGGTCTGCCATTTTAAATGGGCTGCTGGCTCCTCCTTTGGTCACTATGGTGGTGCTGTTAACCAGCGATCGACAGGTAATGGGCAACCGTGTCAATACACCGGGGGATGCAAGCACTGGGATGGATCTGCGCTCTCATTATGAGCGCTGCCGCCATAGGCCTGCTGATATTCCAGCGCTGAAAACGTGTAAAGCTCCAGGTCCTTCGTGCCTACGGTTGCAGGGCAGGGAAGATGTTCTCCGATTAATTGCTGTTGGACTGAGCTCGTCGTAGAGCACCTGAATATTGGAACTCATCGTTGTGCCCCCTCACATCTGTGCAAGCAAGAGCCAGGATCGCAAATGTGCATCGTATGGATAGGGCCGACAGCCTGCGTTGTTCCTCTTGATCGCTCCATGCAGATTGCGAGGAGTAGAAATCAGATGCTGCCCAATCAAGCTTAGGCCCCCGAGCAGGAGAGCCTGGTGCATCGTCAGGCCATCAGCACCGGGCTCCCCAGCCACTGCCAGGACCCTCCGAGGCCTCTAAACACTAGATACAACAACGGTGACAGTGTTCGGGCCATCCGCATTACAGGTGAAGGTATCGGACTCGGCGTTTAGAGTTTCACTCCAATCCCCGCTGCTCGCGGACAAGTACTTGTATTGCACGCGAACACGCACACCCTTTTCCCCACCCACATGTTCCAGGTCGCGTGTGGCCACTGTTTCGGTATGTCCATTGTTGATGATGGTGTTGGGAATGCCGAGTTCCTCCCTCCATTTCGCATCGCTATTGTCCCAAAAGTCAAAATCCACGACTTTGATTTGCAGCTGGTTGCCCGCGTGCACGAAGTCGTTCTTCACCTTGACGGTTACATCTTTGCAGTTTTTCGCCGAGGCGATTCCGCAGAAGCCAGTGAAGACCAGCAATGCGGCAACAGCATTTATCATCTTCGCTTTCATGTTCTTGTCTCCTTAAACCCGTTCTTCTTTGTTGTTTCGAGTACGTCTGCTGAGTTCTCCCTGCCCCAGCAATGGAGAAGCCTGCCTTCAGGTTCACGATGCGACTCGCTCTAGAGCCGGTATCCGCTCCGGCCACAGAATCGTAAAGTGCTCCGTCTGGCGCAGCGCTAGAAACAGCAACTTGAGCGCCGCTTTTTCGTTTTGGGGAAGCCGCCGTGAATCTTGATGATCTTGCGCAGCGAGCGGTCAGCGATTCGACGGAGAAGGGGAAACTGCCGCTTCCCGAGACCCCTTCACCCAAAACCAATACTCAACACGTGGTCGTGTACACAGAAGAGTTGACACATCTAAATCGGCCCAGATGCCCAACTCTTAAGATCTTTTTCTTTTAGGTCTTTACCGTGAGTGATTTCGTGCCATCTTTTCCAGTCGTGTCAGGAGGGAAGAGCGTGTCCAAATTCAAAGTTGCATGAACATGAGCCTCCACTATTGCTGTCCCCCCACCCTTTCCGATTACCTCAAGACCAGGTATTGTGACAATTTCACCTGGGGTAAGCGTCGTCATTGATGACTTCTCAAGGAACATCACGTCTTGCTCGGTGTTGGGCGTCAAGGCGCTAGTTGATGTTGCGTTGGCAAAGGCAGTGGCAAGGCTTGTGGGGGGCACGATGAACTTAATGACATTTACACTGCTGCCCGCTACATTGCTCGCGTGTCTGTGCAATCGAATGTTATTGACCTGGAGGCCGTTTGCAGAGGTTCCGTTGGTCACGTTCAAATCGTACTTAACTTTTTCGCCGACGTTGAACTCGTTCTGACCCGCTGGAACGCCCGCACTTGTGACCGTGACCAAGATCGTGTTGTCAACGTAATCGTTCCATGCCTGAAGAATGTCGTGCAGTACCATAGTTACTCCTAAACGAGAAATTTGATTTTGATGCTGTTTCGAGTACGCCTGCTGCGATCGCCCGACTTGTCGCATCCTCTCGACGGCTTGCTGTTTGCATCTCACCAGGACGTTTGAATCAGGTTGTACTTTTCCGCAAAGCCGGTTTTGGGTCAATCCCGTAGAGATTCCCTGCGGGTGGAATGTAGGTTCCCCGCGTATTCGGAAATTCTGAAACGTTCCGGCGCCCACGGTCACTATATAGTGCACGTGACGTCGGCTCGGACATTCCTCCGTATTTATGAATGAGTTAGACCTACACACGGCAACCGTTATACGGCCAAGGGAAGAAACTCGGTCCAAGTCCGCGGTCTATCGCTTCGGGACATTCAGGCTCGATTCACGCACCGGCGAGATCTCCGGCGATGGCACGAAGACCCAACTCCGCGAGCAGCCCTTCCAGATCCTGCTCGCCCTCCTTGAGAGACCCGGCGAACTGGTGACACGAGAGGATCTCGTCCGCCGGCTATGGCCAGCAGGCACCTTTGTCGATTTCGACCGCGGCCTCAACAAAGCGGTCCTCAGCCTTCGCGAAGCTCTTGGTGATTCTGCGGAGAATCCGCAATTCGTCGAGACCCTCCCGCGTAAAGGCTACCGTTTCATAGCGTCCGTCGCTCCCGAGCAGGAATGCTCGGTCGTACCAGCGCCGCCGCATCCGGTACGCGCTTTCCGATCAGGCTACTGGATCGCCGCGCTGGCCGTGCTCGGGGCATTGGGCGTTGTGGTGGCAACGAATCTCGGCGGACTCCGCCACTGGATGACGAATCGGTGGCGGCCCAGCTCGCAAATTGCTGCCCTTGCCGTCATTCCTCTGGAGAACCTTTCCCGCGATCCCGATCAGGAGTACTTCGCCGATGGCATGACTGACGAACTGATTACCGATCTCGCCAAAATGACTATCGCCCGTATGGCTTCTAGGACTTCCGTCATGCGCTACAAGGGCACCAAGAAGTCCGTGGGTGAAATTGGCCGCGAACTCGGAGTTGACGCGATTGTCGAAGGCACCGTGACCAGGTCCGGTGATCGCGTCCGTATCACTGCTCAGTTAATTCAGACAGCCACCGACATGCATCTCTGGGCCGAAACCTACGAACGCGATACCAGCGAGGTTCTCCGCCTTCAGCGCGAAGTAGCCACCGACATCGCCAGCCGTATCAGCTCCGTCGTCAAACCCTTGGATCAACCCCGCCGCGTCAACCCGGATGCGTACGGCCTCTATCTCAAAGGACGCGACTTCTTCTATCGTTACAGCGACCAGGGATGGCAACAGGCGATCGAGCATTTCAATCGCGCCATCGAAGTGGACCCGGAATTCGCGCCCGCCTACTCTGGCCTGGCTGATGCCTATCTCGTTGGGGGCGCGTATGGCGTTATTCCCACCCAGGAGGCGCTTACCCACGGGAAATCGGCCGCCGCCAAGGCTCTCGAACTTGACGACAAGCTCGCGAGTGCTCACTACGCCCTCGCCACCGCGTATACCTGGTACGACTGGGATTGGGCAGGCGCAGAAAAAGAATTCCAGCGCGGCCTCGCGCTCAATCCTAACGATGCCCTCGGCCGCAACTGGCATGCCGGTTACTTGTCCGTACTGGGTCGCCACGACGAG
>CAYVSQ010000178.1:0-11854 GCA_964453815.1 uncultured Acidobacteriaceae bacterium | reverse complement strand
TGGCCAGCAAAACGCAACCGGAGCGTTCGGGGGAACCGTTACCGCCCCCAACAATTGGTGGGGATGCAACGCCGGTCCATTGATCAGCGGCGATGGCTGCGACCAGGCAGCGAACAACCCCATCGGCACTGCATCCGGAACTTTGACTGTCGCTCCGTATGCACAGTTTCTCCTCAGCGCGACTCCTCCAACCACTATTCCGATCGGCAGCAGCATTGGCCTCAACCTCAGCCTGAACACAAATTCCAACAGTCAGTCGATTACGGGTGCATTCCCGGCGGTATCGAATACAAACTATACCTATTCATTCACTGTTTCAGGCGTGACTGCGGATTCGATACCCGCTGGCACATTCAGCACCGGGGGCATCGGTGCCGCGACCCTCACGCCCACGAGTACCGGCTCCGGCACGGTTTCTGCAACGTTCGACAACCAGACGGACTCCGTGCCCTTCACTCTGCCAGCCGTTTCGGCGTCGCTGGCGATCACGTCGACTCCCAGCGCGATTTTCGTGTACGGTCAGCCTTCGTCCTTCACCGTTCAGCTCACGCCCGGCAACGCTACGGGCATCACGACAAGTGACTTCACGGTGACAGTGGATGGCTCGTCTGTCGGGTACGGGTTGACATTAATATCCAATAACAACTATCAGCTCACGGGGCCGTTTAACTCGATACCTCCGGGCGTCAACCATATGCTCAAAGTCAGCTTCGCGGGCACCGCGAGCGTTGCGGCCACCAGTACATCCGTCAACCTGATTGTTTCGCCGGGAGCCGTGACCATCGGCGATACGATCACGCCTCCAAAGCCTGTGCAAGGACAAGGTGGAACCATCAACGTGACCGTCGCTCAGGTGGGCACCGGAGCCCAGCCGACAGGGTCGCTGAGTTACGCGTTTGACGGCGGGAGCAGCACCGCAGTTTTGCTGGTCGCCGGGGCGGCAGCCGTACCCATTCCCACGACTATCCCGACCGGCGGCCACATTGTGAAGCTTACCTACAATGGAGATACGAACTACTCCACGGCTACGATCAACGTGTCTTTCAACGTCGACGCGCGATCCCAGACGACGATTGCGGCGATAACCTCAACCACGGCTACGATCAATGTCTTTGGCTTTGGATTCACCGCGCCGAGCGGTCAGCTTGCCTTCACCGACAGCACCCAGGGCAATCCAGTCGCGGCTCCAGTGACGCTCAATACCTCCACGGCCGCAACATCACTGCTGCCCCAGGTGACAACCAGCACTGGCGCAAAGACTCTTCCTGACTGGACAACTCTGGGAGACATCAACGGCGATGGCAAGCAGGATCTCGTCACTTCGCTCTACAACACCGATTCGGTGAGCGTGCAGCTGGGCAATGGGGATGGTACCTTCCAGCCGGCGACGACGACCCTGATTAGTGCGGGCTTCGGTCCCGCGGAGTGCCATCTAGTGAGCCTGCGAGGTAATGGCACGCTGGATTTGATCGTCGGCAGCTTCAATCTGAATGAGATTGCCGTACTGCTTGGAAATGGCAATGGAACTTTCCAGGGCCCGGTGTTCTACACCGTCGGTACGGCAACCAATACGCCCACCTCACTCACGACTGGCGATTTCAATCATGACGGCAAACTGGATGTCGCGCTCGCGAATACCGGGAACAATACCGTCAGCATTTTTCTCGGAGATGGGACCGGCGCGCTCACGCCGTTGGGTTCACCGATCAACGTAGGTCGCATCCCCCAGGCCATTCGCGCGGGCGATTTCAACGACGACGGTTACTCAGACCTGGCTGTGGCAAATTACAGCGATGGGACCGTGACCACCCTTCTGAACAATCAGAACGGAACGTTCACCGCAAACACGATCGGAGTCGGTAGCGGCGCCGGTTCGGGGCCGCAAGCGCTGGCTATTGACGGCGCCGGTGCCTCACTGTTGCTGGCCGTCGCGAACTACAAGGACAATACCGTCAGCGTGATGCAAAGTCAGGGCAATGGAAACTTTGGCGCGCAGACCATCATTCCCGTCGGGATGGGGCCGGACGATGTGAACTTCGCCGACTTCAATGGTGACGGTCTTCCGGATCTCGTTGTGTCCAACTACACCAGCGGCAGTGTCAACCTGATGCTCAAGAAACTGGCTGGAGGCTATTCAGTGCTTGGCCCATTCAAAGTAGGAAATAATCCTTACTCCGCCGCGGTTGGCGATCTCGACTTGGACGGCACACCGGACATTGTGGTCTCCAATTGCTTCAGCAACAATACGGGAGTGCTGCTCAGCGGAACCCAGATTTCCGTGCCGTATACCGGACTCTCCTTCACCCCTGGACAGATGCTCAATGCCACTTATACACCGGGCGGCGCCAGTAATCACGGATCGAGTACATCCCCTAACGTCACTGCTCCATAACAGAAAAAGGAGATTCCATCGGAATCATGATAGACAGCAATGAATTGAAGCAGGATGCAAGCAAGAATGTAACACCACAGTCTTCCCCCGAGACTGCAAATTCGCCGGAGACACCGAGTCGTCGTGAACTGATCGAACGTTACGGTAAGTACGCGATTGTAGCCGCTCCGCTTCTTATATTTGTGTCGAAGGCCCGCGCCATTCACAGCAAGCCTTAGCCCGACGGACTGCCGTCTTGCCAGTCGTGCGGGTGCCAATTTTATTTACTGACACCCGCGTGTGCAAGGGATCAGAAGTCATATTCGCAGAGGAAACAGAATCAACCACACCATGGACGTCCCGTATTTCCGCAGCAGACGATAGGGTCGCAAGACGGGCGCGAGGCTGGGATAAATCAGCCGCATGGATCGCCGGAGCCGAGCCGAAAAACCGCTATTATCAGCCTCTAGTCGAGACAGCAGCGGAACTTGTACCTGCTACAGCGCCGAATTACGACTCTTAGCTTGCAGCGTTTCCACCGCTCGTCCCACCCTGAAAATCGTCGCCTCATCGAAGTGCTTCCCGAGAATCTGTATTCCGATCGGCAAACCCGATTGCGACTCGCCGCATGGCACCGAAACTCCGCAGATGCCCGCAAGGTTCGCCGTAACCGTGTAAATGTCCGCGAGATACATGGCCATTGGGTCGTCCGTTTTTTCGCCCAGCTTGAACGCCGGTGTCGGCGCAGTCGGTGTCAGGATCGCGTCGACTTTGTCGAATGCTGTGAGAAAGTCATCGGTGAGCAAACGCCGCACCTGCTGCGCCTTCTTGTAATACGCGTCGTAGTAGCCCGCGCTCAACACGTAGGTCCCGAGCAGGATGCGCCGCTTCACCTCCGCGCCGAATCCCCCTTCGCGCGAACAGTGATACATCCCGGCCAGTGTTGGTGTATTCGCAGCGCGATACCCATAGCGCACGCCATCGAAGCGCGCCAGGTTGGCGCTCGCCTCGGCCGTCGCGATCACGTAATACGTCGGCACGGCATAGCGTGTATGCGACAATGACACCGGCTTGATCTCGGCTCCCGCCGCCCTCAGTCGCTCGATGGTTGTCTCAACAGCCTCACGCACCTCGGGATCGAGCCCCTCGCCAAAATACTCCGGCGGAACACCCAGCCGCAGCCCGGCAACGCCCTTGTCGATTTCAGCCAGATAATCTGGGACTGGCTCGGCAGACGAAGTCTCGTCCATCGGATCATGCCCCGCAATTACCCCCAGCACTTTCGCCGCACCACGCACCGTCGCCGCAAAGGGCCCGACGCGATCAAGCGACGAAGCAAACGCAATCAGTCCATAGCGAGAGACGCGTCCATACGTGGGCAGAACGCCCACCACACCGCAGAACGACGCCGGTTGCCGGATCGATCCGCCGGTGTCCGTACCTAGCGTGGCCACGGCCATGCCCGCTGCTACGGCAGCCGCCGATCCACCGCTCGAGCCACCCGGGACCCTGTCCGTCGCATGCGGATTCCGCACCGGCCCATACGCGGAGTTTTCGTTCGAGGAACCCATCGCGAACTCATCGCAGTTCAGCTTGCCCAACACAACCGCGCCGGCATCCATCAGCCTGCGCACCGCTGTCGCGGTGTAGGGCGGCCGGTAGCCTTCGAGAATCTTCGAGCCCGCCGTTGCCGGCTGCCCGTCAATCACCAGCACATCCTTGATACCCATTGGCACGCCCGCAAGAGCGGGCAGAGCCTCTCCCGCCGCGGCCTTCGCGTCGATCTCCCGCGCCCGCGCGAGTGCACCGTCGCGGTCGAGCGACAGAAAGGCGTGAATGGTTGCGTCTTCTTCGTCAATGCGGTCGAAGCAGAGTCTCGCTGTCTCCACAGCCGTCGTCGTCCCGCTCGCAACGCCTTCAGAAAGCTCATCGATTGAGGGAAGCTTTACCTCTGAAATTTTGCTCGTCATGAAGTGATCCTGGGTGCCCCCGGGTCCCGCTTCTGGGATCTGGGGATTCAAACCTGTTCGGCCTTGCCAGACCTTAACGCTCAATTACCTTGGGGACTTTGAAGAAGACCCCGTCGGTCTCAGGAGCAGCTGCCATCACGCGTTGTCGATCGAGGGATGGTACAGTCCGATCCTCGCGCAACGCGATCGTCACATCCCCCGCGCCACGACGCAGCACATCCGAGACCTGCGCCATGGGCGCAACCGCGGCAGTATCCAGCTCATTCAATTGTGCGACATAACCGAGGATGGCATTCAGGTCCCGCTGCATCCGGACCTCTTCCTCTGCCGTCAGCTCCAGATTCGCCAGTTCAGCGACCCGCCGCACATCTTCGGCGGCAACTCTTTCGTTTTCAGACATAGATGGATTGCACTCTCAGCAACATTATATGTCGCCGCGATGAAGATCTATTCCGTGCGCATCGTCTGCAGGGTCTCGCCCAGCGCATCTTGCCACGATGGCAGCGCGACTCCAAATCGAGCGTAAAGCTTTGCATTCGACAGCATCGAATTCTTCGGCCTCTTTGCCGGCGTTGGATATTCGGTGTCCAGAATGCCAACAACGTCAGGCCAGTTCTTTTGCTTAGGAACCGGTACCCGCCGAAAAATCTCCTGCGCAAACCCGTACCAGCTCGTCTCGCCTGCGCAGGTCGTGTGATAGATCCCAGACCAGTTTTCATTCGTATCGAGGCTGTCGATCACTGCCCGCGTCGCCCTCGCGAGCGCCGCCGCAGTGGTGGGTGCGCCGATCTGGTCGTTTACTATGCGAAGCTGGTCGCGCTCCCGTCCCAGCCGCAACATGGTGCGCAGAAAGTTGGTTCCGTGCGGACTGTACACCCAGCTGGTACGAAAAATCAGGCAACGCCCGCCGGCTTGGGCAATATTCTGCTCGCCCGCCAGCTTGCTCCGCCCATACTCATTCAGCGGATTCACCGCGTCCTCTTCGACCCACGGCTCATTCTTCGAACCATCGAAAACATAATCCGTGGAGTAGTGCACCAGCAACGCGTTGATCCTGCGAGCCTCCTCGGCCAGGATTCCGGGAGCCTCGCCATTCACCCGCATTGCCAGCTCCGGCTCGGATTCCGCCCGGTCAACCGCTGTATAAGCAGCCGCATTCAGCACAAGCGTGGGGTTGACTTCAGCCATCGCCTTCCGAATCGTCTCCGGTGCCGCCAGGTCGCACGACTGCCGCCCGAGAGCCACCACCTCATCCGCGCCGCCCTGAAACGCCTTCTGCAATTCAATTCCCAGCTGCCCCTGCGCGCCGAGAATCAGTACGCGCCGGCTGTCCGTCACGAAAAGATCTCCGCATCCTTGAGCACTTTGCCTTGCTGATCTTTCGCAGACACAATCGCGTCCGCTTCGGAGATCGGCCACGCAATGCCGAGCGCGGGATCATTCCACAAGATGGTTCGCTCACCGGCAGGCGAGTAGTAGTCCGTCACCTTATAGGAGAAACCGGCCTTTTCGCTGAGCACGGCGAAACCATGCCCAAAGCCCGGAGGAATCCACAGCATTTCTCCGCTCTCCCCGGATAGCTCGACGGCCACATGCTTGCCGAAGTGCGGCGAGCTGCGCCGTAGATCGACCGCCACATCGACGACCGTTCCATACGCCACGCGCACCAGCTTACCCTGCGGCTGCACGATCTGATAGTGGATCCCTCGAATCACATCTTTGATCGAGACCGAAAAATTATCCTGCCGCCAGCCCGTCGGCAGCCCAGCCTCCTGCATTTCCCGCTCGTTATAGGTTTCAAAGAACGCCCCGCGCGAATCGCTGAAGATCTTTGGGGTGAAAAGAAGCACGCCGGGCAGACCGGTTTCGGTAATCTTCATGTATTAGACCGCGCCGCTCGTGAAGTTCGATTCGTCCAGCAATGAAATTAAATATTGACCATAGCCGCTCTTGCGAATGGGCCCCGCCAACGCTTCCAGGTCTTCACCCGAAATATATCCATAGCGATACGCAATCTCTTCCGGACACGCAATCTTCAGCCCCTGCCGCCGCTCGATAGTATGAACGAACATCCCAGCTTCGATCAGCGAGTCATGCGTGCCCGTATCCAGCCACGCCATTCCCCGGCTCATAAGCTCAACCTCAAGCACGCCCCGGCTCAGATATACCTTGTTCACATCGGTAATCTCCAGCTCGCCCCGGGGAGAGGGTTTCAGCGCTGACGCGATTGCGACCACATCATTGTCGTAGAAATACAGCCCCGTAACCGCAAAGCGTGACTTGGGAACTGCTGGCTTCTCTTCCAGGCTAATCGCGCGGCCCGTTGCATCGAATTCCACCACGCCATACCGCTCCGGGTCTTGCACCTGGTAGGCGAATACCGTTGCGCCAGCGGTCTTCGCCGCCGCCCGCTTCAACTGGCCGGAAAGCGACTGCCCATAGAAGATGTTGTCACCCAAAACCAGCGCGCATGGTTCGTTGCCGACAAAGTCCTTACCGATAATGAAGGCCTGTGCCAAGCCATCGGGACTGGGCTGCACGGCATACGTCAATTCGATGCCCCAGCGCCGCCCATCGCCAAGCAGCTCCGCAAATCGCTGCGTGTCCTGTGGTGTTGAGATGATCAGAATGTCCCGAATTCCCGCCAGCATCAACGTGCTCAGCGGATAGTAGATCATCGGTTTGTCATATACCGGCAATAACTGCTTCGAAACGACATGCGTTACGGGATAGAGCCGCGTCCCTGATCCACCCGCCAGAATGATTCCTTTCATCATGCCAGCCGCTCCGACCCGAAACGCTCTGAGTAGTTCAAGTCGATCCACTGCTGGTACGCACCGGACCTCACATCATCCACCCAGGGAAGGTTCTCCAGAAACCATTCCACCGTCTCCCGAATGCCGCTCTCGAATTGCTTCTCCGGGCGCCAGCCGAGTTCACTAGCAATCTTCTCCGCGTTGATGGCATAGCGACGATCATGGCCTGGCCTGTCTTTCACGTAGGTGATCAACTCCCTGCGGCTTCCCAACACCGGATTGGGGCGCAGTTCATCAAGGATGTCGCAAATGGTCGTAACAACGTCGATGTTCTTTCGCTCGCTCGACCCGCCGATATTGTAGGTCTCGCCGATCCGGCCACGCTCCAGAACTTGGCGAATTGCCGCACAGTGATCGCCGACAAAGAGCCAGTCCCGGACATTCAACCCATCTCCATAGACCGGCAGCGGCTTACCCTCCAGAGCATTCAGGATCACAAGAGGGATCAGCTTCTCCGGAAACTGGTAGGGACCATAGTTATTCGAGCAATTCGTAGTGAGAACAGGAAGGCCATACGTATGAAAGTAGGCGCGCACCAGATGATCGGAGGAGGCCTTCGAAGCCGCGTATGGGCTGTTGGGCGTGTAAGGGGTGGTCTCGGTAAAGGCTGGATCATTGAGCCCGAGGGTTCCGTACACTTCATCGGTCGAGACGTGAAGAAAGCGGAACGCCGCCTTATCCTCCCCTGGCAACTCGGCCCAATACTTCTTTGCCTCTTCGAGGAGCGAAAAAGTCCCGACGATATTGGTTTGAATGAAAGCATTCGGTCCGGCAATCGACCGGTCCACGTGGCTTTCAGCCGCAAAGTGGAGAATCGCGCGCGGCTTATGTTTTTCGAGTAACGACGCGACCAGCGCTGCGTCACCGATATCGCCCTTGATAAAGATATGCCGCGGATGGTTCTCAATCGACAAGAGATTCCCGCGGTTGCCCGCATACGTCAGCAGGTCTAGATTCACTACGCTGGCCTTCGTCTTCGCAATCCAATTCAGGACGAAGTTGGAGCCGATAAAACCCGCGCCACCCGTAACCAGTACCGTGTCATTCATGCCAGTCCAATTCTCCGCATGTGGTTCAATTCTCCCCGTTTTGGTAGGCGGGAACCGCCTCAGAGCCGGTTTATCTATCCTACGTGAAGGCTTCACGCCGTTACGATTCCCCGATTGGGGCAGCCATCCCGCCCCCTCAGAACACCCCGTCAGAACACAATGATAAGGACGACGAGGCCAGAACCTGAACAGGTGAACGCCGGCAAACCAACGAAGATGATTCTAGATTTTTCTTTGGAGAATTAAGAACAAGAAGGTCTGTACGCGCCAATTGCGCTCCATATTTTCGGGCAGGCGGAGCTAACCTGCCGCCGATTCCATAGCTGGCTCAGGAAAATACTGGTCGTGGTCTCACCCGGCAATGGCGTGGAAAAGCCGCCGATTACTCGGAACGCAAAGCTTCCACCGCGTTCACCCTTGCAGCTCGTGCCGCGGGCACAGCCGATGCGATCACAGCTGCAGCCAGAATCACGACAGCAGACGCAATAAAAGACAGTGCGCCGGGCAGATGCACCTCTCCGACGTAGCTGCCAATCATGCGCGCGAAAAGGAAGCCAAGCACCAAGCCCGCACCCACTCCGATGCTGGCGATCACCAGACCCTCACTCAGAACATTCGTCAGGATGTTGCGCGGCTGTGCGCCGAGGGCCATACGGATTCCGAACTCGCGCGTGCGCCCGCTCACAGAAAATGCTAGAACGCCCGCCACACCCACCACGGAGATCAACAGTGCCACAGCGGCGAATCCGCCAAACACGACGGCATTCAGGCGGTTGGGCGTTAGAACTTCCGCGCGAATGTCCTGGAGTGTGCTGGCTCTCTCCACAGGCTGGTCTGCTGCCATCTCGTGAATCGTACGGGTAATGGCGGGAACCAGCGTATATGGATCCTGCTTCGTGCGCACGAACAGGCGGCCGTGCCATCCCTCCTGTTCAGTCGGCTGATACACCGTCATGGCCGGCGACGGGATGATATTTTCATCATCGAAGTCAGGCACCACGCCGATGATTCGCCGCGGCTCGTAGCTGATGCCGATAAACTTCATCACGCCGTCGGTCCAGCGCATTTCGCGGCCGATCGCTTCCTGGCCGGGAAAGAGCGTCTGCGCAAGGCTCTGGCTTACGATCACCACACGTTCCGAGCCCTCCTTATCCGTGTCCCGAAAATCCCGGCCTTCGAGAAGCGGCATTCCCACCGTGCCGAAGAATCCGGGAGAGATGGACCGGTAGTGAGCGCGCAAATCGTCCTGGCCGTTCTTGCGCGTCGCCCCCTGCACCGCGAAGGCGAAGCTGATGTTCAGCCCCTGCTCATCGCGCCACGGAACGCTGAAGCCTTCGGAGACGTGCTCGACCCCGGGCAGCGTGCTGACCCGGTTCTTCACGTCGCGATAGAAATCACGGACCTGCTCGGGGGTTCGCCCATACGACATCACGGGCAGATTCACGGCCAGCACCCTCGCGGTCTCGAATGGGGGCTGCGTCGACTCGAGTACGTAGAGAGTCCTCATGAGCACGCCGGCTCCGGCGAGCAACAGGAACGAGGCTGTGATCTGCATCACCGCGAAGACGCGAAGACGCCGCGCGCTTCTTCCCGTTACGCGCACTTCATTGCTGGTGAGCCCCAGCCCCCGCGAGGTATCCGCCGCGGGAAGGCGCGGAATAAACGCCAGGAAAACCGCCGCGACCAGCGCCAGCACAATCCCAAACCACACCAGCGTGAAGTCCAGTTTCAGGCCGTCGGCCCGTACGGAGAAACGTGACGCATAGCGACCGAGCACGGCCACCATCGGAGCGGCGACGATCAAAGACGCCAGCACCCCGCTTCCGCAGAGGACAATGCTTTCCGCCAGCAGCGAACGGCGAAGCACCGCGGCGCTTGCTCCCAGAGCCGAGCGCACGGCCAGCTCCGGCTCGCGGCGCACCGTTCGCGCCAGCACAAGATTGGCGACATTCGAGCATGCAATCACGAACAGCAGGCCCGAGGCCGCGAAGAGCACCCACAAAACCGTGTTCGCGCGCGAATTGATCTCGTCGTGCATGCGCGTCACACCGATCTGGAAGCGGTCGGCGGGCTTGTACACCTCCGGGTGCGCCTGCACGATTGCGGCGTATGCCGTTTTGAGCTCCGCCCGCGCGGCTTCGAGAGTCGCGCCGGGAGCAAGGCGCGCGAATACCTCGGTCATGCGATGCTCGCGGCCGGTCACCATGGTAGCGGATAGATGATGCGGACTGGTCACAACATTGGCGATAATCTCGGTCGCCACCGGATATGGCACCGATGGCTCGAGCACCCCGACGATGGTTGCAGTTCGCGGGCCTCCATAGCTTTCAAGGCGAACCGACTTTCCAAGCACGCTGGCGTCAGAGTGCAGCGAGGTGCTCCAGAACTTGTAGGTGAGCACAATCGCGCCCGGGGCGTTCGGCCCGTCGTCGGCGGGAGTCAAGAGGCGTCCAATCACCGGACGCAGCCCCATCACCTCGAAGTAATTGCCGTCGACAACCCCGGCGGGGATCTCGCGCGGCGTGCCCAGGCCGACGATGGTGAAGTCGATGGCTGAAATGGTGCCCAAGTCCTTGATGGTCTTCAGACTCTTGCCCAGGTCCTGGATTTCAGGGACAGAAAAAGTCTCGTTAGCGACACCGATCCCGGGAGCGCTTTGGCGCAGGTAAAGTAACCGGTCTTCGTCGCGATTCGTAAGCGGCCGTAGGAGTACGGCGCGGACCACGCTGAAGATTGCCGCGTTGGCACCGATCCCCAGAGCAAGTGTAAGAGCTACAGTGATCCACAGCGCGCGAACTCGCGACAAAGAGCGAGCCGCAATTTTCAAATCACGCAGGAATGACATGTGGGTCCTCCATATGGTCTTCAGGGCGGCCGGTTGCCCTGCCTTCACTATAACGACGAACGGCCGGACCGGAATTCGACAAATCGTCCAAAAAATCTCCGGCCCCTTTTGTTTGGTAAGTACTAACTTACGTTAGTATGGGCTTACATAAATGGTTTGTCAAGGTAGCTCAATATAAGGTATGTTGATATCAACATATTAACGCCATGTCAAGAGCCACAATTGTTCCTTTTGAAGCAACCACTCGAGTTCGCGACCGATGCCTCTGTCTCCACGTGCAGCGGGCAGCACGGGCTCTGGCGCGGCGTTTCGACGAGGCATTGCGGCCGCTCGGCCTGACAAACGGCCAGTTCTCTCTGCTGATGTCGCTGAATCGTCCTGAGCCTCCGGATATGGCGTCGGTGGCTTCACTGCTCGCCATGGACCGCACAACCTTGACTGCCGCACTCAAGCCGCTGATGCGCCGCGGCCTTGTCAAAGTCGTCACAAACCCTTCTGACCGGCGTGGCCGACGACTGAAGCTGACACCGCAGGGCAGGACTCTGCTCGCCACGGCTGTGCCAGTCTGGGAGCATACGACCATGGAAGTTGAAGCACTTCTGGACGACGGCGACTCCATTCGTCTCCGGGGCAACCTGCACGCGCTCTCCCAATCGCTGCACTGATCGTGAAGCCTTCCTTGCGCGCCTCCGCGCACAAAGGGTTCATGCGAACTGGCTTTCCGGGGTTTTAGAAACGCTATGTCGCCAGTTCGTAAAAGTGACTTGGGATCATTCCGATCGATCCTTCATTCCGCAAGTGTC
>CAYVSQ010000177.1:0-10694 GCA_964453815.1 uncultured Acidobacteriaceae bacterium | reverse complement strand
TCCGGTTTCGATAACTCCGATGACGGGCACAGGGACGGCGTCACGAATCGCGTCGAGGGCAAGAGCGGAGGCAGTGTTGCAGGCGATGACCAGGTAGTCGGCCTGCTGCTCCACAAGGAAGTGGGCGCTCGAGACCGCGTAGCGCGCGACGGTGGCTTGCGATTTCGCCCCGTAAGGGAGGCGAGCGGTGTCTCCCAGATAGATATAGTTCGCCCCGGGCAGGCGTTCGAGGAGCGCGCGCAGGACGGTAAGCCCCCCAAAGCCGGAATCGAAGACGCCGATGTTCATGTTCCCGCTCTTCATGCTATTGGCCACCTGCGGCAGTGTTTGCCGATGCAAGATAGACGCGGGTGAGGTCGGCATGCCCGGCGAGGGTGTCACGTTGATGGCCATCGACCAGAAAGCGAACCTGGGTTATCGCGGGAAGGTTGGCGTGGAGCGTTCCGATGATGGCGAGCAGGGTAAGGGTTTCGGGCTCAATGCCAGAGGGGTGCGACTGGGCAAAGGCAGCACTGAAATTGACGACTGCCATCTTATCGGAGATGGTGGGTGTGTCCTTGGTGTGCGGGACGGGCATCAGGAAGACTTCATCAATGCTGGGTACAGCGCGGCCTGTACTGCCGACGCCGGCGATGGGGTGAGTGGACTGGGGATCGTGGAAGGCCTCGAGCAGAGTTTCAAGGAGGACACGGGCCCGGGCGCTATCGTCGTGAGGCAGAGGAAGGTTGAGGTGTTTCTCGACCAGCGAACCGTCGGCATCGTTGGGAATAAGAAGCGATACGGGCGCCGGGGGAGCCTCGACTGTCTCGACAAGCGGGGCCGAGCCCTGGACGACGTGCAGGCGATCCTGGGCGCGTTCGCGCAGGCGGATGAGGATGGCGGCCATGGTAACGGCGGCGATCAGCATGCCGATGAAAAGAGTGCGTTGCGCGCGGGAAATCACGGCTGCTGTCTCCAGTCGTTGCGCCACTCGTCGATGGCGGCGGTCAGGGCGTCGAGTATCGACCGCTGGTACGCGGTATCGGTGAGCGGTTTGGCTTTGGTGCTTGCGCCTGCCGCAAGCGGGGCGATTTCAATGGCGACAGCGGGGCAGGCAAAGCTGTCCATGGGTTGAAGCGAGGTGCGGCCCAGCGTGACGGGGATTTCGGCGTGCGCGAGCGCCGAGTCGATTTCAGACGAAAGCTTGAGGCTCTGCGTGACGTAGCCCGATTGCGCCGTTTGCCAGGGCATGAAGCGGGTGACGGGGGTGGGCGCAAGCGACGAGGTATAAAGATGCACTCCGCTGCCGGTAGCGGTGGCGTGGATAAGGATGCAGGCTGCGGCGGAGTTGCGGTTGGCGGCCTCGGCACGGCTGGTGGCGGATGGATTCACATCAGAATCGCGGGTGGTGAAGACCCCGATGCCGTGCGCGGACAACATGGAGCGCAAGCGGGCGGAGAGGCTGAGGGCGATGTCCTTCTCAAGCAGGCGGTCTGTGATGCGGGCACCGGTGTCGTCTCCCCCGTGCGCGGCGTCGAGGACGACGAGAAAGCGCAGCGCGACATTAGGCAACGTGGCTGCCGGAACGGGCGGTGCGGGCGTAGCCTGTGGCAAAACAGCTGGTGTGGGCGGCGGAGGTTGCTGTGCCTGGCCCACGGTGAGCGGAGGAAACATGAGCAGGACCGTGAGCAAGACGAGGGTCAGGCAGCTTCGGAACGCCGCATCAGTCCAACGCATAGATGGCAAGACCACTGAGGAGTTTGGGGAAGAAGTCGGTGGATTTCTGCGGCAGGACCTCGCCGGCAAAGGCGACTTCGCGGAGCTGATCGAGGGTGAGCGGATTTATAAGAAAGGCGACATCGGCCTCGCCCTCGGCAACCTGATCGATGGCCTCGGCGACATCGCGCCGATAGCGCAGGTTGGTTTGCTCGCGGATGGCCTCGGGTGTGATGCCGAGGAGCTTTTCAAGGACGAGCGCATGGAGCTGCACAACATCGAGTTGACGTTGACGTTCGGAGATATGGCTCAGAATGGGGCAGATAGCTTCAGGTTTGGCTACGAGCAGATGCTTCCCGGCGGAGGTGACGGCGATGAAGGCAGTTTTGTCCTGAAGAGATGCAAGGCGGCGGGTGAGTGCAGCGGGATCATCGATTGAGAGCACTTCGATCTCGAAATAAGTTTGGGCGCGGTCGAGGAAATCCGATGGCAGGAAATTCTTCAGGCCGTGCACCACGCGATGAGTGGGAAGGATGACCAGACCTTCCGAATCCATGTTGACGAAGGTCATCATGACGGCGGCCTCGGGATAAAGCGGCTGCGGCAGAGAGTATGAGTTGCGCTCGGTGGGTCCGGCGGCCTCAGTGGGCGCGTGCTCACGAGAATAGCTGAGGGCCGTCTCATACCTGTGGTGGCCGTCGGCGATGATAAGCTTCTTATCCTCGAGAGCGGTGGTCAGGAGGTTGATCGTATTCGGGTCGTCGATACGCCAGATGCGGTGCAGGACGTCGTACTCGTCGGTCACTTCGATGTCGGGCGCAGCGGTCGAGTCGAACAGCAGGCGTTCGGCGCTGAAACCGGGGTCAGAGTAAAGCATGAAGATCTGGCCGAAGTGGGCACGGGTGGCCCGAAGCAGGTTGAGCCGGTCACTCTTGGGTTTGGAAAGGGTTTGTTCGTGACGAAAGACGACCTTCTGGGCGTAGTCATAAAGCTCACCCAGCGCGATGAAGCCACGGCGTTCCAAAAGCGTATCGGGTGTGCCGGGAGGAGTAAAACGCTGGGAATAGGCGAAGATCGAGGGTTCGTTTTCCTGAATAAGGATGCCGCTCTCGCGCCAGTCGGCGAAATCGCGCGCAGCGCGGGTGTAGATGTTGCCGTCGGAGTCTGAATCGAAGAGCTCGGGCAGCCCGAGGATGATGCGGACCAGGTTGTAGGGGCTGCGCTGATAATAAGCCTGTTGCATGGCTGGAGTGATCTTGTCGTAGGGTTGGGTAACGACATCTTCCAGACGGACAAGCGACGGGTTGTAACGGAGGGCGCGAAATGGATAGACGTGGGCCATGCGATCCGATGGTGTCCAGTAAGCCTGACTCCACTGAGCCCGGCGATTCTGTCGATGAGTTCCTGCCCGATTGTAAATCAGCGGCGAGCTTGGTCTGCAGCTGCGAAGGTCAGGGAACCAAAGGAGCCATGATCTGCGAGTGGAGAGAAGAAGTTGTGATGGGACAAAAGATCAGGAGCAAGTGCGCTCGCAGCATGCTAGGATGCAAGTCATCAGCGTTGATAGGCTTGCAGCATTGTTTGGCTGAGTAGCGGCTTGATTTGTGAGACCGCGGCGGCTCAGAATGCGGAATCTAAAATTAATGATGGCTATTGACAGCCCGATCCCGGTCGATCCAAGAATTACCTCCCTGACTTTGATGCGTCGTAAAATACTCGTTCTCATGCCGGTGATAGCCGCATGCGTGTTGATGCTGATGTCGGCATTGACATGGCATATTGCATATGGGCAGGAAGATCCGCTGAGCACGGTCCACGTGCAGCCTCCTCCTCCGGCACCGAGTACCGAACCGAAACCTGTCGAGGGAAAAGAGGCCCTGAAGGCGCGATCAGGCGAGCGGATTCGCGTAAATGTGAACTTGGTGCTGGTGCCGCTGACAGTGACCGATCCTATGGACCGGCTGGTGACTGGCCTCGAGAAAGAGAACTTCTTCATTTACGAAAATAGTCATTTGGAGACAATCCGGTCGTTTTCAACTGAGGACGCGCCGGTCTCAATCGGCGTGATTTTCGACCTGAGCGGAAGCATGAGCAACAAGGTGATTCGCGCGCGCGATTCCATTCTCCAGTTCATGAAGACTTCGAATCCGCAGGACGAGTTTTTTGTGGTGGGGTTCAACGACCGGCCGGAACTGATTGAGGACTTTACCTCGTCGGTCGATCAGATCGAATCACGCCTGGCCATCGTGAAGGCCGAGCACCGCACAGCGCTGTTGGATGCAATCTATTTCGGCTTGAATAAGATGAAGCAGGCGAAATATGAGCGCAAGGCACTGCTGGTGGTTTCAGATGGTGGCGATAATCGCAGCCGTTATACCGAGAGCGAGGTACGGTCAGTGGTGCGGGAATCCGGAGTACAGATTTATTCGATCGGAATCTTCGATCCTTACGCTGCGACGACGGAAGAAAGAATGGGGCCATTGTTGCTGAACGACATCAGCGACGAGACGGGTGGACGGCTGTTCCGCGTGGACGATGTGTCAGAAATGGGAGACATTGCGACCAAGATCAGCGCAGAATTGCGCAACGAATATTTGCTTGGATACAAGCCGGATAATGATAAGCACGACGGGAAGTGGCGTAAATTGAAGGTGAGGCTGGTGCCTCCGGCGGGGCTGCCTCAGCTCACGGTCCACGCTCGTACCGGATACTATGCGCCCTTGCAGTAATCGTCCTATTTTGGCATTTGTTCTTACGCTGGCTCTCCTGTTCACGGCCCCGCTTACTCTCGCCGCGCAGAGTGCGCCTCCGGCCTCGGCACCGAAGTCGGCCGCTGCGCGGGCTCTAGCCGGTGAATCCCCCGCCGCATCTCCTACCGGGCAAACGCAGACAGCGTCGGCTCAAAAACCCGAAACGCAGCCTCCGCTGAACGTAGACCGCGATCCGGTAGTCTCTCCCGACGCGGTGGACAATGAGCCGGTGAGCCCGGAACACCCCGGTTCGGCGAATCGCGGGCAGGAGCTGGAGCGGGGGCCACACGGCGGTTTCACACTCAGGCGCAACGTGGACGAGGTCGTCCTGAATGTGACCGTGCTGGATGAAAATGGCCGGCTGGTGACGGACTTGAAGAAAGACGACTTCAGGATCTTCGAGGATGGCGTACCACAGACCATCACGTCCTTCCAGCACCAGGACATTCCCGTTTCTATGGGAATCTTGGTGGACAATTCGGGTTCCATGCGGGACAAGCGCGCAGCGGTGAACACAGCGGCACTGGATCTGGTGAAGGCGTCGAATCGAGACGACGAGGCTTTCGTGGTGAACTTCTCGGATGAGGCCTTTATCGATCAGGACTTTACTTCTGATATCGGCAAGCTGCGCGAAGGACTGGCGCACCTCGACTCGAAGGGCGGCACGGCACTTTATGACGCGGTGGTGGCTTCGGCCGATCAGCTGGCGAAGAACGCAAAGCGTCCGAAACAAGCCCTGTTGATTATTACCGATGGCGAGGATAACGCATCGACCTTCACGCTGGAACAGACGATTCGACGGGTGCAGGATTTGCAGGGGCCCGTGGTGTATTCGATCGGCCTCTTATTTGGCGACGAAGGCGGAGGGCGCGAATCGCGGAGGGCGAAGCGGGCGCTCAAGCTGTTGTCAGACGAGACGGGAGGCATTGCGTTCTTTCCCAAGTCACTGGCCGATGTGGATTCCATTGCGGCGGAGGTGGCGCGTGACATCCGCAACCAATACACGATTGGTTATCACTCGACCAAGCCGCCCTCGCAGGGTGGGTACCGCACCCTGAGAGTAGAAGCGCATAGCCAGGGCCATGGGAGGCTGGGAGTGCGCACGCGTAGCGGGTACTATCCGAAGCCCGTGGCGTCGGAAGCGAAGACAGCGAAGACGGAGTAGGAGGGAGGGACTTCGCAAGGACAGTCTAGGAACCGACAGCTTGGGCGATGGTGGCCGTAATCTTGGCCGGGGGGACTGCGACGAAGGGCTGGTCGGCGAGGATCACCCGGTTGCGCCCCAGATGCTTTGCCTCGTAGAGAGCGCGGTCGGCTATGCGCAGGAGCTCTTCAGGCGAGTCGGCGTTGTACGGATACATGGCGACGCCGATGGAAATGGTTACGTCGCGCAGAGCCTCCCCTCGATAGTGCAGGCGAAGCTCACCCACCAGGTGGCGTAGCGATTCGGCGCGCGCGCGCGCGTCTTCTGTAGACAGCTCGGGTAGGATCACGACGAACTCCTCGCCGCCGTAGCGGCAGACGATGTCCTCATTGCGGACAATCTGGCGCATCGTTTCGGCCACTTCCCGCAAAACTATGTCCCCAGTCTCGTGGCCATAGGTGTCATTGAACTGCTTGAAATGGTCGATGTCGAGCATGAGCAAGGCGAGAGGTCTCTTCTGGCGAATGGCACGTCGCAACTCGCGATCGAGCGCAATCTCCATGAAATGCCGGTTAAACAAGTTGGTAAGACTGTCACGGATGGACTGGTGTTCGAGTTTGCTGCGCAAGTTGAGGCCGGCGATGCCGATCGATGCCAGCTCAACCAGCTGTTGTAGAGCACCCAGGTTTGCGTCGACCATTGCGGCGATACCCGTCGAGGCGCATTCCACGTAGACGATGCCCAGCGTTTCGCCGTGAGCGGCGAGTGGCAGGCAGAGGTAGTTCTCCGGGGGAGTGCCGGCAAAGTGTGCGCAATGGACTTCCGACTGGCCGGCTTTTCGCCAACGCATGCGCCCCGAGCGGAGCCCGCAGCAGGCGTCAAGAGCAAAGCCATCGAACAGGGTGGTTGCGCCATTCCATGTTGCGACCACTTCAACCAGTTGCCGGGAATTGTTGATGAGGCAGACTCCGCCGGTGGTTCCGGGAAGGAGCTGCGCAAGATAGCGTACGGAAGACTGCTGTGCCTGAATAGAACTCACACAGAGCTGCAGTTCATCGCGGGCCGCGGTGAGCAGGTCCGATTCGCGGGCCTGGCGCTCAAGGGCACGGATGGTGCCGGCGAGCTTTTCGTTGGTTTCCGATAAGCGTTCCTCATATCGACGGCGGTGCAGCGCGTCGCGCAAGAGAAAGCCGAAGAGAACGATGACAACAACCAGCGAAAGGCCGGTGAAACTGACACTGGTAAGCAGACTGCGCGAGGCATTGAGTTTTGCGGCTTCGGTACGCCCGGTGAGCACTTCCCTCTCCGCCGCCTGCATCACGCTCAGAATCTCTCCCAGGGTAAGCAATTGCTGTGAAGGAAATTGCGATTGCGGGGTGAGGGTGTCGAGCGTTTTCACCAAGGCGGCGCCCTGTTTTACCAACTCCTGCGCATGGACTGACTGGGAGGGGTCATCGCTGACCAGTTGGTGCAGGTGCAGGGCATTCGAATAAAGAGCGACGCTGTTCGATTGCGCGTTACGAAGATTGTTTTCGTCGTGAGTGAGCAGATAAAGCTGGATATTCGGTTCGATGCGATCCAGCCGCTGCATCTCCACCTGCAGATCGGCGATGATAGACTGCGAATGCTCTAGCCAGTCGCGCGAGTCGTTAAGACGCCGAGCTGCGCCATAGAGGAGCCAGCCGGCTGCCCAAACGCAAATCGAGACCCCAATTGTGGCGAGAACGAGCATGGAAACAGCCCGGCTCTTACCCTGCGCCGAATTGGAAGGGGCAATAGACAAGGTAGTTATCCAGGCGACGGTCCAAAGGGCGGGTCGTTTCGTTGTCGACGCATGATAGCCAAAGACTACAGGAGCAACGCAGCAATTCCCAAGGAAAAAGGCGGCAAGTGTGGTTGGAGGTAATCCGGAAATGGATCGGTTAGGCACATCGGCCTGCTACACTAAGGAGTTTTGTTATGTGTGGATCAGGCGTTGTACAGCAAACCGGCGGGGGTCTGCGGGTCGCGGAAGATATCACCGAGTTGATGGGCCAGACGCCCATGCTACGTCTGCGGCGAGTGGCTCGGCGGGAGTGGGCGGCGGTGTATGCCAAGCTCGAATTTCTGAACCCGGGCGGCAGCGTGAAAGATCGCGCAGCGCTGGGGATGATCCTCGACGCTGAGCGGCGCGGCATTCTCAAGCCGGGATCGACCATAGTGGAAGCCACCGCGGGCAACACCGGCGTGGGGCTGGCGTTGGTCGGCGTGAATCGTGGCTATCGCGTGGTGCTGTTCGTTCCCGAGGGCTTTGCGGAGGAGAAGTGCATCCTGATGCGCGGTTTTGGCGCAACGGTGGTGCGCACTCCCGAGTCGGAAGGCATGAGCGGGGCGATCCGTCAGGCACAGGCGATGGCCGAAGACGATTCGAACGTGTTTGCGGCGCTGCAGTTCGAGAATCAGGCGAATCCGCAGTTCCATTACGACACAACAGCGGTCGAGATTTGGGAACAGATGGAAGGTCGCGTCGACGCCTTCGTTGCCGGAGTGGGGACGGGGGGGACATTCTCCGGCGTGGCGCGGTTTTTGAAGGAACGGAACGCAAGCATTCTGACCGTTGCCGTCGAAACCCAGGGGTCGGTGCTCCAGGGCGGCAAGCCCGGTCCGCATAAGGTGGAAGGAATCGGTGCTTCTTTCGTGCCCCGGACCTTCGATCGCGCGGTGACAGACGAAATTACGATGGTCACCGATGATGACGCCTTTGTCATGGTGCGGCGACTGGCTGCGGAAGAGGGCCTGTTGGGCGGATCGAGCTCGGGCGCGATTGTGCATGCCGCGGTTGCGGTCGCGGAGCGCCTGGGGATGGGCAAACGCGTGGCGACCATCATTCCGGATTCAGCCGAGCGATATTTGTCAAAGAACATTTTCGAGGACTAGTCCTCCAGGCAATCGCGCCTTCGCACAAACACGAATTAATTATGAGGTTCAGTTGACGAATCCAACCAAACATTTGCAAGGCTTTGCCACGCGCGCGATACACGACGGACAGCCTTCCGATCCATTGACGGGTGCGGTGAACGTCCCGATTTATCTCTCTTCGACCTATGCGCAGGAGGAGATCGGCAAGCACAAAGGCTACGAGTATTCGCGCGTGTCGAACCCGACACGTGACGCCCTTGAGGCCAACCTGGCATCGCTTGAAGGTGGCACGAGCGCGCACGTCTTCGCCAGTGGCATGGCGGCGATCATGGCCATGATTACCATGCTCCGGAGCGGCGATCATGTGATCTGTGGCGAGAACGTGTACGGTGGCACGCCGCGGCTATTCAACGAGATTGTGACCCGCTATGGCATCGAGTTCGGTTATGTCGATACCTCGGATCCGGAGAATGTCCGGCGCGCGATTCGGCCGTCGACAAAGCTGGTTCACATCGAGACGCCCACCAATCCCATCATGACGCTGACGGATATTCGCGCCGTTGCGGATGTATGCCATGAGCGTGGCGTCGAGTTGGCCGTAGATAACACGTTCATGTCGCCGTATTTCCAGCGGCCGATCGAACTTGGCGCCGATATCGTAATGCACTCGACGACGAAGTTTCTGAATGGCCACAGCGATGGACTTGGTGGCGTGCTGGTGGGCACCAAGCCCGAGCACAAGGAGAACTTCACCTTCGTCCAGAAGTGCACGGGCGGCATTCTTTCGCCGTTCGAGTGCTGGATGGTATTGCGCGGCGTGAAGACCCTAGCCGTGCGCATGCGCCAGCATGATACAAGCGGGCGCAGGATTGCGGAGTACCTGGCGCAGCATAAAAAAGTGGAGAAGGTGCACTATCCTGGCCTCGGATCGCATCCACAACATGAGCTGGCGAAGCGCCAGATGTCCGGCTTTGGGGCGCTGATCTCATTCGAGACCGGATCGCTCGAGAATGCGAACGCGATGCTCAGGCAGGTGAAGATTTGCACGTTGGGCGAATCTTTGGGCGGAGTCGAGACGCTGATCTCGCATCCGGCGACAATGACACACGCCGCGATTGGTGAGGAAGCCCGTGCGAATCTTGGCATCACCGATGGTCTGGTGCGCATCTCGGCAGGTATCGAGGATGTCGAAGACCTGCTGGGCGATCTGGAACAGGCGCTTGAGCACATCTGAACGAAGTCATTTACGCTGTTTGTCTCATCACAACGCTGGATGGCCGGGCTATCGTGTCCTCATTATGATGGGGTTCGGGACGACAAGTATTTGTATCGTCATGAATTGATAAGGGTCGGCAGCTAGGTATTTTCATGCGTAAAGTTCCAGCATTGTTGGTCATAGTCCTGAGTGCAATCGGCGCGTGGGTGCTGACGGGTTGCGGAACACAGGCCTCAAACAGTCTATCGACTGCTCCTGCCGCTAAGCTGGACTTCAGCCTCACCGCTTCGCCCACCACCCTTAGTCTGACGGCCGGAGTTGCAGGGCAGACGGTGTCTCTAAACGCGACTGCTCTGAATGGATTCACGGGAAGTGTGAATGTGTCCCTGAGCGGACTGCCTACCGGCGTGACAGCAAGCCCGTCAACGCTAACCCTGACCCCCGGCACGGCGCAGAGTATAACGCTCACCGCGGCCCCGAATGCAGCGGCCGGCATGGCTACGATCACCGTCACCGGCACTTCAGGGAGCCTGAGTCACACAGCTACAGTTGTGCTGACCGTCTCTGCGGCAGCTCCTGCCCCAGACTTCACGCTGACGGTCGCGCCCACGAGCCTTGCCCTTACTGCCGGTACGGCCGGGCAGATGGTATCCGTAACAGCAACTCCATTGAATGGATTCACAGACCAGGTCAGCGTGTCTCTGAGCGGGCTGCCCACCGGCGTGAATGCCAGTCCGTCGACTCTGACGCTCATGCCGAGCGCGACTCAGAGTGTCACTTTGACCGCAGCAGCGAGTGCCGCAGCGGGAAACGCGACGGTGACCTTTACCGCAACCTCGGGCAGCCTGAGTCATTCGGCTACGCTGCAACTGACAGTGAATGTGGTGGCCGTTAGGGGAGTGGATGTTACGACCTATCACTACGACAATGCGCGCGACGGGCTGAATGCCGATGAGACGATGCTGACGCCCAGCAATGTGAACGCGACGAG
>CAYVSQ010000176.1:0-13002 GCA_964453815.1 uncultured Acidobacteriaceae bacterium | reverse complement strand
AGCCGATCGGTTTGTCCAAATGCGCCCATACTGGCCTGCCGAATCTTTCTTATTGTGAATGCGCAGCCGCGATAGTTTCACTGCCTCGCATTTTCCGTCGGTGACTGACTAGTCGCGAGGGACTACCAATCATAGGTGAATAGGCCTTCAGAAGACACGCCAATCCGCACTTGCTCAGTAGGCGTCTCTTCTGCCATGCGGAATAACACCTGACGCGAAATCTCCGGCAGCATGGTATTAGATAGGATGTTGTCGACGTTGCGTGCGCCGCTCTCCACTTCCGTGCATCGCTTGGCTACTTCCTCCAGCACCGAATCGTCATAGGTCAGCGCGATTTTGTGAGTTTCATTCAGACGCCGTTGGATCTTACCGATCTTCAGCTTGATGATCTGCTTGAGCGCTTCGTCGCGCACGGGGAAATAAGGAACGATGATCATGCGCCCAAGAAATGCCGGTTTGAAGATCTTGTTCAATTCGGGTTTGATGGCAAGCGCAAGGCCGTCACTGTCCGGCATCGTCTCCTTGTCTGCCGTGAGCTTCATCAGCGTGTCGGTTGCTGCGTTACTGGTAAGAATAATGATCGTGTTCTTGAAGTCGATCGAGCGGCCTTCCCCATCTTCCAGATTGCCCTTGTCAAACACCTGGTAGAACAGCTCCAGCACATCAGGGTGGGCCTTCTCGACCTCATCCAGCAAGACAACAGAATATGGGCGGCGACGCACGGCTTCTGTTAGCACGCCGCCCTCGCCGTAGCCTACATATCCCGGAGGCGAGCCCTTGAGGGTCGAGACGGTGTGCGCTTCTTGAAACTCCGACATATTGATAGCGATCAGATTGCGCTCGCCGCCGTACAGGAGATCCGATAACGCAAGCGCGGTTTCTGTTTTGCCCACGCCGCTTGGCCCGACCAGCATGAAGACGCCGACCGGCTTGCCGGGATCGTCAAGACGGGCCCGAGAGGTGATGATGCGCTGCGCGATGGCGGCGAGCGCGTGATCCTGTCCGATGACGCGCTTGCGCAGATGGCCGTCCAATTCAAGCACGGCGGCGATTTCATCCTTCACCATCTTGCCCAGGGGAATGCCGGTCCACGCGGAGATAACTTCGCCGACGATGCGTTCATCAACACACACGTGCATCAGTGGATTTTCACCCTGGACTTTCTCGAGCTCATCTTCGAGCGCCTGCAGGGCCTCTATGGATGGCTTGACCTCGGGAGAATCGCCTTCCGCCTTGACGGTTTCCGCACCGGATTCGAGGGCTTCGCGCATGGCGCGGATGCGCTTGACGAGGCTGACTTCCTGCTCCCACTGTGTGTTCAGTTTGGCTAGATTTGCTTCTGTGGCGGCGAGCTGTTCCTCGATCGAGGCGAGACGTTCGGCGTGGTCTTCGCCCACAGTCGTTTCCCGTTCGAGAATCTGCTTCTGCACCTTGAGGTCGTCGATGCGGCGGGTCGCGTCTTCTACCGCGGGAGGAATTGTATTCTGGCCCAGTGAAAGCCGTGCACAAGCGGTATCGAGAACACTGACAGCTTTATCGGGCAACTGCCGTCCGGCCAGATAGCGGTGCGAAAGTTTCACTGTCGAGGTGACGGCTTCGTCAAGAATGCGCAGCTGGTGATGCTTTTCGAGGGCGGCGATGATGCCACGGAGCATGGTGCCGCACTGGTCTTCACTCGGTTCTTCTACCTTAACCACCTGGAAGCGCCGCGCGAGGGCGGCATCTTTTTCGAAAAACTTCTTGTACTCGGACCATGTAGTGGCAGCGATCGTGCGCAACTCGCCGCGTGCCAGCGCCGGCTTGAGAAGGTTAGCAGCGTCATTCTGACCCGCCTGTCCGCCGGCTCCGATCATGGTGTGCGCTTCGTCGATAAAAAGAATAATCGGATGCGGAGAGGACTTGACCTCGTTGATGAGTCCTTTCAAGCGGTTCTCAAATTCGCCTTTGACGCCTGCGCCAGCCTGTAGCAGCGCAAGATCCAGACTGTGCAGCTGAACATTGCGCAGAGAGGGCGGCACATCGCCTTGGCTGAGTCTCAGCGCAAAACCCTCAACCACAGCAGTCTTTCCGACTCCCGCTTCGCCGGTGAGGATGGGGTTGTTCTGGCGGCGGCGCATGAGAATGTCCACAACCTGACGGATCTCCTGATCGCGGCCGAGGACGGGGTCTATCTTGCCCGCTTTGGCGTTGGCGGTGAGGTTGACGGCGTACTGATCGAGATGCGGAGTCTTTCCCGAACCAGCTGGCCGCGGGGCCTCACCCGCGCCTGGCGCCGACGCAGGCACGGCGGATACCGACTCCTCGCGCGACTTTTCCGTGATGGTGAAAAAATCTTTGCGCAGCGCCTCGGGCGGGATGAGTTGCAATTCCTTGCTGACGTCGCGGACCAGGCGCGACAACTCTTCGCTCGAGAGCAACGCCAGAAGAGTAAAGCCTGTGCGAATCTGCGCCGCGTCGTACTCGATGGTTGCAACGGTCCATGCTTCGGTGAGCATTTTCACCAGCAGCGGACTGAAGGCGGGGCTGCGCGCGTTACCGGTCTTTAACCGGTCGAGACTGCGCTGCAATTCCGTAGTAAGGCGCGAGCGGTCTACACCATACTGCTTCAGGATGAAGGCGATATCATTGTCGGAGCTATCGATCGCCTTCAGAAGATAGTGCTCGATCTCGATGTCGTAGTGAGTGCGTGAAAGGCAGAGGCCGGCTGCGGCCTCCAAGGCACCCCGTGTTGCATCATCCAATTTGCCGATCAGCGACTTCAGGTTCAGGCTCATCTGTCTAGCTCCCGAGGGTATGAATAATGCTGCTTAGGACAACCGGTACGTTGCCTCGTCCGGATCACGATGCAAGGGCCGGTTTTTGATCCAGCTCACCAGCCCTAGCCGCGAGGCCCGGATGCTTTCCTCACCCAGTTCCATACCGGGCGTTTCTTCGCGCTCAAGTACTAGCTGGATAATGAAATCGAATTCCCGGTTCGCATACAGTCGAAGCCATGCATGCAATTCATGGCAGGCGCTGGCACCTGGAAGAAATTGCTGATAACGCGCGAAGCTCATCGGCCCGAGACGGATCGTGACGGTGCCATGCTGGTCCCATACTTCGTCACCAACAATGGTTCCCATGCCCAGGCGCTCACAGAATGCGCCAGTATCGCGCAGGAAAGTGAGATTGCCAGGCGGCAGACGGTTCCAGGTGCCGGTGAATTGCTCCACTGAAACGGGAACATCGAAGTAATCTTCCAAGAGCTGACTCAGCCCTTGGGCAGTTGGACGCCGTTGTGACAGAAGTCCGGCATAGTAGAGGCAGGCTTCGTCCTCGATATCCATCCGATGAGTCAGACCCCGAGTTCCGAGGCCAATCAGATCCAGGAGTCTTGCGCTGATGACGTCGTCACTCGCACCGGTACGCTCATATGCGATATAGAAACGATATTTCTGCCAGCCGCGGTAGAAGAGCGCAATGATGCGGTGGTTGAAAATGTCGAAGAATTCGCCGGGGACGCGGTCTTTTGCACGAACCCGTTCGAGGAGGAATTCCGTATAAGGATGCGGCAGCGCGCCAGTTGCGGCGCAGAGTCCCATAAAGTTGACGAAGAGCTTCGGCTGGCCGTTCTCGCCGGTCTGCAGATCTTGTATCTCGCTGGCGGGAAAACTAAGGGTGGGGACCGAAGAAAACTGAACGACCTCCGAAGACGGCGATACGAAGAGTCCAACGGGATTGCGCTCCGGATAGAGGCGCTCGAGCAGACGCACGGCCTGGAAGAACTGGACGCAGTACGGCTCCCGCTCGAGCATGGCACGCATCGACTCAAATTTCGAATCCACCTTGCGATCCGAATTCGGATCCGCGTTCAGATCAGAGGTTTGTTGCCCGCTTTGGGTGGCCATTCGCCCAGCAACTCCTTTCTCTGATTTGTGCGTGCTGCCAACTGGCAGAAGCTGTTGATGGAGGTGTAGGAGCCGAGAAATCTGTCCAGCACATTGGCGAAGAGATATACACCGCCGCCTACAAACTGGCGCTCGTCGAATTCAATCTCTACGCGGGTGCCGCGCGCCGGCACGTTGCCATAAATGGATTGCATGATGGCAAAGTGCGGCTTCGAAGACATGGCGAGGATGCCGCCGATCTGGTTTTCCAGGTATGACGAATCAGTGAAATTGTGCAGGCGCAGAATTTCCTGCAGCGAGGTTACACCCTCTTCCACCAGCGAGAGGTAATTGAGTGAAAGCTGTGAAACCAGTCGCCACAGCTGACCTTTGGCAGTAGGCGGATCATAAGTGGGCGACGGCCTGCGCAGGGCCGTGATCTGCTTCACCACGGGAAACTCTTCCGCCGTGAAGTCCCCATCCTCGAGGCCGAAAGGAAGTCGCGATGGCAGGTCAAAGTTCGAGCAGGAACAACGCACTGTCAGTACTTCGGCATCCGGCTCAGTCATAATGCCGTCAACATCGACCAGCGAAAGGTGAAGTGTAGAGGGCTCGCGTTCGCCAAGCACGTTCATGCGACGCACCGCGTGCCAATAAGCGCGGCCGGATTCCTTCCTCGCCTGAAATCGATAGGAATAGAGCGGGTCAAGTTGAATACTCTCCCGGCGAGTGGTGTTGGACGCCATCACTTCATCGATCGAGAAGACTTCTGTCGTTTCCTGGTGACGTACATCGGGAATGACGCGGTATTCGTGCTTGGTGTGGGTAACGAGGATGGGTTCGGCGACATGCGAAAACAAGTTGATAACGGGCGTGCATCCCAGCCGCAGCGTGCGTGCCGAAACGCCTATTTCAAGGTCCTGATGCCGCTCCGGACGGTCGAAACGGGAGAAGCAGAACAGGATTTCTGCCTGTTCTGCGCAACCCGCTTCGGCAATGGCACTCAGGCCGCCTAATTCGAAGAAGAGAAACTTTTCGGAAAAGCTGAAGTACTCCTGCAGCAGACGGTAGCCGTCAAAAGACCGCTTGGGATATGGCAGCAACGCCTCGCCTTCTTCAAAACCCATGGGGCGCAACTGCGAGGGAGAGATGTTTACTAACTTGCTGCCGCGCTGATGGGGATTGCGCACCAGAATGGAAATGCAGTTCCGGCAGAGCAATTCATACAAAATGTGCACCACATTGGTCTCGCCTGTAAGGTGAAAGGCCAGCTTACCGATCTTGAACTGATTGAAGGAGACGTCCCGCGCGCACAGCAGACGCATGCGGATAACACCCACCGCTCCGGACACCCGTACAGGCTCCGACAGACGCTCGGGCTGACGCCACTCGCACTCACCCACGGTGAGTGGCCATAGTTCGACCGGATATGCGGTTTGAAAGCGGCATGGCAGGCCGTCCACTGTACGTTTTGTGGCCATTGGGGTTTTGGCGGGAAGACGCAATCCTGCTGTTTGCTTGCCCTGCTCCGGGTCAAGCTGGCATTCCACGATCGACATCGAAGGAATGGGGCGCAGGTAGTGCGGTTGAACGATGCCGAGCAGCGCCGAGGTAACCTCGGGAAAGTCGTCGTCGACACGCAGATGAACGCGAGCAGCCATGAAGGCAAAAGCCTCCAACAGGCGTTCGACGTGGGGATCATCGCAGCGATCGGCTTCAAGCAGCAGGCGGCTGGCTACGCGCGGATACTTCTCGGCGAATTGTCCTCCGAGCTGTCGAAGATGCGCGAGTTCGCGTTCGTAATATTCCAGAAGTTCTTCGCGCATAGCTCACTTCACCTTGTACTCACCGCTTGAAAGCTCAAGCACGGTATCGAAGGAAATCTCTTCCGGCGCGGGATCGAGCTTCATATTTCCCTCGATATGAAAACGCAGACGCCGGTCTGTCATGTCGGAGCCCTCGAGGGTGACCCGGACGTCCATTAGCCGCGGTTCAAAGTTGCGCAGGCAGACCTCAATGGCCTTGCGGAGGCGGCCGTGATCTGACGCGGAAGAGAGGCCGAGCGAGGTGATATCCGGCAGCCCAAAGTTAATGACAGAGGCCTTGGCCAGCGGGTATTCAACAAGCTCCGGAATTGGAGGCTGGCGTGTATTCAGCAGCCATTCCAGATCGCGCTTGAGTGCCTCCTTGTAATAGCGCAGGGATTGCGAACGTGTGGTTGGCCATTCGTCGACGGCCATGAGCCTGTCGAGGACGGATTGTGTCACCAGGGTTTCTGTGGCTGAACGCGCCAAGCTTGCAGGCTCCTTTTATTTCAGTGCGAAACATCCATCGCCGCAGTGGGATCGATGCGGCACAGCTTGGCAAAGAGCGCTTCCCTGACGCCATTGCTGCTTGAGGGATCGAGGCACTTCAGCAGTAATGCCATAGGAGGCGCAATCATCTCGCTTGCTTCCCATTCTTCAAGACGGCGCTGATCAATCTCCTTCACCAATTCTTCGAGAACCGGATGTGCCACCTTGCTTTGTCCGGCGCTCACGCAGAGCTGCGCAACCTGCAACCTGCGCTGGAAGCGCGCACGCCCGCTGGGCTGCTGGGCTGCATCGCGCACGAGAAGCTGGATGGCCTGCGGCAATTGTCCGCGACGGATCATATCCTTTGCGAGTTCCAAAACGTCCGGCGGGGCATCTTCACCCGCCTCCTCCGACTCATGAACTGTGGCGTACAAAGGCTCGGATGGCCCCGCTTCCTCTACAACAACCGGCTCTGGCGGCTTGGGAATCACTATCTCTTCCAGCCATCGTTGCGTTTCGGGATTAGCCGTGGGTGTGTCGTCATTGAGGGTCCAGGTGGACAGCTCGGGGATGTCCTTCAACAAGGATTGCACTGTGGCGATAACACTTGCCGAAATCGCGCTGTACCCGGCTTCATAACTCGCTTTCCAGATGTAACGATGGACATCCAGCCAGGCCCGCCCGCAAGGCTCGCCGACGGCTGCGACGGCGGCGTTGAGCAGATCTTCCCAGCTCGATTCGGATGCCAGTTTCTTCAGATTTTGCCGTGTTTCGGTAGGAGGCGATACCAGGAAGTCGTATGAAGCGTAGTTTCCCTGCTCGCGCATCTCTCCGAGCCGCACGGATGCCTGCAACAGATAGGCAACTGGACTGGCGGGGCGATCTTTCTGGAGGAATTGCGCACAGGCCTGGACGCGGCTGATGGCGTCATCCCAGTCGGCAGGTTCGGCAGAGACGGACTTCCCTTTTTTGGCTTTTGCAGCCGTAACAGTTTCGGCGACGGATTCGACTTCGGCGGCCACTTCCGGTTCGGACTCAGGCTCCTCTTCGGCAACTGCGACGACCGCATCGGGTTCGAGCTTGCGCTTCTCATTGAGGAGACTGCCGATAACCTGACCGACTTCTTCGAGGGACGAGCGCAGCTTGCCAAATGCGGGGCCATCGTCGCCGTATTTCTCTTCGCAGAAGATCTGGAGCGTTTCCAGCATTTCCGTCGAGGACTGAATCGCCTCCTCGAGGTTTACGTAAAATGATTTGGGCGTGGAGGCGAAGGCCTTATCAAACTCCTCAGCCGTCGGCTTACCATCCTTGATTGCTCGTTCGCGGGCTTCGCGTTTCGCCTCGTTATATTCTGTGTCGGCCTCATAGCCGACGGCGCGCGAGTCCTTGTACTGGTAATAATTGAGGCCATCGCGCGTGACAGGAGCTTCGCGGAGAATCGCCGCAACACGATTGGCTGCAAACTCGACGGGAACGGCGCGCATACCTGCGTCGCCATCCTCGATCTCCGGGTAGAGGGTGTCCCAGAATTGCTCCTGCAAATCCTGCATGAGCTTGAAGCAGGGTGCGATCAGGCCAATGCCTTCGCGCTTAACGTAGGCTTCCGTCAGCCACGCGGCAAGTTGCAGGTCTTTGCTTTTTGTAGCGAGCGCTTCGCCGGCAAGCTTGATAACGAGGGCATAGTCCGCTCGCTTGACCGTGCGCTGCCAGTCTCCGCTGGGTATGCTCTCGTCTTCCTCAATTCGCGCTTCCTTGATCTGATCGTAGATGCGCTCGTACCTCAGGCTTACACCCGAGGGATTTTCGCCCGGAACCGGATTCAGCAGATCATCACGTAGTGGCACTTTCAGCCGTCTCCCCGGCGTGGTGGAAGATTAAGTTCCGCAGTTGCAGGAACGGCTCCTCTTCATCCCCGCACAGCAACAATTTTTGTCCGAAAGGCACTTCGCCGTACTTCGCGTCCTCTTCCCAGACGGTTGCGCGGCCAAGGCGAACGTTATCATCGGGATGCTTCCAGGAAAGGGGTGAAATCACTGGCAACAGAACCTCGCCGAGGTCCTGCAGTCGGAAATCCGAGGTCGTCTGCAGAATGGCGGGCATCCAAAGCAGATCGCGCAGCTTTTTCGGCGGCTCCACTTCAATCGATTCCACATACACAAACGGAATCCAGGTGTAGCTCCCTGCGATGAACGTTTCCAGGTGAGCTCCGATGCGAGGATCGGCATCCGACAGCTCGGCAAAGTCAGCGCCATTCCACTGTCCAGCGGGAGATGGATGCACGGTCCCGAGCGGGAGTTCATCTTTGGCGAACATCTCCTGCCTTGTTCTCTCTGCGTGCAGTGCAGCACGGTAGAGCATGGCCCCTGCAGCTGCCTCCTTGTTAGCGTCCGATAGTATGTCCAGCTGCTTGCTGGCGCGATCATACTCGCCGGCAAAGCAAAGCAATTCAAACAAAAAAGTACGGCGCTTGGTGTCGAGTGGCTGCTTTTTTAACTCGTCACCAAGCGCATCGATTGCAGGCTTTAACTGACCGGCACGGTAGAGCGAGAGCGCGTCCATGAGAGGGGTCGCCTTACGTGAGCTTGTTTTCCTTCGTGTTATACGTGATCGGACCCGTGCTCTTTAGGTTGCCGTTCTCGTCTTGCACAGAATAGTCAATCTTGATTTCGTTATAGGTGAACGAGAGGCTGACAGTCGGAATTTCGCTGGAACCTGAAATCTGCAAACTGCTGACAAAGAGCTCCTTGAAGTCGACCTTCAAATAGGGCTTGCCATCCGCGCCGGACTTAATCGCGCTCATCGTGCCTGTCTTGATGTGGGTGCCCAGGCCGATCGACTTGAAGAACTTCGGCGTTGCCTTGTCGAAATAGGTCATGATGCTGAAGTCGCTCAGGTCGGCCTTGCCGGCGCCTGACCCGCCCGTGCCGGCAACGGAGGACACCTGGGAGGCGCCCCAGCTCCAGCTCATAAGTTGTATTTCACTTTTGTGGTTTGAGTCCGAGGATTCACCTTCAATCCCATCAGAGAGCTTCAGAAAATAATCAACTGCCATATCCTGACTCCTTTTCCTGGTTAGCTAATGCGATACTGGTCTACCGTGCCGTAGTCAGGGGGGCGACGTCCGGCCATGTCCTGGCTATGCTACTTGCGCGCCGACGCCGGCAAATCGGCCACCAGACGAAGCGAAACGGAGAGCTCGTCGAGCTGGAAATGTGGCTTGAGGAATGCGACCGCGCGATAGGCACCTGGCTTGCCCGGAATTTCGGAAACCTGGATGGCGGCTTCCCGCAAAGGCAGTTTCGCCTTTGCAGCTTGGGTGGCGTTATCATCCGCGCAAACATAGTTGCTGATCCATTGGTTAAGAAACTTCTCGCAGTCCTGGCGGGTCATGAAGCTGCCGATCTTGTCGCGCATCATAGCCTTGAGATAATGAGCGAAACGCGACATAGCCAGGATGTACGGCAATTGCGCCGAGAGACGTGCATTCGCATTTGCCGCGTCCTTGTCATACAGCTTCGGCTTGTTCGCCGTCTGGACACTGAAAAAGGCCGCGTAGTCCGTTCCCTTGCAATGGACCAGAGGTACCAGACCCTGATCGGCGAGTTCCTTCTCGCGACGATCAGTAATCGCGACTTCCGTTGGGCACTTCAGGGCCACATCACCCTCGTCGGTGCGGAAGGTGTGAGCCGGCAGACCTTCGACCAGTCCTCCACCTTCCACGCCGCGGATTGAGGCACACCAGCCGTATCTTGCAAAGGAATTGGTAAGCCGTGCAGCCAGACCGTAAGCCGCATTTCCCCATAGGTACTTCGAGTGATCGCTGCCGTCGACCGCTTCTTCATAGTCGAAGGCATCGACCTGCTTGGTGTCTTTGCCATAAGGCAGGCGCATGAGAATGTGCGGTAGCGTAAGAGCAACGTAGCGGGAATCTTCCGACTGCCGGAAGGACTTCCATTTGGCGTACTCGGTGGAGTCGAATATCTTGCCGATGTCGCGCGGCGCGCCGAGCTGGGTATAGCTGGTCAGGTTGAGCAGATCCGAAGAGGCCGCACTCATAAAGGGCGCATGCGCCGCGGATGCGACATTAGAAATCCGCTCCAGCAGTTCGATATCCTCGGGGCCGCGACCGAATTCGTAATCGCCAAGAAGCGCGGCAAAAGGCGCACCGCCGAAGACGCCGAATTCTTCCTCATAGACCTTTTTGAATAGGGCGCTTTGATCGAACTCGGGGGCGCGTTGCAGATCCTTCAGCAATTCGCGCTTGGAGGCGTTGAGCACCTTGATCTTGAGCATGTCGTTGGTTTCCGACTGGTCAATGAGGTACTTAATGCCACGCCAAGTTCCTTCAAGCTTCTGAAAGGCGGGATAGTGCAGAACTTCGTTCAGCTGGAGAGAGATAAGCCGGTCGATCTGCGCGATACGCGCCTGGATAGACGCTTCCGCATCGCGCGTGAGGGTCATTTGACCCTGGAGAACCTGGTTCACGAACTCCTTGACCATGTCACGGCCCCGCTCGAGAGTAGCGGGGTCGCGATTGAAGCGGCCCTGAGAAACTATTTGATCGAGCAGGTTCTGTTCTGAGGCCTGCTGCTCAACTGTTTCGCTTGCGACGGAAGCTGACGTCTTCGTTGTACTCATTCCGCACCCCCGGTCTTACCTAGTTCTGTACGAAGTTTTTCGCGCGACTCCGTGTTGGAAACGGCTTCGAACAACGCTTCATCAAGCTTGTCGTTGCCCTGCAAGCTGCCACGGAGGTCGGAGAGCCGCGTGCGAAGATCGAACAGCTCCTTCAGCGGGCCAACCTGCTTGGCTACGTTTTCCGGCGAAAAGTCATCGAGGCTCTCAAACTTGAGGTTGACGCCAATCTGTCCCGCATTGGGGTCGTCGCTCAATTTGTTCGGAACAGAGAAGGCCAGGTGAGGCTGCATGCCTTTGAGGACAGTATCGAAATTGTCCGGATTAATCTCAACGAATTTGCGATCCTTCAGAGCGGCGAGCGGTTGTTCGGGTTGGCCGGTCAGGTCTCCCAGAACGCCCATGACGAAGGGCAATTCCTTGAGCTCAATCGCGTCGCCGATTTCCACGTCGTAGGTAATGTGCACACGCGGCGAGCGGACACGATCCAGTTTATGCTGCGTACTTTCTTTAGCCATACTCTTTATCCTCGAGAGGCGCGCGCGGAGGAACCGCTCGCCCTGGGTTCAATCAGCGACACAACGATACGTCTGAATGGAAACATCCTCGGCTGCTCTTTTATATCCCACTTTTTATCGCCACTTTGTTAACGATTCTGTTTGGGACCATTACTTTTCGTTCATGCCGAGAGCGGGCCAATTATTAACTTCCTCATGGTGCATGTCAAGCTGAAAGCGTTACAACTAAGGTAGTAGCTGCGGCGGCTGTAGCTACATCGCTGGGCCGCTCGTCAGCGCGATGTGCGGCTGTATACTCGTAGCCCGGTAGGAAAACCATACATGCGACAATTGCAACCGGTTGTCTGGTCAAAAGGCGTCTTTTTATCTCCTCAGCACCTGCAGGCGCAGGACCGCTTCTTCGAGGAAACTCTGCGTTTTCTTTCCGATGCACTTTCCTTCCGCAACTGGGGCTTCTCCTCACTGGACATAGACGGGACTAGCCTTAGCGAAGGCCAACTCAACGTAAGAGCGGCTTCGGGCGTCTTTCCGGATGGACTAATGCTGGATATGCCGGCCTCCGATGCATCGCCGCGTTTGCGCACACTGGACGAGTGCTTTCACGATGGCACCACCCGGTGCGCCTTCTACCTGGCCATCCCACAGGACAGGCCGGGAGGCATCAATATCGGGCTGCAGCGCGGCGGCATCAGTACACGCTTTTACTCCGAACTGCAAATGCTGCGCGATGAAAACAGTTCAGGCATCGAAAAGCCGGTGTCGCTGGCGCGCAAAAACCTACAGATTCTGGCCGAAGGCGAGAACCTTGAGGGATCCGTGCTTTTGCCGCTGACACAGATTGAGCGGACGGAAGCTGGCGGCTATCGGCTCGACGCGAAATACATTCCACCCATGCTGAATGTCAAAGGCAATGAACTGCTTACCGGTATCCTGCGCGGTTTGATTGAGACACTTGTGTCGAGGAGTAGCCAACTGGCTGGCTCCCGCCGCCAGCGCAACCAGTCTCTGGCCGATTTCAGTGCCTCGGACGTAGCAAATTTCTGGCTTCTGTACACGATCAACACGCACCTTCCCACCTTGCGCCATCTGCTGGAAACCGACCGGGTTCATCCCGAAACGCTGTTTCTCCTGATGCTCTCTCTCGCTGGCGCACTCACCACCTTTTCGCCGAAGATGGAGCCGCGCGACCTCCCGAAGTATGAGCACGAGCAACTAGGACCGTGCTTTATCGCGCTCGATGCGATCATTGCTGAATTGCTGGAGACGGTAGTGCCTAGCAACTTCGTGGCCTTGCCGCTCAAGCCATTGCGCGATTCCATTTACGCTACGGCGATAGACAAAGACAAATACTTCGAGAATTCGCGCTTTTATCTCGCCATCTCGTCCGATATGCGCGAAGCTGATCTCATCAACCGGACCCCGTTGCTCGCCAAAGCCTGCTCTGCCACGCACATCGAGCAGCTTATTCGGCAGGCGCTGCCCGGTCTGAAGATGATGCATGTATCGGTACCGCCGCGGGCCATTCCCGTGAAATTGCGCTATCAGTACTTCAGTCTAGAGAGGACTGGCCCAGTTTGGGAAGCAGTCATGCGCTCACGTAATTTCGGCGTCTACGTTCCGGGAGATATTCCGAATCCCGAAATGGAACTGATCATTCTTTTTGCCAATACAGAATAGCCTTGTGATCAA
>CAYVSQ010000175.1:0-4748 GCA_964453815.1 uncultured Acidobacteriaceae bacterium | reverse complement strand
TTGTTTCGTTGCATGAGACCTCCTGGTAAAGACGACCTGGAATTACTGGCCCTGAATTTCCGACGCCAAAGCTGTACCATCCCGTTTCCGGGTACATGGACCAACATCGACTCATCCCACACGAGCAACTGAGCCCTGCCTGAGACAGAACAGGGAAGAAACCGCGAGTCCCAAATGAAGTACTACTGTCGGCCACAGGGCTATGCCCGTCAAACCCGCAGCCAGCCGGGCTGAAAGGAGAAGGGCAACGAATACAGCATCATAGAGGAGCATCGCCATAATCAGCGCCCTCGCAGCCGAGGTGTCGCTAGCATCGCGTGCCAGCCAGCATGCGAATCCCATCGCGAATATTGCTCCACCAAACATGCGAAAGGCATAGGTTCCGGCTGTATCCAACGGCGCTCCAAGCAGAATGAGAAACAGACTGCTCGGAAATAACGCAAATGCCAGGCCGGCCAGCATCTCGACAGCGGCTTTCGCAAATAGGAGAGTCTTCATAGAACTCCTGATAAGCCTACGACTTTCATTTGCGCCTTTTCCTTCCTTGACCTGCGATCTCACTATAAGCGTCGGTCGTTGCCAACTGTCACATGCGACAGGGATACGCGACGAAGTAAATCTGTCCGATCAGTTTCGCGTTTCATTTCTTCCCCGGCTGCTCCGCTTGCTGGCATTGTTCACACCACTCAGGACGCCTGGTGAGAGATCGACAATCTGGGTGAAATTGCGCGTTGCCAGAGGTAATGCCTGGATCGAGCGATTGTCGACGACACGTCCAAGCGTGGCCGAATCGCTCTGAAGTTGGGAGACGTCGGCCTGAACCTAGTCTCCCTGTCGTAAGTGACAGTTGTGCCTCTGATATCTCTGCCCTACCCTCATTTCTGTTAAGGCTTTAAAGACCGACTCACCAAGCAGAAATAAACTAAAAACCCCGAATGCGCTAAGCACCTACGCCTGTGGGCCCTGGCATTGTGCGGGGATAAATAGAAAGTCTTACTTAGGAAGGTCTGGATGGGCGTTCTTGATGTAGTTTCGCTCGCAATCCTTGCGATCCTACTCGTAGGCGCATTGTTTCTGATCCTGATCGTCGCCGCGATCCCAGGCGTGCTGGCAAGGAAACGCCATAGTCCCTGGGCAGAGGCTATTAACGTGGCTGGATGGATCGGTGTCCTTTTGCCGCCGATATGGATGCTAGCGTTAATTGCTGCGTTTGTGCGTCCCCAGGTCGGCGAAGGGTCGCAAATCGCAATCAGCCAGGATGAGACTACCGAACTCGCTGCGACGATCGCGAAAATCTCGGAACGTGTCACCGTTCTGCAGAAGAGCATTCACTATCTCAGTGCGGGCGCTGGAGGTGTACGTCCATGATCGTCGGCGTCCTCATCATTGCCTGGGTGGTAGTGCTCAGAATCATGTACCAGAAAAAGGTAATGGAGGACCGCCAGAAAGCCGGTCTCGTCACTCCGGGCCCTGCAAGTTTTGACATGCTCAAGAGACAGCTGGCAGAGGTCTCCGACCAGCTGGCTAGAGCTGAGGACGATTACCAGCAGCTAGCCCGGCGCACGGGAGGCCAACACTCATGATTGCAATCCTCGGAATAGCCTATTGCCTTGGTGCCTACCTGGTCTTCGTCAAGTTCCGCCTGATCAAGTTCAACCTCTTCTGGCAGGTGATTGTCGGAATTGTTGGCTTCTTCGGACTTCTAACGATTTTGTACGGGATGAATTACACACAGCCCTTTTCGATCGGCGGCACTGTTTCCGGGCTTACTACGCAAATTGAGGCGCGAGTACCAGGAAAGATTATCGAGGTGGAAGTCAGGGATAACTCATCGGTAAAGAAGGGCGACGTCCTCTTCAGGATGGATCCTCAACCCTACCTGGACGAGCTGCATCATTCACAAGCTGAATATGGCTCGGCACAGATCAGGACCTCTACCGCAATTCTTCAGGCCACTCAGACGTTGAACGCGGCCAATGCGCAAGTACAAGGCATCAAGGCGGAAATCCTGGCGACTCAGGCCTCTATCAGAGCAGAAGAGTCCGACCTTGATTTAAAGAAGACACGGCTCAAGGAATACTTGGAGCTGAAGAGCAAGAACGCAGGTAGTGAATTTGAGGTGGAGAAATACGAAACAGATGTCCAGTCCGCTACGGATCAGATCGCGGCCCGGAACCAGCAGTTGGCTGCCCAGCAACAGCAACTGCTTGCGGCGGAGGCCCAGCAGGTTCAAGCACAAACCGCGCTGCGGGAGGCCATTCAGATACAGCCAGAGCTTCTGGCGCAAGATGCAGCTAAAGTGGCACATGACCAATGGAGTTTCGACCAGACAACGGCGATCGCTCCAGATGATGGTTACGTGACACAGGTTACCGTTCAGCCGGGCACAATGGCATCTATCGGACCGGTCATGGTCATGGTGAACGAGAGAAATACCGCGCTTCTCAAAGTTACCGTGATGCAGAACTATGTCAACGTCATCAAGCCCGGCGAAGAAGCTGAGGTCGCTGTTCCAGCATTGCCCGGAAAAATCCTCCACGCCAAAGTGGTGAGCATCGAAAGAGCCACCGGTAGTGGTGCCCTCTATCCCGAGGGCAGGCTTAAAAGTTCCTATGAGCCGACACCACCGGACCGCATGTTCGCCATCCTACACCTCAACGAAGACATCAAAGGTGTGGTCCTTCCAGTTGGTTCGAGTGGATGGATCGCAGTTCGGGGGGAAGATTGGAAGGATGTCTTCATCATTCGACAAGTCATGATGCGTTGGTACACATGGTCTAACTACGTCTTTACCGGCTATTGAGCCAGTCAGCCAGGTGGAATGGCATGAAGAGAAACACCGAGGTCACAGTTCGCAAGGCATTGCTCGCGTTGAGCCTCGCGATTCCTTTGCTGTTTTTGAGTGCCTGCGCGGTCAAAAAGCCTCCGTCCACATCGCAAGCGATTAGATCTGCTCTTCCTCCCTCGACGACGATCCCGAAAAACTGGACCAGCCCCGCCACGGACTCTGCTCCCCTTGAGACTGGATGGCTCAAGGCCTTTAACGATCCACAGCTGGAAGCGATCGTGGCCGAGGCCCTGAAGAACAACCTCGACCTTGAGGCAGCATCGACCAGAATTGTGGTGGCCGCGAACATCGTCACCGAGGTTCGCGCACAGATGTTGCCCATCATTGGAATTGCGGGCGCCGCGGCCACCGCCGGCATGTACGACGAGGATGGAGGCTTCTTAGGGAAACACCGCAACCCGATCAAGAACTCGTCCAGCATCCTGGGCGCTGCCTCCTGGGAACTCGATATATGGGGAAAGATTCGCTCGCAAACAGCGGCATCGAGGGAGGGGCTTGCCGCAACGCAGGATGACTATCAATACGCGCGCATGTCGTTGGCAGCGACCACAGCGAAGGTCTGGTACCTGGCCACGTATGTTCAGATTCTTCAAAATTACGCTCAGCAGAACATCAAAACCAGTCAACAACAACTGGACGTCGCGATTGCGCAATTCAAAGTCGGGAAAGCCGAACAACAGCAAGTGGATCTCGCGGATGCCCAGCTGGCGCAGAATCAGGCCCAACTGGCGCAATTCACGAACTCTTATCTGCAGATCGTCCGAGGACTGGAGGTGCTTCTTGGACGCTATCCCTCAGCCGAACTCAGGACTGCCGCCGCCTTGGCTACGCTGCCGCCGCCTGTACCCGCCGGTCTTCCATCACAGTTACTCGAACGGAGGCCCGATGTAGTGGCCGCGGAGCACTCCTTCAATGCAGCTTTTCACTTAGTTCAAGCAGCCAAGGCCGCGAGACTGCCAACCATCAGTCTGACGGGCGCAGGCGGATATGCGACAAATGCCCTCATACAGGATCTCCGCTACCAGCCATGGACGTGGACTCTTGCTGGACAGATGTTGGCTCCGCTTTACACGGGAGGCTATTTGCAAGCCCAGGCCCAGATCGCCAATGAGAACCAGAAAGCCGCCCTAGCGCTATACGGCCAGACCGCTCTTCAGGCATTCGATGACGTCGAGGTCACTCTGACCAACGAGCGCTATCTGAAAGATGAGGAGAAAGATGCAAGTGACGCTTTGAAGAACATCGAAGACGCATTGTTTCTCGCTAAGATCAAGTACACCGTGGGCCAGACGGATCTGTCTCCGGTGCTGCAGCTGGAAGATGTCGTGACGGCGACCCAGATGGCAAACACCTACGTGCAGCAGGAACTCATCGCCAACCGCATCAACCTCTATCTCGCTTTGGGCGGAGCATTCTAACTGCTGAACAGAGGGCTATGTCATTCGTCAAGGATCTTCTCGAGAATGCCCGCTAAGTTCACCACCGCGTATACGGTGGTGAAGCATCCTCTATCTAGCGACCGGAGCGCTGTCCATCACATGGCCGAGAGTGGTCCAAACGCTTTTTATGGATGCAGTTTTTTCGTGAACTGAACGAATGCGACACGCGAAGGTACTGGCCCGAGCTATTCTAAGGTCCCCCCTGCCCTGGAAAATCTGTTCAGCACTGTCACTTGTGCCAGTAGAAAGGCACGGCTCTGCGCGGTAATTTCATAGCGTCTCGCGACATTGTATGTACTTGCGATTGAATTCAAGAGCCAGAGTTATGGTTGTGTTGCACATTATCCGAGCAGCGATTGCTCTTTTGCTAACTCTTCCGAGCGGACGCACGTGGAGGACGACATGGAGTCGATATTCACCGAACTGAAGAAGATTCTCGCGTATTTGCTGAGCTTTCTTCT
>CAYVSQ010000174.1:0-9054 GCA_964453815.1 uncultured Acidobacteriaceae bacterium | reverse complement strand
CCTCGAGGTCAAGATCGCGGGAGAGAAGCGGCTGATTGCCGTTGAAGACGCTGCACGCTACCGCGATGCCTTAGGCATTCTGCTTCCGCCCGGAATTGCGCCAGCCCTCCTCGAGCCCGTTGCCTCGCCTGTGCTGGAAGTCGTTCGTCGATACGCGCGCACTCACGGGCCATTCGCATCGCAGGAGGTCGCCAGCCGATTTGGGTCCGACGCACAGCCGATAGAAGCGGCCTTGCACACGCTCGTGCTTTGCGGGCGCATCATCGAAGGGGGCTTCCGCCCTGCAGGCGTACATCGCGAATGGTGCGACGCAGAAGTGCTGCGCCAGATTCGCAGAAAATCCCTCGCCAGGCTGCGGAAGGAGATCGAACCGGTTGAGCAGCAGATGCTCTCGCGACTGCAAACACATTGGCAGGGAATTCTTCAGAAACGGCGCGGTCTTGACGCGCTGCTGGACACCATCGAGCATCTACAAGGCACGCCGCTTCCGGCGTCGCTCGTAGAGTCGGCTATCCTGCCAGCGCGTCTCCAGAAATATTCGCCTGGCGATCTCGACACGTTGATCGCCGCGGGAGAAGTTGTCTGGTGCGGGCTCGATTCCTTGGGTGAGCGTGACGGACGCATCGGTCTCTATCTCGCAGACAAAATGGCGGCGTTGCTTCCATTCCGCAATCAGCGCGAAGCCCCATCTTTCAGCGAGAAGGAGCAGGCGATTCTTGATCAGCTCACTCGCAGCGGCGCAATGTTCTTCGCACAACTACATGAAATGCTCGGTGGAGGCTATCCCGGCGAAACACTGGATGCGCTTTGGACCCTGGTGTGGCACGGCCTCATCACCAATGACACATTTCACGCTCTCCGTGCCTATATTGCCCGACCATCGTCCGCGCGTCCAGGGAAGCGGCAGCACAATCTGTCCACGTTTCGTTCGCGTAGAACTACACCGCCCAGCGCACAAGGCCGCTGGGTGCTCGTTGCGCAGCCAGACCGCACCACTCCGGCGTTACAGACTCAATGGAGCCATGCCCTCGCGCTGCAATTGCTAAACCGATATGGCATAGTAAGCCGCGAAACCGTGGCACAGGAGAACGTTCAAGGCGGCTTCGGCGCCGTCTACGATGTGCTCAAGGCACTCGAAGAAAGCGGCCGCTTGCGGCGCGGATATTTCGTCGCCGGTCTAGGCGCGGCCCAGTTTGCCCTGACATCTGCAGTAGATCTTCTTCGCTCCCTGCGCAACAATGCGCGGCCCGAAAAGCCGGAAATCTTAGCGCTTGCCGCCACCGATCCGGCCAACGTCTACGGCTCGGTCCTGCGCTGGCCGCGGGTGCCCGACGATCCGGACAACAACGACCACTCCACTCCCTCACTCACGCGCAGTGTAGGGGCCACCGTCATCCTGCACAACGGTGACCTGATCGCCTACATGCGCCGTAACAACCCCAACCTGCAGACTTTCCTGCCTGCCGACGAACCTGACCGCTCGAATGGCGCTCGAGATCTCGCAGGCTTTCTGGCTAACAGTGCGCAGGAAACCATGCGTCAGGATGAAAGCGGACGCCACACCGGCTTGCTGCTTTCAACCATCAACGGACTTTCGATTCATGAGCACTGGCTTGCCCGCTTTCTTCTGGATGCCGGTTTTCAAGCCGCACCCATGGGCTTCAATGTGCGGCGCATCCCACCGCCTGTGTCTGCATCCACGAAGGAGGTCCAATAGGACACGCCTGAAATTGGTCGCGGCTATGGATTCTCCGCTCTCCTGGGCAACCCAACCAAGGCTGCAATCGTCCGCTACAATATCGATATGCCGCCTCTGAACACGTCGCGCCGGCGCCAGAAACCTCCGCCTCCGGGCGAAACCGGTCAGGAGGCCCTCTACCTGCGTTTTCTCAGCGAAAAACAGGTCCGCGTGTCGGTAAAGTTGCATGATGGCGAGACTGTCTCCGGCTGGATCGAGTACTTCGACGACCGGATGATCCGGCTGACACGCGAGGGCAAGCCAAATCTGTTCATCTATAAGAATCAGATTCGCACGATCACCGAGAATGCTCGTCGCGGAGATGAAGTGCGTCGGCGGAGCATGCGCAAGCCGCCCGACGCAACCGATCACGATAGGGAGAGTTTCGGTGTTGACGAGCCGTCCCCTGGGGATCAGCAGTGAACGTGCCATCTGATTTTGTCTTTGCGGCTCCCGCATCTGCCATTGCTCTCGAGGCCGGAGCGCTCCTGCGCGACTACTACAGCCGGGGTGTCACCACGGAGTACAAGAGTGATGTTGATCTGGTTACCGAGGCTGATCGTGCATCGGAAAAGCTCATCGTCGAGCGATTGCACGCGCTCTTTCCCGAGCACGGAGTCTATGGGGAAGAGGGCACGCGCTCCAACATCGATCGTGAATATCGCTGGTACGTCGATCCCCTTGACGGCACCACGAACTTCGCTCACAGCTTCCCCGTCTTTTGCGTTTCGATGGGTCTTGAGCGCCGTACACCCTCTCTGGCTGCATCACAAGACGGAGAATTGATCGCGGGTATTGTTTACGATCCGTTGCGTGACGAACTCTTCACGACTGAGAGGGGAAAAGGCGCGTATCTCAACGGTGCGCGCATTCATGTCTCCCGTATCGCCGACCTGGCCGAGGCGCTCCTTGCCACAGGCTTTCCGAGCCGCAAGCGCCACGATAATCCAAACATTCACTTCTATCAGGAGTTCACGCTGCGCTCCCATGGGGTGCGCCGCGCGGGATCCGCGGCTCTCGACCTTGCATATACGGCGTGCGGCCGCGTCGACGCGTACTGGGAGTTCAACCTCAATCCATGGGACACTTCCGCCGGGGCGTTGCTCGTCCTTGAAGCCGGAGGAAGTGTGACTACATTCGATGGCGGCCCCTTCCGTCTTGACAGCAGGGAAGTGCTTGCTACGAACAGCCTTTTGCGCGATGAGCTCCTCGGCTTCTTTGAGGAGATGTTTGCCGGGCACTCACTTGAGCCCATTCCGACGCCCGCCGAATTTGCCGCTCGCCGTGCCCAGCGAGGAAAAGCGTAAGGTCATTAAGTCCTGCTTGGTTTTTTGCACCGGAGTCGTATTCCCGGCCCCATGCTCCGGTACAATAAATCTGTCTAAATACCCTTACTGGAAGAGGAATTCCCCATGGCATACGTAATCGCGGAACCCTGCATCGGCACCAAGGACACGGCATGCGTGGATGCCTGCCCAGTGGATTGTATCCATCCTAAGAAAGACGAAGCTACGCACGGTGACCAGGAGCAGCTCTTTATCGACCCCGTGGAGTGCATCGATTGCGGAGCCTGCGTTCCTGTCTGTCCGGTGTCAGCGATCTTTGCGGCGGACGACCTGCCGGAAAAATGGACGAGTTATACCGAGAAGAACGCCACGTTCTTTGGCCGCTAGAGTTTTGTGGAATCTTGCAGCGCGCAGCCATGAGTGCTGCGCGTTTTGCTTTTGCCGGAGTACTGTCGCCCTCGACGGCTCTAGCAGCTGGCAAGCATGATGGGTAGGTCAGCACGGGAAGGATAAGCAGAATGAATCACGACGCACCCACCAAACGTACGCAGGTGACACGGTTGCCCAAGCGTGGAGACTACTCCGAGGCGACGATTTGCAGCATTCTCGACGCTGGCTTTCTCTGCCATGTGGGTTTTGTTGTCGACGGCCAGCCGGTTGTCATTCCCACCAGCTACGGACGCAGTGGCGGCACGTTGTACGTGCATGGCTCAGCCGCTAGCCGCATGCTCCGCACACTGGCCACGGGCGTGGACGTTTGTGTCACGGTTACTCTGGTCGACGGTCTCGTGCTTGCCCGCTCAGCCTTTCATCATTCCATGAATTATCGATCGGTCGTTCTATTTGGAACTGCAACCCTGGTTGAATCACTGGAAGAAAAGACCACAGCGCTCCGCGTAATTTCTGAACAGATCGTGCCCGGTCGCTGGGATGACGTCCGCCAGCCTACTGAGCAGGAGCTGAAGGCCACCAAGGTTCTCTCATTACCGCTTGCCGAGGCTTCGGCGAAAGTTCGTACCGGGCCACCCTTGGATGAGGAGGAAGACTACACCCTCAACGTATGGGCGGGGGTACTGCCCTTCCGCGTGCAAACGGAACCTCCTCTACCGGACCCGCGCCTGAGGAGCGAAAGTCAATCCGTTCCGAACTATCTCCTGGATTATGCTAAGCGGCCTATTTAAGAGCATCTCGCATCTTTGCGACAAACAAGGCGGCAACTGGACGTGGTGTGCAGCGGACTTTTAAGATCAAGTGTCGGCTTGTGCCGAATAACGCTCTCAAAGAAGAGGAAGTTTGTCTCCATGTTCAACAAAACTACCGTCTTGGCTCTCACCATTGCTTTCACCTCAGTTTCGTTCGTAGGATCCGAAGCTTTCGGAGCTCACCAAGCTGCACCAGCTGACGACCAGCACCACGTCATCATGATGGTCAATGTCATGGCCGACGTCGAGAAAGCCATCGACACGAAGAAGGCCAAGACAGGCGATCCAGTCACCGCCAGGACCACTGCGGCAACTGCGCTTAGCGATGGAACTCAAGTTCCTGCCGGTTCCATCCTGGCAGGTCACATCGACACTGTCACACCGTCAGAAAAAAAGAGCGATGCCACTCTAGTCCTCACCTTCGACAAGCTTCAGATCAAGAACGGCAAGGAAATTCCCATCAAGGCGACCATCGTTAGCGTCGCCAGCACCGCACCCACCTTCGGCAGCGACGACAAGCCGTATGATCCCAGCTCTTACCGTCCCGGGACACAAGGCGACAACAAAGCAAATGGCGAAAACGGCCAAAGCGGCTCGACCGCTCCGCACCCCATCGACGGTCTCACCCTCTCGGGCTCGCCCAAGGACTCCTTCTCCGCTACCCTCACGCAGGCTAAGAAAAATGTTCAGTTGTCAAGCACAACACATCTCGTGGTGTCAGTTGCCGCCGTTCCTTAAGGAACATTCTCACGCATAGACGCCAGACAAGGCTCCAGACACAAAAGCGCCCCGGGAAGACCCCGGGGCGTTTTCGTTTTATGCGGGAAGGTTTAGAACTGATTCCAGAGGAACTGGTTGTAAACCTCATGGTGGAACTGCACCTCCGACGGCTTCACGCTCGTGCCCAGAAGGCGTGGGCATCGATCGGCCGAGGCCTGCTTTAGGTCGGCGTAACGGGCCTTCACATCTTCTCCCAGCAGCTTGGTTACCCAGGTAGAATTGCGGAAGTTTTCAAGAGCCGTGTAGATGTTGTCAGGCAGGAAGCGTCCGGCGGACCGGAGGTCGGGGATCGACGCTGTTTCTCCATCCAGGCCAGACTTGAAGATGGAGTACATCACGAGGTAAGGATTGGAGTCCGGAGCCACCGCGCGAACTTCGATGCGTGACGACCGCTCATTGCCGATAGGGATGCGGACCATCGCGCCGCGGTTCACCGCCGAAGCATTGAGCTGGTTGGGCGCTTCGTAGTGCGGATCGAGGCGGCGATAGGCGTTGACACTCGAATTCAGGAACAGGCAGATATCATTGCCGTGAGTGAGAACGCGGTCGACAAACTCCCAGCCAAACGACGCCAGTTTTTCCTCGCCCTTTGGATCCCAGAAGATGTTCTTGCCTTCTTTGCTGATCGACATGTTGGTGTGCATGCCGCTGCCGTTGACGCCCACTACGGGCTTGGGCAGGAAAGATGCCGTCATTCCCTGCTTAGTGGCAACCTGGCGGCAGATCAGTTTGTAAAGCTGGATCTGGTCAGCCGCCGCCACGGCTTCGCCGTAACTGTAGTTGATTTCAAATTGTGACGGCGCCACTTCAGGGTGATCCTTCTCATTCTCAAAGCCCATGGCGCGCTGCACTTCGGCGGTCGTGTCAATGAAGCTGCGCAGTGGATCGCCGGGAAGAGAATGGTAGTAGCCTCCCGTATTCACATATTCAAAGCGGCCTGTCTCCGGGAAGCGCTTTTCCGCGTCCACGCCCGCAAACAGAAAGCCTTCGATCTCGTTCGCGGCATTCAGAGTGTAGCCGTGCTTGTCGTAGAGGCGCTGGGCGTAGCCCTTCAACACGCCGCGCATGTCGGCTGTGTAAGGCGAGCCGCCCTTGTCGATGACTTCGCCGAAGACCAGCACTTTGCCGTGGCCAAAAAAGTCAGCGGGCGCAAAGTAAAACGCGCCCCAGTCGATTCCCAGGCGCAGGTCGCTTTCACGTTGCGCGGTAAAACCGCGAATCGACGATCCGTCAAAGGTGAGGTTGTCGTAGCTCTTCGTGATGAACTTCTTGTCGTAGTCCAGCATGTGCAGGCGGCCTTCGAGGTCGCTGAACAGTACGGTGACGGCCTTAATGCCCTTTTGGTCGGTCAGATACTTCAGCCGCTCTTCCTGAATCTTGTCAGGCGCAACGCGTTTCATGCGCTGTTCTTTGGCCTTCAGGTTCAGTTCTTCCAGCTCTGGATATGACAACGCCAGGAAATTACGAAGCTCAGTCGACATGGATCTCCTCAAGTTGAGTTGAAAACACAGCCTTTTCCCTACACAGCAAATGTCTTGTGGCGTCCTGCCGATGTAGTTCAGATGTGAGGGATTGGCACTCTCACTCAAGACTACCGGGCCTGTTCAAAAAGAGAAAATAGTATAAAAAAATGTAATTCGCATAATTTCACTTTTTTATAGACAATCCCTCAGTGATGGTAGCCGGCGGCGACGATGCACTTCCCGCTTTCGGCTATCCTAATCAGCAGTGATCGCCCACCAGGCCGAAGCCCTTGTCCTCCGCACCTGGCCTATCCATGAGGCCGATCAGATCGTCTCTCTCTTTACTCGAGATCAGGGCAAACTCAAGGGCGTCGCCAAATCCTCGGCAAAATCCCGCAAACGCTTCGGCGGAGCCCTTGAGCCCATGACCTACGTCCTGGCCAGCTATGTCGAAAAGCCACGCCAGGAACTCGTCCGCATCGACTCCTGTGAAATCCTCGCCTCGCCGCTCTCGGCACCCGTCGATTATGCCCGTGCTGCCGCCCTCGCCTTCTTTGCCGAGGTGCTCGAAGAGATCCTCCCCGACCACGACCCTCAGGACTCCGTCTTTCGCCTCACTCTGGCCGCCCTCGATCACACACCCGCTGGCCAAATCTGGCTGCCTGTAACCTATTTTGGCCTCTGGATCACGCGCCTTATGGGCTGGATGCCCGATATCGCCCACTGCAACGTTTGCAGCAGGCTCTTTGCCGGCGAAGCAGCGTATTTCAACTTCCAGGTCGACGGACTCTTTTGCGCCGACCACAAACACCCCGCCAGCCGGATCCTTTCACCTGCCTCGCTCATCACTGCCGCCCACATTTTGCGGGCGCCCATCGCCGCTCTGGCATCAGAAGACTGGCCTCGGACCCGCGCCGCCGACCTTCGCCGCTTCGCTCAGCAGGCCCTCGAACGCCACCTCGAACGTAAGCTTCACGCGGTCGCCGCCTTGATCCAGCTGGGAGGATAAGACGCGCGCTCCATCCCCTTGTAGAATCTCGATAGCGCTCATTCTACGGAAAGCCACTGTGTCCGCAACCATTACGTCTCCGACTGTCAGCACCCGCCCTCAGCCGCTCACCTTCCAGCAACTGCTCTTCCGCCTGCAAACCTTTTGGGCCGAGCGCGGATGCATCCTGCAGCAGCCCTACGATGTGGAAGTCGGCGCTGGCACCATGTCGCCCGACACCTTCCTGCGTGTGCTCGGACCAAAGCCCATCAACATCGCCTATGCTCAACCCTCGCGGCGTCCTGCCGATGGCCGCTACGGCGAGAACCCCAACCGCCTGTACAAGCACACCCAATTTCAGGTCATCCTCAAGCCGCCACCGGCTGACATTCAGGAGATTTACCTGGCATCGCTCGAGGCCATCGGCATCCACCTCCCTGAGCATGACATCAAGTTCGAAGAGGATAACTGGGAGTCGCCCACGCTGGGTGCATGGGGCATCGGCTGGCAGGTGATGCTGGACGGACAGGAGATTACGCAGTTCACTTACTTTCAGCAGTGCGGCGGCATCGATCTTGATCCCATCAGCGGCGAGATCACCTATGGGCTTGAACGGCTTGCGCAGTTTCTGCAGGACGTCGACTCGATCTATGACATCGTGTGGGTGCGGGATCCCAGGACTGGCAAGGCCATTACGTACGGGGAGATTCGGCTTGAAGAGGAGCTGCAATTCTCCGTCTACAACTTCGAAGCCGCTGAGGTCGAAAAGCTGTGGGAGCACCTTCGTCTCTACGAAGCGGAGTGTCAGGACCTCCTCGCCAGTTACAACGATAGCTTTTCCCCCACGGCCGAAAAGCTTGCGGAGCGCCGCCAAAAGATCCACGACCGCCTTGTCCACGACGAGGAGACCGTGTCCCCGTCCGAAGATGTGCGCGGCGAGCAACGTCGTTTCCCCGTACTCGGAGCTTACGACCTATGCCTACGGTGCTCGCACCTCTTCAACCTGCTCGACGCCCGCGGCGCCATCTCCGTCACAGAGCGCGTGGGCGTCATCGCCCGCATCCGCACCTTGGCTGTGGGAGTAGCGAAAGCCTATGCCGCGCAACAGCAGCCATTGGCCACTAGCAATTAGCCGGGTGCCCCATGTCCGGGATGTTCGGACATGGGAAGCAAGGGCCAGACCAATAAGAACCAGCTAGAGGCGAAGAGCTAATAGCTAGAAGCTAAAAGATGCCAGACTTTCTCTTTGAAATCGGACTTGAAGAAATCCCCGCCCGTATGATCCCCGCCGCGCAGGCCGAACTTGCCCGCCGCGTCGAAGACCTCCTCACCCGCGAGCGGCTTCTTAGTGCGGGCCACGAAATTCATAGCTACTCCACGCCTCGCCGCCTAGCCGTGCTGGTCAAAGGAGTCAACGCCACCCAGGCTGACACGCAGGAGCAACTCACGGGCCCCTCTTGGAATATCGCCTTCAAGAACGGCGATCCTACTCCCGCCGCTCATGCCTTCGCGAAGAAAGCAGGAGTCCAGGTCTTTGCCCTTGAAAAGATCACGACGCCCAAGGGCGAATACGTCTCCACGGTTGTTGAGCGCAAGG
>CAYVSQ010000173.1:0-5358 GCA_964453815.1 uncultured Acidobacteriaceae bacterium | reverse complement strand
GATCTCTTCCATCGCGAAGTGTACTAGGCTGGTTGCGCAATTTCATCGCTTGCGGGTGATTTTTGTCATCTTTGCAGGCCCCGGCGAAAGCCTGGCCTTTTCCCACCTTCATCTTGTGAGTTCTCGAGGACTCGGGTCCCTCTGCCCACATTAGACGGCCTGCCGGAAAGGCCGGTCCCATCTATAATCCGACACGATGGAAAATCGTGGAGTGGACGAGCTTGCGCGTCGTGACCGACTGGCGGAAGAAGGCGGTGGTCTGGAGCGTCGCGAACGGCAGCATAGAGAAGGCAAGTTGTCGGCGCGTGAGCGAATCGACCTGCTGCTTGACGAAGGCACGTTTGAAGAAACCGATAAATTTGTAACCCATCGCTGCACAGACTTCGGAATGGCCGAAAAGCGTATTCCGGGAGACGGCTTCGTGACTGGCTATGGCAAGGTCGAAGGGCGCACGGTCTTCGCCTTCGCGCAGGACTTCACCGTCTTTGGCGGGTCGTTGTCGGAGTCAAACGCCGCCAAAATCGTCAAGCTGATGGATATGGCCATGCGCGTCGGTGCGCCCATCGTCGGGCTGAATGATTCCGGCGGCGCGCGCATCCAGGAAGGCGTCGTTTCCCTGGCCGGATACGCCGATATCTTTCTGCGTAACACGCTGGCCAGCGGAGTCATTCCGCAGATTTCTGCCATCCTCGGCCCATGCGCCGGTGGCGCCGTATATTCGCCCGCCATCACTGACTTCACACTCATGGTGGACAAGACCTCCTACATGTTCGTCACCGGGCCGGATGTGATCAAGACGGTGACACACGAGGAGGTGACGAAAGAAAAGCTGGGGGGAGCGACGACGCACAACGAAATCTCCGGCGTAGCCCACTTCATGGCGCATAACGACCGGGAATGTGTGGCCATGGTGCGCGAGCTGCTGAGCTTTCTTCCCTCGAACAATATCGACGACCCGCCGCGGGGCGCCTGCACCGACCCGATCGATCGAGCCGACCGCGAGCTCGATACACTTGTCCCCGCCGAGTCGAATCAGCCCTACGACATCAAGCTGGTCATCGAGCGGCTGGTCGACGATGGCTACTTTTTCGAAGTGCATGAGCACTTCGCCCGCAACATCGTCATCGGCTTCGCGCGCATGAATGGACGGCCGGTGGGGATCGTGGCCAACCAGCCTGCGTTTCTGGCCGGCGTGCTCGATATCGACGCCAGCGTGAAGGGGGCTCGCTTCGTCCGCTTCTGCGACGCCTTCAACATTCCCCTCATTACGCTTGAGGATGTTCCGGGATTTCTGCCGGGAGTACAGCAAGAATATGGAGGCATCATCCGTCACGGCGCGAAGCTGCTCTTCGCCTTCGCCGAGGCAACCGTGCCCAAGCTCACCGTGATCACCCGCAAAGCCTATGGCGGCGCCTATTGCGTCATGAGTTCGAAGCACATCCGAACTGACTTGAATCTCGCCTGGCCCACTGCTGAAATTGCCGTGATGGGGCCGGAAGGCGCGGTGAACATCGTTTACGGACGCGAACTGGAGCAGGTCTTGAAGCAGGCCGAAGCGACCGAGGGTCCGCTTTCAGATGAGCGCAAAGCCGAACTACTGGCTGCGGCGCGCTCGGAAAAGGTGCACGAGTTCCGCGAGCAGTTCGCAAACCCTTATGTCGCCGCTGAGCGCGGGTATCTGGACGCGGTGATTCTGCCGCATGAGACGCGGCGGAGGCTGATCGCAGGGCTTGAAATGCTGGATGGAAAGCGCGATAAGAATCCGCCCAAGAAGCATGGCAACATTCCGCTATGAATGAACCTGTCAGCGCGGCGAACGCCGAACATTATTCGTGGGGCCATGTCTGTGATGGCTGGCATCTGCTGCGCAGCGAAAATCTCAGCGTAATCGAGGAACGCATGCCGGCGGGATCGGCAGAAGAGCGGCATTTTCACGGCAAGTTGCGGCAGTTCTTCTATGTGCTGGAAGGCGAGCTGACGATGGAGGTCGATGGGCGACTTTATTCGCTCCAAGCGCGGCAGGGATTGGAGATTGCTCCTGGCCAACCGCACCAGGCCCTGAATCGCTCTAGCGCAGATGTTCGCTTTCTTGTAATATCGCAGCCGCCGAGCCATGGGGATCGGCAACCCGCCCAAGATTTCAGACCTGAGGTGACTGCCCAGGCAGAGTGGAAGATTCTGTAACGAACGAATCACTCGTAACACTACCCATCGGGCGCCGGCTGGTTTCCCATTGAATGCCCATATTGCAGTCGAGGGCTCGCCAAGGCAGGCTGTACTTTGGTGATCTTTACAATACGGTCCGAGGTTCTGTCATGTAACAAATGCGGAGAAGACCGGAGGGAGCTATCTAACTAGCCTCCCTGCAAAACCTGGGTCCGCATCTACAAACCAAAAAAACGAGGTGAAAGCGATGACCACTCCATCTGAACAACGCGTGCCGCTGCCCGACTCCGAGCGCGAAGCTCCCCACAATGCAACCACTACCGGAAAGACATCGCCGCAGCAGCTCATCAGCGTGTCCGTCATCGTGAGACGTAGGAATCATCTGGACCTGGATGCTCTCGGCGGCCGCATCATTTCGCGTCAGGAATTTGACGAGAAGTATGCCGCGGATCCCGCTGACTTCGATACGCTGCGCAAGTTTGCCCATGACCATGGACTTTCCGTGGATGAAGGGGCTTCGAGCCTGGCGCGACGGACGATGGTCATGCGCGGAACAGCGCAGGCTCTTCAGGCGGTTTTTGGCGTTGACCTGCATAATTACGAACGCGAAGGTCATACATTCCACGCGTTCCAGGGAGGTATTTCAGTACCCGCCGAACACGCGGACATTATCGAGTCCGTACTGGGGCTGGATACACGGCCTATAGCGACGCCGCACCTTCGATTCCTGGACAAAAAGAAGAAGCCGGCGCCGAAAGCCACCAGCTTTACCCCGCCGCAGGTAGCGGCCCTGTATGATTTCCCGAAAGGCGTGGATGGAAAAGGCCAGACGATCGGCATCATCGAACTGGGCGGCGGCTATCGGGCGGCCGATATTCACAACTATTTTTCGGGTTTGGGGCTTACCCCGCCGACCGTAGTCTCCGTTTCGGTGGATGGAGGGGCGAATGCGCCCAGCAATCCCAACAGTGCCGACGGCGAAGTGGCACTGGATATTCAGGTGGCGGGAGCGATCGCACCCGGCGCGAAGATCGCCGTATATTTTACGACCAACACCGCTCAGGGATTTCTCGATGCAATTACGACCGCCGTGCATGACACCGCAAATGCGCCTTCCGTGATCTCGATCAGTTGGGGTGGCCCCGAGTCGGGGTGGACAAAGGCGTCCATGAAATCACTCGACAACGCCTGCAAGTCGGCAGGCGCACTGGGCATCACCATCACGGTCGCCTCGGGAGATAACGGATCGAGCGATGGCGTGACCAGCGGAGGGAACCACGTTGACTTCCCAGCGTCGAGTCCGCATGTACTGGCCTGCGGCGGCACGAAGCTCGAGGGAAGCGGCTCTACTATCCAAAGCGAAGTTGTGTGGAACGACGGTGCAGGGGGTGGAGCGAGTGGTGGCGGCGTGAGCACCTATTTCTCGCTACCTACCTGGCAGAAGAATGCCCATGTCCCCAAACCGCACGGCAAAACGGGTGGACGCGGCGTGCCTGATGTCTCAGGCGATGCCTCGCCGACTACGGGATACAACATTCTGGTGGACGGCTCCAAGGAAGTGGTGGGGGGAACCAGTGCAGTGGCTCCGTTGTGGGCTGCGTTGATTGCGCTGACCAATCAACAGAGGGGTAAATCGGCGGGATTTGTGAACCCCACGCTCTACGCCTCGTCCAGCGCTTTCCATGACATCACCCAGGGCAACAATGGCGCCTTTTCCGCCGGGCCGGGATGGGACGCATGCACAGGAATTGGATCCCCGATCGGGACCGCCGTTGCGCATGCTCTGGCGGGAGCGGCATCAGGCACTGGGACGAAGACGGCAGGCAGCTCTGCTGCTGCACCGGGGCAGGAGCAAAAAACAGCCTAAGCCTCCCCACAGGCGATGAGGCTGGAATTACTCAGATTCCTGCCCTCATCGCCGGTTTGTTTTTATCGTTCCACATCAGATAGCCCATGGGTGTGTGGTGATCGTGCGTGAAAAGCACGAGCCATTCTTCAGGAATTGCGCGCGCATAGAAGCGCTTGCGCTGCTCGATACACGTAAGCGGATCGAGGTCGTACCCCATCACCCATGTCACATCCAGGTGCGCGCTCGTGGGGATAAGATCCGAAACATAGCAGGCGCGCTTCCCGCCCGAATCGATATGCACGGCGAGCAGATGCGCGGTGTGACCCGGATAGCGCTCTATGGAAATCCCCGGAACTATTTCTTCCGTCTGCCCGGTCTTCGTATCGAGTAGTGTCATCTGACCGCTCTCGATCAATGGGTCGTAATTCGCGCTCGTGTAGCTGATGGCGTCGCGCTCGAGTTGCAGATGGCCGTGCTCCACCTCTCCGCGATGCGCGAAATAGCGCGCATTTGGGAAAGTCGGCGCGATGCGGCCGCCTTCGATGCGAGTCGTATTCCATCCGCAGTGATCGAAGTGCAAATGCGAGTTAATGACGATGTCTACTTCCTCAAGTCGAATGCGGGCGGCTTCGAAGGCACGCGGCAATTGCTCCTTCGCGTCGTGGATCGCGCGCAATTTGTCACTGAGTTTGTTACCAATCCCGGTTTCGATGGCAACCGTGTGCTTACCGGTGCGGACCACGACGGTATTCAATCCGAGCAGAATGCGATTCCGCTCGTCGGCGGGAGCGCGCTTTTCCCACAAAGGCTTGGGCACCACCCCGAACATGGCTCCGCCATCGAGGTAGTAGGTGCCATCACTCAGAATGGTAAGTTCAAAATCGCCAAGCACCGTGCGGCCGCGCACCGGGTCGCTCGTGTCTCGCAGCTTGGCTGGATGCATTTCCATTCCCCTAATTTATCCCTGTCGTTAGTTAAGCGCCCGGCCATGCTGTAAATCCCTTGCATCGTAACCACTTTACCAGCCCCGTCAATTGATAGATAGAGAGTCTTTTCTTGTCTATCTCGACATCGGCTTGGGCGCAGGGACGATGGTAGTTCAGATAGGGGTTCAGGAACTCCCGATAGAAGCTGTTGATGGCCTCGGCGTGGCTGGCATCGATGTAGCCATAGCCCATGTGTTTGCGGATCACCGCGCCCTTCTTGGTCTCCACCAGGCCATTGTGGTTGGAACGGCGGGGACGGCTTTTGGTCTGCTCGATCAGCAGTTTGTTGAGCAGTTCAGCGACCGTGCGGTGGATGAACTCGCTGCCGTTATCGGTGTGGAAGCCTGGGATGCGGAA
>CAYVSQ010000172.1:0-5987 GCA_964453815.1 uncultured Acidobacteriaceae bacterium | reverse complement strand
CGATGTCCCTGGACCCGCGCCAAACCGGTGCCGCGCGCCCCGGCGATGCGGTCGTAAGTGGCCAGGAGTCCCTCATCGACTTTGGCCCTTAACCGAGTCCGTTCGTCGGTGAGAGATGCCAGCTGGGCTTGCTGCTGGGCGGACGTGGCATGCGCCGCCTCTTTTTCCAGCTCAACTACTCTTGCATGGTCAGCGAGTTCCTGCCGTGCCGCGCTCCGTTGACTTTCAAGCTGCTCGGAACGCTCCATGCTTTCGATCTCACGATCCTCGATCTTGCGAATCTCGGCTTCGGCGAAACCGATCTCGTGCTGGAGCGCGGTGTATTGTTCGTTGGTCTTTACGCTGCTCGACTGCTCGCGAAACTTTATGATCTTCTGCTGCTGGTCCTTGAGGTCGCTCTCGAGTCGCCGGCGCCGGGCTTCTTCTTCCTTGATTCCTTTCTCTACCTGTTCAACCACCAGTTTCTGCTTCACCAGCTTTTCTTCGAGTTCAGCAAGGCGTTTGGGCAGCGCGGCAATCTCACGGCGCAGGCGGACAATACTTTGGTCTGCCTCCTGTACGAACATCAGCGTTTCTAATTCGGAATTGATCATCGAAATTGAAGTCTAGCAGTTTCCGCTTTGTCTGCAGAAGCCAAGGCTCGGTTCTGTAGTGCCTGACCTGCACTAGAACGCAATGTCCGTAGTTTGTTGACCAGGTTAACTGCCCAGCGTATAGAACAGTTGGAGGTGCGACGATGAACCTTCGCCCGCCTGCTGCTCGTTCTGCTCGCCGCACTATTTGCAGCGTCTATTAAAACCGCGCCCACTCAAAGCCCGTCGAGTTCTATGCAACAAATCGCTGCCATACGCCACGAGTGGGTGAACGACTGGAAATCGAAAAATTTGGAAGGCCTCCGCACGTTGTATGCGCAAGGCGCAGTATTTTTTGCCAGCCGTTGGAACGTGGGTTGAAGGTCGAGATGCCATCGGAGACTATCTTAGGCAAGTCATCGATTCGGGCAGCGACTCCATAATCGTGCCGGACGCGCCGAACCGATCGGACGAGCCTTCGGGGGATTTGGCTTGCGACTCCGGGTTCATACAGTATTGGATCAAGGCCAACAACGGGCCAGTCAAAGGCTTTTACCTCATGGTCCTGAAGCGGGATTCGGAAGGCAAATGGCATATCGTCCGCATGCTTTGATCGAGATCTCTACCCCCTACAGCTCACCCTCAAAGTAAAGACCTTCGAGCTTTGGCTGAGAAGCTCCTCTTTAAAAGAGAGAATCAGGACACCGCCCTCATTCTCAAATTCTGCATCTTCGAATCCATCCGGCTTGTCTAATGGCCATTACAAATGCCTGAGCAGACTGCCGAGGGCTTGTGGACGCCCAAACATAACCGCTGGGCAATTGCCCTCACTGTAACCCTCGCAACCTTCATGGAGGTGCTTGACACCTCAATAGCCAACGTGGCGCTGCCTCATATCGCTGGGGGCCTCGGCGCATCGCAGGATGAGGCCACCTGGGTGCTGACCTCCTACCTAGTTTCGAACGCTATTATCCTCCCGGCCAGCGCTTACCTTACTTCCTTCATGGGCCGCAAGCGTTTTTACATGATCTGCGTGGTACTGTTCGGTATCAGTTCGGCGCTTTGCGGGCTGGCTCCGTCGCTGCCGCTGCTGATTTTTTTTCGTGTGCTGCAGGGAGTCGGCGGAGGAGGCCTCGCGCCGAGCGAGCAGGCGATCCTGGCCGATACCTTCCCGCCGAAGCAGCGCGGACAGGCCTTCGCCGTCTATGGCATGGCCGTTGTGTTCGCGCCGGCGATCGGCCCGACGCTGGGCGGCTGGATCACTGACAACTTCGACTGGCGTTGGATCTTCTTCATCAATGTGCCGGTCGCGATCATCTCTCTCTTCCTCACCGCGCGCGTAGTCGAGGACCCGCCGCACATCCAGAAGGAAGTGGCCGCAATGCGCAAGCGTGGCCTGAACCTCGACTACATTGGCTTCGGACTGCTTGCCCTTGGCTTCGGCTCGCTGGAGTTCGTTCTCGACAAGGGGCAGGAGGATGACTGGTTCGGATCGCGCATCATCACCACCTTCATTGTTCTATGTGCAATCGCCCTGATTTCGCTGATCTTCTGGGAGATTCGTCAGATACGCAAAAAACACAAGCCGATCCTGGACCTGACGATGTTCCGCAACCGGACCTTCGCGATTTCCTTCCTGCTGATGTTCGTGCTGGGCTTTGTCCTTTTTGGCACCACAGTGCTGATTCCGCAGTTCGCGCAGACCATCATGGGCTACACCGCCGAACAGGCTGGCCTGGTGATTTCGCCCGGCGGCGTGATGGTCATGCTGATGATGCCGCTGGTCGGCTTTCTGGCGGGGCGAGTGGATCCGCGCTACATGGTCGCGTTTGGTTTCGCGATGCTCTCTGCCGCGCTCGTCCGAATGCACAGTCTCGATGCGCTATCCAGCTACAGCTACCTGGCATGGCTGCGCATCTTTCAGGCTGCGGGAATTGCCTTCCTCTTCGTGCCCATCAACATGCTCTCTTACACGGATGTTCCGCCTCAGAAGAACAATGATGTATCCGGCTTGACCAACCTGGCTCGCAACATTGGAGGCAGCGTTGGTACATCGTTTTTCGTCACCGAACTGGCGCGCCGCAGCCAGTTCCATCAGAGTCGCCTAACGACGCATCTGACCGATCTGGACATGATATTTCGTCAGCGCGTGGAGGCAGTCGCAAACCTTCTGACCCATGTAGGCGGCAGAACACCGTCCATGGCGCAGGCTCGGCAGATGGCTCAAGCCAGCTTGTATCGGCAACTGGCTACACAGAGCGCTGTGCTGGCTTACCTGGATGTGATTTTCGTGCTCGCGGTCGGCAGCGCCTGCATGATTCCGCTGGTATTTTTCATGAAGAAGCGTGCAGCGGGCAAGGGCGAGGTCGCGATGCACTAATGCGTCGACGCCGCACCGCGAGAGGAGAGCAATGACAACGCCAAGAAAATGGACCTTGTGGGTCGCTTGTGGGTCGCGATTGGCGTGATTGTGTGAGAGCAGAACTGGATATTTCTGGACGACTTCGCCCACTGTAAAATAATATTTCGCCTCAAACCGCTTTCTTTCAGGCCCAAACCGGCCTGAGACGAAGACACTTTCCTGCCTGGAGCTTCCTTGCGCCATACTTGCGCCGTAGTTATTTGCCTGCTTTCGCTCGCCTGTTTCTCAGTCGCTCATTCGCAATCGAATTCGCCCGCGAAGCCCTGGACGGTTAAGGAGATATTCGGAGGCGCGAGCCCCACCGGCTATCCACCGGACGGCATCAGCTGGTCTCCTGATGGCAAGCGCGCTACTTACATTGACGACAACGGCAACGTGATGCAGATTGAAGTTGCGGACGGAAAGCTTAAGAAGCTGCTCGATCACACGAAGATCAGCGCGCTGCTTAATCCCAACATCAGCGAGAAGGACCGCGACCACCGGGCTCGTTACGATGAGCCAGATTACATCTGGTCACCCGACTCGCAGCATCTGCTCTTCGACACCAATGGCCAGTTATGGCTCTACGACCTGCCAACAGGTATTGGTGTGGAAGTGGGCAACACTGGCATGCAGAGCGGCGACGATCCGAAGTTCTCGCCCAACGGACAGTTCATTTCATTTGTGCGCGACCACAACCTCTTCGTTCAGAAGGCAAAAGGCTCTCCGCTGGCGCTGACCGATACGCACGAAGGAACGATCCTGAACGGCGAGATTGACTGGGTTTACCTCGAAGAGCTGAACGTACGCAGCAACTATTTCTGGTCGCCCGATTCGAAGCAGATTGCTTACCTGCAGATGAATGAGGCGCAGGTGCCGACTTATCCCATCACTGATTGGATTCCGGTTCACGCCACTGTCGATGAGCAGCGCTATCCGCAGCCAGGCGATCCCAATCCGTCTGTGCGCGTGGGCGTGGTCAACGTCGGCGGCGGTTCAGCGCGCTGGCTGAAGATTCCCGTCGATGCAGGCAATGATTACATTCCGCGCTTCGGCTGGGTGAGTCCACACACGGTATGGGTGGAGACGTTGACCCGCGACCAGAAGCATATGAATCTCTACTTCGCCGATGTCCGTTCGGGCGAGGTGAGGCTGGTGCTTGCGCAGACTGAGCCCAAGTACTTCACCATGACCTACGATGTGAAGTTCGTTGGCGATCACCAGTTTCTCATCCAAAGCTGGCGCGACGGATTCACCCACATCTATCGCTACACCTTCGACGCCCGGAATCCTCTTGCAGCCGAGGCGCAGCTTGCCAATCAGCTGGAGAGCGGAGCCTACGAAGTTGATGCGATCAAGACGGTCGATGAGAGCACGGGCACTGTTTACTACACTTCGAACGAAGGCGATTCGCGCAGTGAGCAGGTGTGGGCGGTGCAGCTCGATGGCGCAGGTAAACACCCCGTCACGAAGACGCCGGGCGTCCACGATCCTAACTTTCCGGAGAAAGGCGGGTCGTTTATCGATACCGCATCCAGCCTGATGATGCCGGAAACAATGAGCTATTGCAGCTCACAGGGAGAATGCACGCCGTTCTGGCAATCGCATGCGATCGAGGGTCACACCCTGGTTGCACCTGAGAATCTGGAACTAAAGGCAGCGGACGGCGTGACGACGCTTTACGGTACGCTCCAGTTACCGGTCGGCGCGATCGCCCCGGGCAGCGTTCCGCTTATCGTGAATCCGTATGGCGGCCCTGGGATAGATGCGGCGAAGGATGCCTGGCATGGCAGAGTCTTCCTCTTCGATCAACTCATGGCCGAGCACGGATTTGCCGTGCTGCATGTAGACAATCGTGGCATGGCAGGACGCGGGCGCGATTTTGAGCAGGCCGCATATCACAACTTCGGACCGCCGCAATTCGCCGATCAGATGGCTGCGGTAGATCAGGTGCTCGCGAAGTATCCGCAGCTGGATGCCCACCGCATGGGCTGGTGGGGCTGGAGCTGGGGCGGTTCGTTCACGCTCTACGCGCTCACCCATACCGATCGGTTCCTGGCCGGAGCCTCCGGGGCACCGGTGACCGATTGGCGCAACTATGACTCGATCTATACGGAGCGATATATGGGGCTGCCCACGGAGAATCCTGACAGCTACCGCGACGACTCGGTCCAGAACAACGCGAAGAATCTGAAGGGACACATCCTCATTCTGCATGGCACGGGAGATGACAATGTGCATTTCGCCAACACCATTCAGTTCATCCAGAAGCTGCTCGACAACGGCATTCCCTACGACTACAACGTCTTCCCGCGCAAGACGCACTCCGTCGCCGGACCGATCGCTCAGACAGAACTTCACGACCGGTTGTTGTCGCACTTTGAGACTTATGTGAAGAACAAAGAGAACTAGCTCGCAGCTCTACGGCAAAAAGAGACTCGGCCCGCAGGCAGCCCGTTGGCTAAATCTCTCTGCGCATTCCGACGTGGGCGTGCGCTTGAACTAGCCGGTTGGGTGAGTGCTGGCTCCAGAGCCTGGAGCACGAACAGCAGCAGAAAAACCTTCGTCCTTTGCTCCACCCGTATCGGCGGCCCCAGCCACATCCTCTGTAGCGACGGGACTCGCCGGTGCGCTGCTCTTGGCCTTTCGGCCTGCGGCGGAGGTTACTGCATCTTTCGTCGTATTGGTTTTCAAAACTGTCTCCTTTTCTCTAGCGGCGCAAATGATTCTGTGGCGATCTTCGGAACTCTCACATAATCATTGATATAGAACGGTACCAGGAGGACAGCACCGCAAAAAAATATTACGCTGCGGTCTATCCGCATGCAAGCACCAAATCGCCAGAAGCTAGTAAAGTGGTGATCGAGCCAGGCGGCGATGACGGAGTGGGAGAGAGAGCAGGATGCATCCAGCCGAGCAACCGGACACCAGCGATCCTGTACGCTGTCGCACAGCGCTTGGCGATTTTGAACTTACGATCCTGAGCGATGGCACCTACTACCTCGATGGCGGAG
>CAYVSQ010000171.1:0-15516 GCA_964453815.1 uncultured Acidobacteriaceae bacterium | reverse complement strand
TAACTCCACAGGCGTCGCCAGTTGAATCTGGTGCGCAGATGTTGTCCACGGTGCAGGATACGGAGTAGAAAGTGATTGAGCTTCGCCCTTGGTCGCGTCCCAGAGCTCCGTTCCCCAGGTGCCATTCTCCTCGTCAATATAGTTTCAGCTTAAAACCTGCACGCATATATCTTTTGACATTGCCGCAACTTCGCCTTATAAAAAGCTAGTCCGCGCTATTTTTCACCTCGCTGCAGCTCAGAGCACGAAGACGGTTCTCGTGGCTTGCAGTCAACATTCACCGTTTAACGCAATGGGATGCACGGGAAGGCGGTGAAAATCCGCCACTGCCCCGCAACTGTAAGCGCACTTCCGCGCGTCGTTCATTCTTAAAGGCCGCGGAAAAAACTGGATATTACGTACCACTGGAGCGCGTCGCTCCGGGAAGGTGATCCAGCTAAGCGCAAGTCAGGAGACCGGTCCCTTGTGCTGTCAACCGCGTTCCGAGGGGAACGGAGGAACTATGTCTTTGTCTTTGCGGCGCAACCGTCATGCTCTGCTTTTCGCCTTTCTCCTGCTTTCCACGCCCATTCTGCAAGCCGTAACCGTCCATGGAACCGTCACCGATACCCTCGGCGAGCCCATCCCTAATGCCACCGTCGCTCTCGTCCAGAACGGCAAGGTCCTTTCGAATGCGCGCAGCAGTTCCGACGGAACGTATGAGATCAGCGCACCCGCCTCCGGTCAGTTTTACATTCTCGCCGGCGGCACCTCCTTCCGGCAGCTCACAACCAGAAGCTTCTACGGCGGAAAGTTCGATGCTGTCGAACAGAACGTCGTTCTCGAGCCTGAATGGGTGCGACAGTCCATCGTTGTCACCGCTACCGGTACGCCGCAGCCACAGGCCCAGGTGAGTGCGTCGGTCTCCGTGCTTACCAAGACCGATTTCATGAACCGCGCCGACATGGTTGATCCGTTGCGTCAAGTTCCCGGTTTCGACGTTGTACAGACCGGCCAGCGCGGCGGCGTCACCTCGGTCTTTATTCGCGGAGGCAACTCCGACGCAAATAAGGTTCTTTTTGATGGCGTCCCCATGGAAGACATCGGCGGGCGCTTCGACCTTTCAACGGTCTCCAGCACCGGTATCTCCAACGTGGAGGCGTATCGCGGGCCGAACAGCGTGCTCTGGGGTTCCGATGCTGCAGCCGGCGTCATGGCCTTCTCCACGCCGCGCGGCAGCACGCCGTTTCCCTCCCTGCTATATGAAGGTGATGCCGGCTCGTTTGGCACTTATCGGAACGAGGTTCAACTGGGTGGAACCGTCCGCAAAGTCGATTACTATGGCGCTTTTGCCGACTTTCAGACCCGCAACTCCATCCCGATGGACGAGTATCACAACATAACATCCGTCGCGAACCTTGGTTTCGCTCCCACTAGCGCCACATCCATTCGCGTCACCGCGCGTAATGCGGATATCGCCACCGGCCTGCCCGGCGCCTATGCCTTCAACGGCATCGCCAACGACGGCAAGCAGTCCGATCAGGACATATTTCTGTCCGGAACCATCGACCACAATTTTAGCGACCTCTGGCACGCGCTGGTGCGCTACGGTATGGCGCGCAAGAGGGAAGAGTCGACGCAGTGGTACCCGGCAGGCAATCTTATCGACGGTAACTACTTCGGTAATTTTGTAACGATTAATGGTGCAAATGGATTCTCCACCGCCGGACAGGCTCTCATGAACTTCGGTGGTATCTATCCCTATACCATCGACCTTGTCTCCAATCGCGACAATCTCTACGCGCAAACGGACTACAGCATCACTCCTCATCTGGCCATCGTCGGCGGCTTTCGCTTTGAAAATGAGCGTGGAGCGGAAAACGAATGGGTCTACGACTTCAGCGAGACTCTCGAGCGCACGAACTACGACTACATGCTCGAGATAAACGGCGACTTCAGGCAGCGGCTCTTCTACTCGCTTGGTGGAGGAATCCAGGAGAACCAGCTCTACGGGACGGAAGGCACACCGCGCATCGGAGTGGCGTATTACGCCGTCCGCCCGGGCAAGGGCATCTTTCACGGAACCAAACTCTACTTCAACTTCGCCAAAGGTGTGCAGGAGCCTACCATCGATGATCAGTTCGGTTCCCTCTACGCCTTTTTGCTCGCCAACGGCGGCCAGTCTACCGTCGCTCAGTATGGCATCCGGCCCATCGGTGCCGAACTGTCACGCTCCTATGACGGCGGTGTCGAACAAAGCCTCTTCAACGAACAGGTCGTGCTCCGCGCCACTTACTTTCACAACGAATTCGGCAATCAAATCGAATATGTGGGCGCCAACCTCGTTCCCACCCTCCTCCCCAACCTCACGCCCGAGCAGCAGCAATCGCTAAGGGAATTCCTGGAGCAGGAAGGTGCCTTCGCGCTCACCCTCAATTCGATGGCCTTCCGTGCGCAGGGATTGGAGAGTCAAGTGGAATACGGTATCGGACGCAATATTTTCATCCGCGGCGGCTACACCTATCTCGACGCCGTGGTGCAGCGATCCTTCTCGTCCGACGCCGTTGGGCCAAGCTACAATCCCATGTTTCCCACCATTCCCATCGGTAACGATTCGCCGCTGGTGGGTGCGCGGCCTTTCCGCAGACCGCCGCATACAGGCTTTGCCGGATTCACCTAGTCCAGCAAACACCTGACCCTCGTGGCCACCGGCGCATTTTCCAGCCGCGGGGATGATTCCACATACCTGGGCGGCAGCGATGTGAACTTCGGCAACACACTGCTTCTTCCCAATCGCAATCTCGACCACGGCTACGCCAAGCTTGACCTCGGCACCACCGTCCCAATCACATCCTGGCTGAGCTATTACATACAACTCGAAAACTACCTCAGCCAGCAGCATATCGGCCCCATCGGCTATCCCTCGCTGCCCGCCAGTGTCCGGACAGGCTTACGCTTCACCCTCGGTCGCAACATCCGCTAGCTAGAGGCCATGGCCAATACCTGTGAGCGAAGGGGCGCGCCTGGCGTTGTAGCTCGAGCTGGATTCGTCAACATGGAGCACATGACGATCCAACGGATGGAGCACGTCGGCATCGGGATGGACGACCTCGCGGCGGCAACCGGGTTCTTCATCGAACTTGGACTCGAGCTGCAGAGAGAAGGGCCGGTCGAGGGTCGCTGGGTGGACCGCGTCGTGGGGCTCGACGGCGTCCGGGCAGAGATCGCGATGTCGCAGACCCCGGACGGCCATGGACGACTCGAGCTGTCGAAATTCCATACGCCGCCGCCCCCGGGGCGGCAACCGGCACGCGCCGGCGAACACACCAGTGATCCGCCGTGTCGCACTTGCCGTCGAGACATCGACGCCGTCGTCGCCGGCATGCGAGCCCGCGGCGCTGAGCTCGTCGGCGAGCTGGAGCGCTGGGAGGACAGCTACCGGCTCTGCTACGATTATCGTCGAGCTGGCAGAGCACGTCGGCTGACAGGGTCTGGTCCGCCGCCGACCCCCGACCAACCTGACTAGGCGACAGCAACGATCCATGACACGCTCTCCGTGTCCGTGATGCAAAGTATTCAGCAGGACGGTCTTCGTCACGCTTTTGAGCCCCAAGGCAGGCGCTCTTGCCCTTTCTAACTCCTAATCGCTGAACCCCTGTCTCATTCGATCCCAAGCCGCCGCTGCATCGCCTCCAGCGTCACGCCCTTGGTCTCCGGGTAGAACGCGAGCACGACGAAGAATTGCAGAGCCATCATCGCGGAAAAGAAGATGAATGGCGCCCCCGCGGACATCGCCGCAATCGACGGAAACGCCTTCGTGATGATCGCATTCATGATCCAGTGCGAAGAACTGCCCAGGCTCTGACCCTTCGACCGCACTCGCGTCGGGAAGACCTCGCTGATGTAAACCCAGATCACCGCCCCCTGTGAAATGGCGAAGAAGAAGATGAAACCCACCAGCAGCCAAACCAGATCGCTCTGATGGCTATTCGATAGGAAGATCGCGGCAACACCGGCGAGGCACACCGCTGTTCCCACCGAGCCAATAAGCAGCAGCGTCTTGCGGCCTAACTTATCAATGACTGACATAGCGAGCATCGTCGCCACAAGGTTCATCCCTCCGATGATCACCGCCTGCTTGTCCGCTGACAGGCTGCTGAACCCGCCGGCGGCGAAGATGTCATTCACGTAATAAAGAATGGCATTGATGCCTGAGAGCTGATTGAACATCCCGATACTGACGGCCAGAAAGATCGGCCGCAGGTATTTGCGCTGAAAGAGGGGTTCATCTCGTGACGCTCTCTCCAGATGTATCGAGTCGATAATCTCCTTCAGCTCCGCCTCGGAATCGGGCGAACCCATCAGACGCAAGACTTCCCGCGCTTCATCAATGCGTCTCTGCGTCACCAGCCACCGTGAGCTGCGTGGAATGGCATACAGCAGAATGAGAAATAGAATGGCCGGAGCCGCTGCCACGCCCAGCTGCCAGCGCCACTGGGCAGCACCCAGGTTCAGGCTAGCGATTACGAAGTTGGACGCGTAGGCCAGCAGAATGCCAATGACGATATTGATTTGAAAGAGACCGACCAGGCGGCCGCGCCACTTGGCCGGAGCAAGCTCGGCGATATACACGGGTCCCAGGACGGAAGACCCGCCGATGCCGAGTCCGCCGATGAATCGGAAGAAAAGTAGCGAAGGCCAGTTCCAGGACAGCGCCGTACCCAACGCCGAGGCGACATAAAGCACCGCCATGATACGCAGTGCCTCGCGTCCCCCCAGCTTCTGTCCCAGTTCACCCGCGGATATTGCGCCGATGATCGTTCCCAGCAGCGCAATCGATACCGTGGTTCCCAGCCCGCTGGGTGTCAGATGGAAGACCTCAGTAAGCTGGTGCGTTGTGCCGGAAATAACGGCGGTATCGAAGCCGAAAAGCAGTCCGCCCAGTGCGCCCACCAGGGAGCCTTTTGCCAGATAATAGTTCAGCCGCATGTATATGTTTTCCCGTGGCCCGGATTTCTCGGTTTGATCAGCCTTGTCCGTTTGCCGTGAAGGGAAGAATACACGCTCCGAGCAATCCCGCGTCGGGCCCCAGTTCAGCTGGCAGTACGTGAGTTGCTCCTTTGGGATTGTTCTTCGCCACCGGGCTGTCGGGCTCGGTCAGCCGGTAGACATAGCTGCGGCGGTGCAGCTCTTCGAAGATGGCTGGCTTCAGCAGTTCCCATGCCTGCACCAGCCCACCGCCCACCACATATAGCGGCAGGTTCAGGGTGTTCACCAGCGCTGCCACGCTGATTCCCAGCGCGCGTCCCGCATCCGTGTAGATCTGCCTGGCGTCAGCGTTGCCGTCGAAAGCGGCTTCCGCCAGTGTGCGCGCTGACCATTTTTGTTCGGCCAGTGTCTTTTTGACCAGCCCCGGTGCAGTTCCGGCCGCAATCCGCAGGTTTGCCGTCCTCACTACTGCTGTCGCCGAAGCATACATCTCAAGACATCCGAGGTTTCCGCACGGGCATTGCGGCCCGTCGGGATAGATCGTAGCGTGGCCTGCCTCGCCCGCCATTCCCGTCGCGCCATCAAAGATTTTTCCGTTGAAGATGATACCGTTACCGACGCCGGTGCCCAGCGTGAGCATGCATAGCGAATCCAGGCCCATCGTCAGACCGCGCCCCAGCACACACTCGGCCAGAGCCGCCAGATTCGCGTCCTTCTCCAGGAACACACCCTGCTTCAACCGCTCTTCCAATTCGCAGCGCAGATTGAAGCCGTCCCATCCCGTTAGGTTCGGAGGATTGTGCAAGCGCCCAGCCGGCAACTCCAGTGGCCCCGGAGTTCCCACTCCGATTCCAGCCAGCTTATATTGCGAAGAAAAGCGATTTTTAAGGTCAAAAGCAGCGCCGCACAAGTCATCTGCCACTGCGCTGCGGCCTGCCGCCAGACGCGTCGGAAGAAGAATCGTCTCCAGCAATCCGGCATCGCGGGTATAGGCTGCGATGCGCAGATTGGTGCCGCCCAGGTCTACACCGATGGTGTAATTTTGCGCCTGCTCATTTGCCATAAATCCGACTTAGTTAAAGATGCGGACCGACCGAGGACTAAGAACGGAACTTCTCAAAGCGGCAAAGTTCGCCTAGCACTGTTATCGTTATCCTAAAGAAATATACAGCAAACATCCGCCAGCGAAAACGATTTTACTCGGTGCCTCTTCGGGGCGAGTCAGGAAAAAATTCTTGTCTCGCCTTCGCCGAGAGCTGCGATCTTGTCGCGCACGCCCGCCCGTCCTGCGGCCGCCATCAATCGTGGCAGCGGCTCGTCAATCGGCTCCTCAGAGAGGCGAAAGGTCCCGTAATGCATCGGAACCATCCGTTGTGCGCCAAGATCGAGAAATGCTCGTACCGCGTCGTCCGGGCTCGTATGCACCCGGCGAAATCCGTCAGGCCTGTACGCCCCAATCGGCAGCAGCGCAATCTCCGGAGCCAACCGCTCGCCAATTTCCTTGAAGCCCTTGAAGTAGCCTGAGTCGCCCGAGTGATACACCGACTGCTTGCCATGCCGCAACACGTACCCGCCAAAGCCTCGATGCGTGTCTCGAATCATCCGCGCGCCCCAGTGCTGTGCCGGCGTCATCGTGATATCCACTGTGCCAACTCTCACCGATTCCCACCACCGCGTCCGCAGCACATCTGCAAAGCCCAAGCTGTTCACCAGGTCTTCCACCCCCGCGGGTACGACTGCCACGGGAGCCTTCCCCCGTAACCTGCGCGTATTACGAATAATCGTGCGCAGAGAAGGGAAATTCAGATGGTCCATGTGCGCATGCGTCAGTAGGACAGCATCGATGGCGGGAAGGTCTTCGATCCGCACTCCCGGCAGACGAAGCCGGTGAATCAGAACCAGCCACTTTGCGAAGACCGGATCAACGAGAAAGTTCAGTCCGCCTACTTGCAGCAGAAACGATGCATGGCCGATGAACGTAACCGCCAGCTCGCCAGGCGCCACGAGCATCGGCCTCTGTTGCGTGCCTTGCGCGGGTTGAAAGGCCGAGCGGCCAATAAGGTTCAGGGCAAACCGCAAACCCGGCTGCCGCGAAGGTCGTAACGAAGATTTTTGAGGCAAGACCAGCTCCACATATATGGATGCTGGCAACGACCCGAAGATTCCCGGAATTGGGACGAGCCGAACAATGGGCGAAGCCTAGCGCCCCGCCCATAGCGATCCGCGGACGCCTCTAAAGCTGCTGTTGCCCTGCTGCCGGAGGCGCCGTCTCCACCGACTGAAAGCCGATCTTGGCGTGCGTTCCATCGCAGAATGGTTTGTTCGACGAGGCCCCACACCGGCAGAGCGAAATTGCCGGCTTACCCGTTAGATCCCACTGACCGCCATTCGCATCCAGCAGCTTGATTGAACCTTCCACCCGATACGGCCCATTCGGCCGAACTGTAATCTTCACTTCGTTCCCTTGCATTTCGTTCTCAGCCACGCCGCACTCCTCTAAGAAATAATTCTCGCTCCCGAGTCTATCAGTTGCATCGAGCGTGCCAGAGTGCCGGGTGCCTCACGTCCGGAGTCTTGGACGTGGGTCTTGCCTACACCCTGTACGCTACCCCCTAACCCCTACCCCCTACCCAGCCGCTATCATGTTTCCACCCGCATGCTCATCCTCGACGAAGCCCAGGTATACCGCTACCTTACCTATGAAGCGCTCATTCCCGCAGTCGAGCAGGCCCTCATCCGTTTCTCCAACGGCGGGATTACGCAGCCCGTCCGCACCATTCTGCCCGTGCCGCAGCACCATGGCGTCTTCGGACTCATGCCTGCCATCGACGGCGACCTCATGGGAATCAAGCTCGTCACCTTCTACCACGAAAACACCTCGTTGCCCACGCATCAGGCCGTCATCCAGCTCTTCCGCGCATCCACTGGTGAGCCGCTGGCCACGCTCGACGGTCGCCTCATCACCGAGATGCGCACTGCTGCCGCCTCCGCCATCGCCGCCCGCCTCTTCACTGCCGAGAAGCCGCAGACCCTCGCCATCCTCGGCTCCGGAGTCCAGGCCCGCGCCCATCTCCAGGCGCTTCGTCTCCTCCGCGATCTTCGCGAAGTCCGCGTCTGGAGCCGCACACCCTCTCATGCCCACGCCTTCGCCCGCGAGACCGGAGCCATCTCGCTACCTATAGAAGAAGCTGTACGCGGAGCCGACATCGTCATCGGCGTAGCTAACGTTTCCGAGCCCTTGATCTTCGGCAAATACCTCTCGGAGAGAGCTTTCGTCGTGGCCATCGCAGCCGTGGGAGCGGCCAAACGCGAGCTCGACGACGAAGCCATGCAGGCGAATATTATCGTCGAATCATGCGAGGCCGCACTCCGCGAATCTGGCGACATTATCGATAGTGGCGCGCCTATCTACGCCGAGTTAGGAGAAATTCTCGCCGGAAAAATCTCACCGCCTCCGCAGGACCACCGCGTAGTCTACAAAGGCCTCGGCATCGCAGCAGAAGACCTCGCCGCTGCTCGCCTCGTCTACGAAGCCGCAATCGCCTAATCCCTGTTCCCTGTCTTTGCTCAATTTCGTCCCTGCTTTTCCTCAAATCCACCTGAGTTCTCCGCCTCCGGCACTCTCCCCATCGAAGACTAAAATTGAATCAGCACAATGGCTGAATTCACCCACCTGCACCTGCACACGGATTACTCCCTCCTCGATGGAGCCTGCGACGTAGAAAAGCTCGTTCAGCGCGTCTCCGACATCGGCCAGAAGGCCGTCGCCATCACCGACCACGGCAACATCTACGGAGCCGTCCACTTCTTTGACGCGGCGAAAACCCGTGGCATCAAGCCCATTCTCGGATGCGAGCTCTACATCTCTCAGAAAGAAGATCACCGCGCCGATCCGCAGGGCGACGACAACAACCACCTGCTCGTGCTCGCCGAGAACGAAGAAGGCTACCGCAACCTTGTGCGCATTACATCTGAAGCCTCGCTATACGGCTTCTATCGCAAGCCGCGCGTCAGCAAGAAATATCTCGCCGAACACTCCGCTGGACTAATCGGTTTTTCCGGATGCCTTGCCGGCGAACTATGCGACAACCTAATGAAAGGGAACTACGTCGCCGCGCGTGCAACTGCCGCACAATATCAGGACATCTTCGGACGCGGTAACTTCTTCCTCGAGATTCAGGATCAGGGCCTTGAGCTCGAAAAGAAAATACACGCCGATCTCTTCCGCCTCGAAAAAGATCTCGACATTCCGCTCGTCGCCACCAACGACAGCCATTACCTCTGCGAAGACGACTCGCACGCGCACGAAGTCCTTCTCTGTGTGCAGACCGCCAACTCCATCCACGACCCCAAGCGTTTCAAATTCGACTCCGACCAGTTCTACGTCAAGTCCGCGGCTGAGATGGACCGGCTCTTCTCGCACGCGCCAGAAGTCGTCAGCCGCACGATGCAGTTCGCCGAGCGCTGCTCCCTCAAGCTCACCAAGGTAGAAAACCCTTTCCCCGAATTCGCCGTTCCTGCTGGTCATACCATCGACAGCTACTTCGATCAGATCTGCCGCGAAGGCTTCCGCAAGCGCCTCGACACCTCTATCCGTCATCTGCAGGATCGCGGCCAGCTGCGCAATCCGATCTCCGACTACGAAGCCCGCCTCGAACGCGAGCTCGACTGCATCAAGCAGATGAAGTTCTCCGGCTATTTCCTCATCGTCTGGGACTTCATCCGCTACGCCCGCGAGCACGATATCCCCGTTGGCCCCGGCCGTGGCTCAGCCGCCGGCTCGCTGGTCAGCTATGTCATGGAGATCACCGACATCGACCCGCTCCAGAACGCGCTCCTCTTCGAGCGCTTTCTCAATCCCGAGCGTGTCTCCATGCCTGACATCGATATCGACTTCGACATGAACCGTCGCGGCGAAGTCATCGACTACGTCACACACAAATACGGTCGCGAGCAGGTCGCGCAGATCATCACCTTTAACACCATGGCCGCGAAGGCCGCCATCAAAGACGTGGGCCGCGCACTCGACATGCCCTACGGCGACGTCGACCGCATCGCCAAGCTCGTCCCCACCACCCTCAACATCACTATCGAAGAGGCCCTCAAGGATTCGCCGCCGTTGCAGGAGGCCTACGACAGCAACCCACAAATCCGCGAGCTCATCGACACCGCCCGCAAGCTAGAAGGCCTCGTTCGCGGTGCCGGAGTCCACGCCGCCGGAGTCGTCATCGCGCCGCGTCCGCTCACCGATCTTGTTCCCCTAAGCCGCGCCAAGAACGACGAAATCGTTACCGCCTACGACATGAAGGCCGTTGAAAAGCTGGGTTTGCTCAAAATGGATTTCCTCGGGCTCACCACGCTCACCGTCATCCACGACTGCCTCACCCTCATCGAGCGCCACCGTGGCGAAGTGCTCGACATGACCCTCGTCCCCCTCGACGATCAGCAGACCTATGAGCAGGTTTTCCATCGCGCCCTAACCTCCGGCATCTTCCAGTTTGAATCCGGAGGCATGCGCGACGTCCTCCGCCGCTACAAGCCAACCACCGTCGAGGATCTCACCGCTCTCAACGCCCTCTATCGGCCCGGTCCCATCCAGGGTGGCATGATCGACGACTTCATCGAGCGCAAGTGGGGCCGCCGCAAAGTCGAATACGAACTCCCTCCGCTCGAGACCATTCTCAAAGAAACCCTGGGCGTCATCGTCTATCAGGAACAGGTCATGCAGATCGCTAACACCCTCGCCGGTTACTCGCTCGGCGAAGCGGATCTGCTGCGCCGCGCTATGGGCAAAAAAGATCCCGCGGAAATGGCCAAGCAGCGCGACCGCTTCGTCTCAGGAGCCATCGAGAAAGGCTTCCCCAAAGACAAAGTCATCCACATCTTCGACCTCATGGAGCAGTTCGCCGGATACGGCTTCAACAAGTCGCACTCCGCCGCCTACGCCATCCTCGCGTATCAAACAGCATGGCTCAAGACGCACTATCCCATCGAATTCATGGCCGCGTTGCTCTCGTCAGAAATTTCGAAGCCCGAGAACGTCGTCAAGTACATCAAGGAATGCCGCGAGATGAACATCCCTGTCGAGCCGCCCGATGTGCTCTTCTCCGACGCCGACTTCACTCCGCACGGCCACGCCATCCGCTTCGGTCTCACCGCCATTAAGAACGTGGGTCGCAACGCCATCGACTCCATCCTCGCTGCGCGCAAAGAGCTCGCCGCGGAGGGACGCACCTTCGCTTCCTACTGGGAGTTCTGCGAGAAGGTCGACCTGCGGCTCATGAACAAGCGCGTCCTCGAATCGCTCATTAAGGCCGGAGCCCTCGACTCACTCGGACGCCGCTCCCAGCTTATCGCCGCCGCTGATAAGGCCATCGAGCGCGCGCAGAAGGCGCAGCGTGACGAAGCCGCCGGACAGCATGGACTCTTCGGCATCTTTGATGACCATCCTGCGTCCAAGCCTGACGCTTTACCCAGCGTTCCCGATTGGGACGAGAGCCAGCGCCTTCAATCCGAGAAAGAGGTCCTCGGCTTCTTCGTCTCGGGCCACCCGCTCGACAAATATTCCGAAAAGCTCCGCAATCTCCCTGGAGTCGTCGACACCGCCACCGCCCTCGAGATGAAGCCCGCGCCCTCCAATGGCCGCCGGGGCCAGGCCCCCGAGAACGAAATCGCCATCGCCGGCGTCATCCTGGGTCTCAAAGTCGCCAAGTCCAAGCGATCCGGCGAGCTCTACGCGCAGGCCTCCCTCGAAGACACAGTCGGCAAAATCGAGCTCATCTGTTTCCCCAAAGACTACGAGCGCCTTTCCGCCAATCTGCGCATCGAAGTCCCGGTTCTTGTCCGCGGCCAGCTTCGCGCCGAAGAAGATACCGCGCCTAAACTAGCCGTCTCCTCTGTTCAGGCGCTGGAGGACGTGAAGGTTCGGCTACCGCAAAACGTCCGCATCCGTGTCCCTCTCGAACGTGCTAGCGAAGCCACACTCTTTGAATTGCAGAAAATCATCGCCGCCGCTCCCGGCCCAGCCAAATTCATGCTCAATCTCGAGCAGCCCGGAGAATACTGCGTCGTCCTCGAGCCAGCCGGACAGGCCATCGCCGCCGACCGCGCCTTCATCGAGCGCGCTGAGCTGCTTCTCGGCCGTGGCATGGTCCAGGCCCTGGATTAGGGAGTCTATGCCTGAGTGCACTCTCAAGAAGCGGAACGCCGCACCTTGTGACGGCGCTCAATCCAGACACGATTAGCTCTCGCACAAACGTCAATCCAGTCACAAAAGGGGCGACTAAAGCAGTAAAACGATCTAGGCGCCATCCTCGAAGAGACGTTCTACGTCCAATGGCGTGTTCTCGAACCTATAGCCCTTGTAGAGGAGAGTGGCCAGACTAAACATTGGAATGCCCACAATGATTGCAGCAATAAGTGCAGAAATGAGGTATCCGTCGCGGTCAGAATTTACGAATCTCGCAATCGTCAGGCCGCAAAGCCCCGCCACAAAATCCATAGCCCCGATGGCAACGGTGAGCTTCAAAACTAGCAGGAGAATGTCAGTGGTATCTCCACCATCGCAGAACGTGTTTCCCAGTTCAAATAACTCAATAACGCAAATACGATGACATAGTATGCAAGAGCGAGCATCAGGCGAACGGAAGCAGCGGACCTCTGCATCATAGCAGTCTGTCTTATGACGGGTGGGAAGACAAGGCGGTCAGGTCGCCTTGTACAATCAAACGAGCGACCGAACTCCGCATTCTCTGGGCGAGTTCCAGGTTCAATCTTTGCTATGACCGATCAAGCTCCAGGCGCTCCGCACCAGCCCCAAACAGAGGTAGAATCAAAGCCTCCCGCATGGATCAAGACAGAGTTGGCCCGTCATCCGCAGCGGCCCGATCCAATGAAATTTATTGAAACCATCTTCACCGACTTCAGCGAGATTCACGGCGATCGTGCCTTCGGCGACGACCCCGCAATGCTCTGCGGCTTCGCCCGCTTTCCCGGCGAAGACGGAGCAGCAGGCGAAGAGGTCATGGTCATCGGCAACCTCAAGGGCCGGTCTACGAAAGAGAAGGTGCTGCGCAAGTTTGGCATGCCCGACCCGGAAGGCTACCGCAAGGCTCTTCGCGCCATGAAGCTTGCCGAAAAATTCGGTCGGCCCATCCTCACCTTCATCGACCTCATGGGAGCCAACCCCGGCATCGGCGCCGAGGAGCGGGGTCAGGCCGAAGCCATCGCCCGCAATCTTCGCGAAATGTCGCGTCTTCGCGTCCCCACCATCGCCACCATCACCGGCGAGGGCGGTTCCGGAGGCGCATTGGCTCTCGCCGTAGCCGACCGCGTCCTCATCTTCGAGAAGGCCATCTACTCCGTCATCTCGCCCGAGGCCTGTGCCTCCATCATGTGGCGCGACGCATCGAAGCGCGCCCAGGCCGCTGCGGCCCTGAAGGCTACGGCCGCAGACGTCAAGGAGCTCCGCTGTGTCGACGACATCGTCCCCGAGCCCGGCAACGGCGCACACGAAGACCCCGAGGAAGCAGCGAAGCTGCTCGCGGAAAAGCTCCACTGGCACCTCAACGAACTAAAGGCGTTGTCCGTCGACGATCTCCTCGCACAGCGCTACGAAAAATTCCGCACCATCGCGCAGTTCTACACCACTGGATGACTGGCCGATACCCCAACACTATCTCGACCGGAGTGAGCTCGACCCAGGCTATCTCTACAGGAGCGTGCGCATGACCTTCGCCGCGCGTCTCCGCGCCCTCGGCTGGTTTTTCATCGCCATCATCTATTTCATCTTTGCCAGGGCCGTCGCCGAACGAGCAGCCAACGGCATTAGCTCCGAAGACTGGCTAGAATTCGTCAACCGCACCGTTCTGCTCCTTCTTCTGGTTGTCGGATTTGCAGCCATGGGTTACATGGGCCAGCGCCAGCGCGAACCCATCAAAGCCATGGGCCTCGTCCGTCGCCCCAGCTGGGGGCGTGAATTCGCCATCGGAGCCGCCCTCGGCTGGTCCGGCATGATCGCTTGCGTTCTGCCCATCGCCCTTATCGGCGGATTGGCCGTGACCCTCTACACGACCCAGCGGCAATTCGGCCTCATCTTCCTCAATCTCGCTGTCCTCGCCATCGCCGCGCTTGCCGAAGAAGTCGCCTTCCGCGGATATCCCTTTCAACGCCTCATCGAAGCCACTAACCCTACCGTCGCGACCCTCGTAGGCTCCGTTTTCTTCGGCCTTCTCCATCTCAACAATCCCGGCGCAACCACCGCCAGCACCCTGGTCACCATCCTCGCCGGATGGCTTCTCTCTATCGCCTATCTCCGTACGCACGCCCTCTGGGTTGGCTGGGGATTTCACTTCGCCTGGAACGCCACCATGGGCATCCTTTTCGGCCTGCCCATCAGCGGCATCACTAATTTCTCGCCCGTTATCGCCAGCAACTCCGTCGGCCCGTATTGGATCACCGGCGGGGGCTACGGCCCTGAAGGTAGCCTGGTCTGTGCCATCGTCATCCTCGTTCTTATCTTCGTGATGTTCCCCGCCACCCGCGACCTGAAGTACCGCTACGCCCAGCCCGTCATCGTCCCCGGAGGCATCCCCGTCGACATCGACGCTGCCACCCGCCGCCAGCACGAAGCCGCTATGGGAACACAAACGCCAGCGGCGCCTCAGATCGTGCAGATCAGTGGCATCCAGACGCCGAACAGGGAGGGACCTTCACCTTCCTTAGCATCGCTCGAAGCCGAAGCGATCCCCGCGCCAAACACCTCAGCAGAAGCTCCCCCGCGAGATAGATAGTGTAGTGCGTCATGCGGAATGTCGATGATGAAGGGCCGCACAGGGGCGTTTGACTTTATCGAGGATGCCTGCAGTCTTTGCGCTTCAGCCCGCCACCCAATAGTTTGGGAATCTCTTCTGATGCTCTCACGAGGTGGAGGCGGCGTATGACAGCTCAACAAAACCATTCTTGTAGGCGACCAGGTTCTTCAAATCCCACGTCTCTTCCCTTAGGAAACCATCGAAGAGCCGGAGGCCGTCACCCAACAGGACAGGGGCTATGGTCAACCTAATTTCGTCCACTAGGCCGATTTCGAGAAAACGCTGACATAACATGGCCCCACCAACCAGCCAGATATTTCGAAATCGCGGTGCGAGGGTCACGTCAACGAGCGTCTCGAGATTACCCGAATAGAACTCGACGCTCTCCTTCGCCTGTGGCCATTCTCTGCCGGTCACCACTACCGTCGGAGTATCGCCATATGGCCAGCCCAATTCAAGTGCGTGTTCATACGTGCGAGAGCCGAGTACATAACAGTCTATGGCTTTGACGAAGGTCGCGGCTTCTTCCTGCGAAATGGAAACCCCGGCTTCGTAGACTTTTCCATTGACATCTAGCCAAGAAACACTGTTGTCCTTCCTCGCGATGAACCCGTCAAGGCTGGAAACCACGTGCAAGGTCACTCTTGATCCGGTTGCATTTCCTTCGCTCGACATAACTCTCCTGACCTGGGCCGACATCGATCAGCACGTGAGGCCGAAATGGAACGATGCCTTT
>CAYVSQ010000170.1:0-9738 GCA_964453815.1 uncultured Acidobacteriaceae bacterium | reverse complement strand
GAACCGGGTCTCTGGGCTGCTCATGGAGACAGGTGTGGAGTACAACAAACAATGTAACGAGCATAAGCAAAAAAACGTATGGTGTTTTCCCGGACCATACATATCCGCGCGCTTCGCGTATGACCACGAACCAGCGCTTGAAATATCCCAGCAAGCGCATGCGAATTGAGAGCATTTAAGATTCCTCTTTCAGCGCTCGGCCGAAGTTAAGTCTAGCCATAAGTTACAGCACGAGAACGTGTACACGGGTTTGCCTACTGCTCAAAGACGGCACCACCGAGCTTGATCGCTTGATCGGACAAATATTCACTCAAGCGGTTTTGGCCAAGTAGGGGTGACGACCGGGGCAGCTCATGAGCGCATCGGCCCGTACTCGTCAGTTGATGCTGTACATCCATGAAACCAACAGGCGTTGTAGGAGGCACTCGAGGAGGAATCTAAGGTGCAGGCTCACCAACCAGATACTAGGTGTTTAATCACAGCGACTGAGCCGCCATGGATGCAAGTAACTCCAAATGCGGCGTCAGCGACTTCGGGCGCTTCCCAGATAGCGATTCGAAATCATGAATCATGTGCATCTGGTCGTGATATCCCAAGTCGTGCGCAATCGTGGTCCAGTTGTGCCCGGTCTCTGATTTTCTGTGAAGCGCAGCTTCGAAACGGAGAATACCGCGCGTATACTTTCGGACTTATCCCCAGCACCGTAATGAACCGCCGCTCAAACTGCCGTACGCTCAGTCCGGCATCGTGCGCCAGATTCTGCACGCCAATGCAGCCATTCTTGGCAATCATCGCTCGAATGACGGAATCCATTTCGCGAGACTTCAAAACCGGAGCCGGAATGGCCAGAAGAACCCATTGGTAATCTGCACCCGCTCTTCGAAGGAACCTGCCTCACCCAACATCTCGCGTAATTCCGGGAGTCGGGAGCCAAGCACCGCTCCCGCGTCGTAGTGTTCATCCACGAGCAAGCTACCGGGCAAACCAAACATCATCTGAAGTCCGGTAGGCTGAAACAAAATGGTGAAGGGTCTCTGTGTGCCCCTGCGATTCCAGTTGGATTCGCTGATGTGTCTTCGCGCCAACGAGCGTTGCCGGATGCGTGATCTCCAGACGCATCCTGTCCAAGTGGCGTATGGAATATGGAACTCCGAATGTGAACTCGATGCACCCAATGCTTCGCGCGGGAATCGGCCAGATTAATTGTGGCGTCCCCGCCTCCAGTTGAACGTATTTCCGCACGAAAGCTTTCAGCTCTCTCGCGGGTTCCGCCGGACGAAGCAGGCTTGAGTGTAGCCCAATAGAGCATGGGTCCTCTACGCGACGTGAGTGTCGCATTCTTACTATTTCCGCCAAGCCTGGCTTGTGTAACATGCCCACACTATGGCAACGCGATCAGTCAATAGCCGTCACCGGGAACACATTTTTTATACAGGGTTGGCAGCCCTTTTCGCCTTGACTGTATTTGTTTGGTTCTCGCGCACCTACTACGTCAAAGGGCTCTTCGGAACGCCGCGCCTCTCCTGGATAGCGCATCTGTATGGGGCCGTTTTCACGCTCTGGGTGCTCTTCTTCGTATTGCAGACGGCTCTCGTGTCGACACGCCGGATCAGTCTGCATCGCAGCCTCGGATGGGTCGGGGCGGCGTTCGCCGGCGGAATCGTCACATTAGGGGCTGTGATGGCGATGCATGCAGTTCGCGCGGGTTATGCCAGCGGACGCCCGAACATGCTGCTTCTTTTGATCAATTCCATCATCGACCTGATTCTGTTTTGTATCTTCTTTGCAGGCGCGCTATTCCTTCGGAGAAACAGGGAGCTTCACAAGCGTTTGATGATGCTGGCCATGGTCAGCCTTATTATCCCTGCGATCAGTAGATTGCCGATTCCGTCCAGGGCTATCGGATGGGTTATCTTCGGCTTCTCGTTGCTGACCGTTATCTACGATGCCCTCTTTCTACGCCGCGCTTTCCTCATCACCATCGTAGGAGTATTGCTCATCAACATCAGCTCGCCGCTCCGATTCATGATTGCCGCCAACTCCGGATGGCAGAGCTTCGCCCCATTGGATTGCACGCTAAAATTCGCGGACGATATCCTGCTTTTATTATCGGAGAGACCGACGGGCAGATGGTGTGCTGCCATTTCACCACTTCCGCACTTGATGAGTGGTTGTCCCTGAAAGGTAGCAAAAATGTTGAGCGAATATCGTCGAGCGCTGGCCATCTGAGGCAAATGTACAACTCCTAGAAATGCCTGCTTAGGTGCGCGAAACCTTCGAGTTGGAGAAGTCGCTGTCCGGCAGGTGCAGTGTCGATCACTTCGTGTTCGAGTACCCACGTATTCGGGTGACGAATGTAGACGGCGTGCAGTCCGGCGGTTAGCGCGGGATTGATGTCCGAGCGAGGGCTGTTGCCGATCATCCAGGTGGAGAGGCGAACCAATTCATGTCGGTTGCAAACGCTTCGATATGCCTCCACGTTTTTCTCGTGAGGAATCTCGACGGCGCTGAAGTACTCGCCGAGACCGGAACGCGACAGCTTGCTGGATTGCTCGGCGGGATTGCCCTTGGTCATCAGAATGAGTCGGTGACGGCTGGACAGCAGCGGTAGTGTCTCCTGAACACCCGGGAGGAGCTCGATCTCCTGGTCGGCAATCGACTGCGCGAAGCTCATAATGTGCTCGTGTTTTTCGGGAGTGACAGGCTCGATCGAAAGCCGTTCGAAGCAGGTGATGAGAGCGCGGCGAAAGCTCGACACTCCATAGCCATGCGCGAGGGTGTTTTCGCGCTCAACCTCGTTCAGCTTGTGGCGAACCTCTTCGCGCGTGTACTCGTGATGGTCAAGATAGGAAATAAACGCTGCAATCGCGCGCTCAAAATAGATATTGTTCTCCCAAAGAGTGTCATCGGCGTCGATGAGCAACGTCTGTCCGGGCACGAATCTCTGCGAGCCATTCACCATGATTCGAGCGTAACAAAGAGCGCGCTGGTTTCAGAATCTTCCTCACAAGATGCACGGTTTTGAGGGCCAGTTACTTCCGGGGTTTTTCCTAAGAATTTTGGGCGCCGAGCGGGAGTTTATTGAGAACTCAGGGTTTATTTGAGGAGTCTCCGCAGACGGCCGTGCGGCGATTTGAACGGATGTGGAATCTTATGAAGCGACCACGAAATACTGAGGCGAATGCAAAGCAAAGGCTGGTTTTGCTGGCCCTGATTGCGATTGTTGGCGTCGCTCGCGCTCATGCGCGAGAAACCGCGCTGCTGCTGGAGGAACCTTTCGGACACTTTGGCGGAATGAACCCCACGGGCCACGCGGCCATGTATTTGAGCGATGTTTGCGCGGAGACTCCGACTGAGTTGCGGCAGTGTATGCCGGGCGAGAACGGCGTCGTGCTAAGTCGGTATCGAGGGGTCGATGGCTATGACTGGCTGGCGATGCCGCTGATTCCTTATCTGTACGCCGTGGATGACGCCTGGGAGATTCCGGCGACCGCCGATCCGGGAATGGAGACACGGCTCCGAGACCACTACCGGCGCGAGCATTTGCGGGATCTGATTCCGGACGATCCGAAGAAGGAGATTCCAGGCGGGGACTGGATTCAGCTTCTGGGAGCAGCGTACGACCGCAAGATGTACGGGTTTGCGATTGAGACGCGGCCCGAGCAGGACAACGCCCTGATTGCAGACTTCAATCAACGCGCGAATGTGAGCCACTTCGATTTGTTCTTCAACAACTGCGCGAATTTTGCCGAAGAGGTGCTGAACTTTTATTACCCTCACTCCATCCGCCGTAACTTTATCGGGGATGCCGGTCTGATGACTCCGAAGCAAGCGGCCGGATCGCTGACCAAGTACAGTAAGCGACATCGAGACCTCGAGTTTGCGACCTTCGTGATTCCGCAAGTTCCGGGAACGATTCAACGCAGTACTCCTGTCGATGGAATTGCAGAGTCACTGCTGAAGTCGAAACGATATGTGGTGCCGATCACCTGCCTGCATCCAGTAGTGACGGCGAGCCTGCTGATTGTTTATTGGGGTGGCGGCCGATTCCATCCCGATCCACACGCGGCAATGTTTGATCCGAAGACTGATTTGATACCTGGTATTCGGGCAGAGCGCAAGACTATAATTGCCGACTCGTCGAGCCCGCCTGAGACGAGCCCTTCACCGGGAATCGGTTCATTCGACGTAGATTCAAACGATGCAGTGGACCGCCCGGAAATTGTGCCAGCGCTGCGCACCGAAGAGTAACTCCTGGCTTCGGGTCTAATTCAGATCGTCGTCATCCTGTTGTCCGGCGCTGGCTTCGATTTTGCGGGTAGCCTTGTCGGCTTCAGCAGGTTTGACTACTGGAGTTTCGGTGAAGGCTGGCTCATTGTAGCGGTACAGCGAGTTCATGAAGAACTTGTAGGCGCCGTGAGACTGTGCGCGCCACTGTGGCTTAAATCCGTAAAGAAGGATATGCCCTTTGCCGTAGGTCACATCGAGGGCGGCAGCCTGGCCCTCGATTTTCTCTGGATGCAGCAGCACCCCGCTTTCGAGTGGGTTGGTTCCCTTGGGGTAGGCCGCGAGAATCGCGCCCTCAAAACCCGGTCTGGGAGCGAACGCAGGCCCGCGTTCGAACATGACAATGGGATCGGCGGGCAATCCATAGAGGCTGGGACGAGATGTGTCTTTCAACTCAACCCGAAGAAGTGCCCCTGAGCAGAAGAACTGATCACTCTTAACGTCGGCGAGAATATTATTGACCGGCAGCCCAAAGAGGTCGATCACCGCTGAAGAACTCTGGTTAAAGACGATGAGAGTGCCGCCTTCCCGAACAAACTCGCGGAGGGCATCGGCACCTGCGGTGTCGATGCCGCCAGCATATTCGCTGGGAACCATGCCGGTTTTAAAGCCGTCTGTGAGCTGGTTCTTCGACATGTCGGGAAGGATGATGGTGTCGAAGCGCGCATGGAGGTTGCCGGCCTTGACCCCGGCGTTGTAGAGGCTTTCGGACGCGAAGCCATATTTTTCGAGGATCCAGCGCGTCCAGCCTTCATCAATAGATGGCTGCCACGGACGATAGAGACCGATGCGAGCCTTATGGATCGGGATGGTCTGCGGGTTGCGTGTGGTAGAGACAACGGAGACGCCATACTTTTGGGCAATCGAGAGCAGATTAGCGCGCCCAATGCCGGTGACGACGAATGCTCCCGTTTCACGGCCCTCGGAGGTCTGAACCTCGTCGCGCGCGAACGCCACCGATCCGCTGGCGGCGAGAATATCGTTGACGGCCATGAAGCTGGCGTCGGGCTTATGGCTGATGATGAAAGTTGGTCCGGCGCCTTCGACGCTGACAGAAAGCGGCTCGATTTTTGATACCAACTCAAGCGCGGAGCGCTGTTCGTCACTGACCGGATCGGTGACGACATCGACCTTGACACCCATTTGCATCGGGAGAGTCCAGCCAGTGACGTCGTAGGGCAGAGTAACGGGCTTGGCGCTGCCGTCAAGTATAGCTTGAGGATAATGCTGTACTTCGAACAATTCTTTGGCTAATCCGGAGTATGGCTGGTCCATCAAGACGACCCATGAGCCGGCAAGGTAGTCGATGCCGTTGGCGTGGAACGAGCGGGCGGCACGGTGGACTTCGAGGCCGTTATCGAGAAGTTTTTGCGCGAGGAGAGCGGCCTCGGGCGTGTCGGCCTGTGGGTTGGGCAGGACGTAAGCGTAAGGCGCGGCGTGCTTGAAGTGTTCGATGTTGTCGTGCGCTGCCTGCCAGCGGTTGTAGAGGAGTTGCTCGCGATATTTGGCGGACGTATCGAGGACGGACATGGATGCGGCGACCATATACTTGACGGCGTCGTTCAAGTGCCACCATCCGCCTTGCCACGGGTCAGTGTAGAGGGTGAGTGCTTTCAGGTCCTGCGAGGGCTGCGGGAACTCATTGACGGTATAGAAGCGAGGGGTGGCATAGCGGTAGAGCGCCGTCTCGGTAAAGAACGAAATCTCATTCCGGAATACGTGAGTGAAGTCGAGGAAGCCGGGATACCAGTTGTCGTATTGGGCCTGGGAGATGGCTCCGGGAAGATGCTGCTGCTGAAGAGCGGCGGACATGTTCGTGCCGACGACGTTCAACCAGCTGCGCATGTAAGGGCTGATGTTCGAGGAGATGGGATCGGCGAAAGGCGGAATCCAGATGCGCGCAGGGAAGGGGGCGGTCTGGTGCTGGCAGTAGAAGATAACCGGGCTGTACTCGATCTCAGTACGCGTGACCACTTGCGACTCGGTCATGTTGAGCATGTAGCCATCGCGGTTGTTGTCGTGGCCGACGTAGTCCTGATAGAGCCAGGGCATTGGGCTGACTTCAAACGATGTGCCGAGATTGCGGCGATACCAGGCGGCAACCATATTCTGTCCATCGGGATTGATTGTCGGCCACAGCACGAGGATGACGTTGTTGAGGATAGCGTCGATTTGCGGATCGCCCTGCGCGGAGACCAGCTTGTAGGCGAGTTGGATGGAATGCTGGCCGCCGGCGACTTCGTCGGAGTGGAGTCCGCCGTCGATGTGGACGATGACCTTGGAGGTGCGGGCCAGCTCGCGCGCCTGTGCGTCAGTGAGGGTGCGCGAGTCGGCCAGCTTGTGGGCGATAGATTTGTATTCGTCAAGACGGGCGAGATTTTCGGGCGAGGAAATGACGGCGATCTCGAATTCTTCGCCGCGGGTCGACTTGCCCACTTTGAACATCTTGATGCGGTCAGAGCTCGCCGCCAGCGCGTGGAAGTAGCGGATGGCGTCGTCGTAGTCGGCGAGGTAGAAGTCGTCGCCGGGGTTGTGGCCGAGAGCAGATACAGGTGTAGGAACTTGCGCACCAGCTGTTACGAATGGCAGGCTCAGGAACAGGACAGAGAGCAGTATGGCAGTGGAACGGCCACGAACGAAGCGAAGAAGCATTCTTTCCCCTGATTTAATGCAGATGGCGTTTGCAATATGGTCGCATTAGCGGCGCGGATAGCAAAGGGGATTCTGGAGAGAGGCCAATCGCGCTCTCTGAAAGGGGCTGAAGGTTTCAATCAACTGTGCCTCCAGCGCTTCTGCGTCGGTAAGATTGACGATGCGAACGGGCACTCTATTAACCTCGGCCATCTGCGCCGCGCGGTAGCGCCGTGCTCCGGCAATAATCTCGAAGCTGCGCTCATTCAAGGACGGGTGGCACCTCGGCACGCCGAAACAGACATCCCTACGGGGGTTTGGGGAATCTGCTCGTAGTCGGGGAAGCCTACCACCCAAAGCATTTCCCTCGACAGAACAGTCCGAGGTGATGGAAAATGCAAGTGATAGGGGCTCGAATGGTACGCCTAAGAGCTGCTCTACTTCTGATGACCATGGCTTCCGGATGTGCATTCGCACAACGCCATGGTAGCTCTACCCCAGCTTCTCAGAAACAGCCAAATCCAATCCTGTCCATTAACACCACGCCGGTAAAGACTTGGAATTACTTTCAGCTCTCGTCTCTGCTCAAGATGGATCGGATTGCAGTAGACGTGGTAGACCCAAAGACAAACCGCAAAAACGTATATGAAGGCGTGCCTTTGAAAGAACTCGTCTCTGGCATACATCGCTATCAGCTTGAAATCTATCAAGACTTCTGGGCGTTCAAGGACAAGCATGTCGTGCTGAGTCCGAATCTCAGTATGCAATCTGATGTGATCGTAGCCGATACCATCAATGGGAAGAGACTGAAGACAGATCATCCATTCTGCTTGATAGCGAGGAACGATCGCGGTGATCCGATCATCATCAGCAATCTAGCGTACATCCGGTTAACTGGCACGCAATAGGATCGTGACATCGAACCGCGGCGAGCGACTGAGGCTGGAAAGCTTTTCGAAAAACCATCTCCTTTTGGCGCTAGCAATCTCATGACTCATTGGTAAACATGCTCGACCAGGCTCAAGCAGCTTTTAGCACAAACGAAAAGCACCCGCAGACGGTTATCTGCGAGTGCGTACGCGAAGGGAAGCCCTCCCCCGAGGGCCACTCCATTGATGACAAGAGTACGCGGCGCAGACCGGAACCGAAATCCCACTTTTGTCCGCTGCGGTTACTCTTTTAGCGACCGGAAATATGACGACCCGTGACGTCTGCTGTGAGCGTCTGGAGCAAATAGCGATGCCAGAATGATAACGGCAACAACGAGCGTGATAAGCGCTGAGATGAAAAAGGCCATGCTGGCGAGCCGAAGGATTATCGATGAATTGTGGAAAATATCTAACCCCACCCATCCGATCAGACAAGCTAACGCAAACCCAAGAAAGCTAATGCTGGCTACCTTAATCCTGTCCAACCCGGTCACTTCCATCTCGGTTCTCTCCTTTAATCTTGAATTTTGGCTTCTGTGTGGTAAGCGCGAATTCAGCGTCGAAAGGGCCACCGGATCAAAATAAAGTTGAAAGAAGACGACGGTCCCAGCCAACCCTGGAAGTCACGCACAACAACCTTGATCCCACTCGACCCACTGATCTCGCGAAAGCCAAAACCATACGCGCCATGGAGCACGCACCAGGAATGATGTCCGAGGGTCTGCCAATGGCCGCTGACCGCCTGCACTCAGAGATCGAGGAAGCAGCCAACGATTGGCCCTCGAGTTACCGGCGCGGGGAGACCATTCGCCGTACTCATCTCTACTGATGCAAGAGGAATGTTGAGGGTTTGCCTCCGCATCGCGATTCCCCTTGCATCTAACAACAATGTTGGGAGACGAGCATGGAGCAAAGACCGACGACTGGCGATGGACCGACGACTGGCGATGGACCGACGACGTGGACGTGGTGGACAGAGGCAATGAGAAATACAGAGCCCCGGATGGCACGGATGTTACGCAGGCATGAGATTGCATGCCAGGAGCTCGACCGCAGATGGGGCTATCTTCTGAGTGTGACCGAAAAAATTCTGCGAGATAACGGCATCCGTTGGTAAGAATAAAAAATGTGTCCTGTCGTGCCATGTTACCGACATCATCGACGTGTGTGAACGTGAACTTGAAGCTTCGCAGGTACATACGGCGGGTTTCGAGGTCACGCCTGCGAGCCGCTCGGAACGTTTTGAAAGTGCATGCGGACTTAGGGGATCATATAGGTTGTTTCAGCAGGTGTGCCCTGGGTCATGTAGCCGATACAGATGAACGGAGAAACCTTATCGTGAGGAGGAGCGCATGAAACGACCGTTCTTGGTTTATTCATACCGAGCGAGAGATCGAACAGTTGAGTCAGCGCACCTCGATCGACGATGTGGCACAAACCATCAAGGACAGGTTGCCGCCTGACTCGTACGGCCGGGTGCCACACTCAAGTGTCCGGCACTCCGCCAGATCTGCTCGCCGCACTTCTTGGGGTCGTGATGCCCGCCAATGTGGCACTAAGAGAGTTAGCGAGTGAGCCGTATGGACTACATCGTCCGAATCCACAGGCTCCGCACAATCCCAGGCCATCCCGTCGCCTGGCAAGCGCATCCTTCCTTGAGAGCGAGAGGAGGCCGGATAGGTGGAGAACACACTTGAGGCAATGACAAAGGAAGAACTGCTCGCCAGGCGTCAACAAGACGAAATGCGGATTGCAGAACTGGACCCGGAACAAAAAGAGGACTCCTCAGTCCAGGAATCTGGCATAGCACACCGGCATTCAAGATATTTGAACGAATACCAAAATCTCAAAGCGGAAGTCACAGCAATCAATTCGCTTCTAAAGAGCAAGT
>CAYVSQ010000169.1:0-17305 GCA_964453815.1 uncultured Acidobacteriaceae bacterium | reverse complement strand
GCGGCCTCGGAGCGGTCGAGGCGGAAGGGATTCGATGCACCGCCGGCATTTCCGGTTTTGTTCAGGAAATTGGGATTGTTGAAGAGAAGGCCGTCGGTATAGCCGTTTACGCTAGGCGTGTCGGCCTTGGCTTTGAATTTGGGTTCGCGAGGCGGATTGGTCGCGTTGGGATACGTGCCGAAGTAGTGGTCGAAAGAGATGTTTTCCCCAAAGATGACAACAACATGCTTAATGGGGGTTGAAGTCGAACCAAAGGACTGCGCTTGAAGAGCAGCGGGTCCTGCCATCTGGCCGGCAATCATGAGTGTCGCCAGGGATGTTGCCATTAATTTTTGCATCACGGTTCCTCGTCGAGCGGCTCGCGCCGATCAATCCAAGGAATAAATGTCGGATGCAATCAATACTTTACGGGCTTGTTACAGAATGAAGAAAAGATTGTTAGCCGAAAGAAGATTGACCAAAAAATCGAGCCACATCAAAAAAAGAGACCTAATGTGGCATGCCTGAAGTCATGTCCTACACCGCGCAAAGTGCTATCGCCTGGCGCAGGGCGGTGACCGGGTCGATGGTGGCCAGAAACTCGTGGGCCACGTAACCCTGGTAGCCGGTGTCGGCGATAGCTCGCATCACAGCGTCGTACTGGATTTCCTGATTGTGATCGAGCTGATGGCGACCGGGTACTCCGCCCGTGTGGAAATGCCCGATGACTCCGATATTGGCACGGATAGTCGTGATCAGATCGCCTTCCATGATTTGCATATGGTAGATGTCATAGAGCAGCTTCACGTGCGGCGAGTTCACCTCCCGCATCACCGCGGCGCCCCATGCGGTATGGTCGGCCATGTAATCGGGGTGATTCACCTTGCTGTTGAGCAGCTCCAGGCAAATGGTGACGCCGTTGTCCTCGGCAATCTTCTTTACGCGATTCAATCCGGCCACAGTGCTGTGGGCTCCCTCCTCGTCCGACGTGCCCCGGCGATTTCCTGAAAATGTAATGACGTTGGGGACGCCGGCCTTCGCGGCCAGCGGGATGTTCTTCCGGAAGGCCGCCTCGATCGCAGCATGATTCTCGACACGATTCATCGAGTCGGAGATCGTTCCGCCACCGGCATAGCCCATGGTGCAGATCAAGCCATGCCGGCCGGGAATCTCATACTCGTTCACTTCGAGGAGATCCACGCCTTTCAGGCCAAGGTCTGCCGCCATGGCACATATCTGCTCGACGGACATGTCCTTGTAGCACCAGCGGCAGACTGATTGGCGAATACGTCCGCCAGGGACAGGCGACGCTGTTTGCGTGAGCGACGATTCTGCCATAGCGGGAGAAACTCCTAGGCTAAACGAAACTCCCAGGCCGGATTTGAGCCCGGTCTCAAAGAAGCTTCGCCGGGAAAGAGTGTGCATCGTTAAAGCCTACTCCGACGGGGCCGGATTCTCTGCAGTGAAGGGCGAGCAGCAAGGCTTTTCAACCGGCGCGAACTCCATCAACTCCAGACGCGTTTCGTCGGGATCGAAGAGATTGTACTGCCACTTGCCGTCTTTCCCGAGCTGCGGGCCGGTATGTGCATTGCTTAAACGGCCTTCGGAGTCGAGCGTGGTGACAGCGTTCTCCATGTTCACGACGCCAATCGAGAGGTGATTGAGAACGCCGAGCTGCTTTTGCGTGGCCGCCACGGAAACGCCATTTCCGGAAGGCACAGGGGTGAGCATGTACTCCAGCCAGTCGTGGCCATCGGGAACCTGCTGCGAAACCCAGTCTGTCGTGCCTGGCTTCATGCCGCCAAACCAGTAAGGCCGGAAGCCGAGGACCTCGCGGTAGAACGCATTCGCGGCGTCGCGGCTATGAATGCTCATGCCTACGTGGATGACGCGATGGCCAATGGGATTCGCTCCGGTGAGGACAATGGGATGCGCGGGCGGCTGGACGAATCCCACGACATTGCCCTCGGGGTCTTTCACATGAAACCAAAGGCTGCCGTCGGAGCCGTGTTCGACGCTAGCTGGTACCTCGACTTTGTGTGCCGCAAGGTAGAGGCGAAGCGCCTCCGCGTCGGTAGTGATGTAAGCCAGGTGGTCGAGACGGGTGGGCGCGTCACCGGGAGGCAGCGGCAGGACTTCGACAAACTGGGTCGGATTTACATAGTAGCGGATGCCGCTGGGATTCTCGGGGTCTGTGCTCTTGAGAAGACCGATGTCGTGGACGTAATAGCGTTCGGCTGCCTCGGGATGACTGGTGTAAACGGCAATGTGCGAGATGCCGGTGATGGGGGGCCGCGCCTGGGCAGCGGCAACAAGAGGAAGCGAGACCGAAAGCATCAAACCGAGAAGATGGTTCATTCAAGACCTCGGGCAGAAGACCGCGGGTGAGCCATACCAAGATAACCGATTCAGCACCATAGAAGTAGTGTGCCGCTAAAAGGGGGCGAACCGGTGTGGGAATGGCTGCGTAGAGTCTGGCAGCCAAGGTACTATGGTGGCCAGACCCATGAAGAAGAAGCGAAGGCCATCCAGAGAAAAGCTGTCTCCGAATATGCTGCGCGCGGCGCTGGTGCTCTATCTTGTGGCGAGCTTGGGATATTGGCTTGCGGCCTCCCTGGACATGTGGCAGATTCGGGTGCACTGGGACCAGCGTGTCGAGGCGCCATTCCGCTTCGACCCCGACACCCGCATCGTTGAGAGCGTGCAGCCGGAAGCCAAGGCTGCTGGAGTGAACAAGGGCGACAGAATCGACGGCCTGAACGGCGGCGGATATACAGGGCTGGCGCAGTGGAGCGAGATTCTGTCCGATGGCCATCCCGGCGACACGCTCGATGTGGAATTCACGCGACCTGATGGTTCACAGAAAACCGGAACCATCACCATGGATCATGCGCCCTATGCCTTCGGCAGCACATCACCAGTATTGGTGTACTGGGAGGAGCTTTTGGTTGCGGGCCTGCTGCCGCTGCTCTGCCTGGGTATGGGCTACTGGGTAGTTCTGGCGCGGCCGCTGGATCGCAATGCATGGCTGCTGCTCGTCCTGCTGACATTTCCCAGCACTTTGTCTGTTAACAGCGGACTGGCGACGGGCGTTTCTCTTTTCCTGCGCGGTTTCTGGTACCAGGTGATTCAGCTCGCCGCCTCGCCAGCCCTGCTGCTCTTCGGCGTTTACTTTCCTGAACGCTCCCGCATCGACGCGCGCGCGCCGTGGCTGAAATGGATCATCTTGGGTCCTCTCGCCGCATGCATCGTCATCCTTCTTGTCGCAGCCCGTGCGGACTATTACTCGGGCGGCGACGGTCCACTGCTTACCGTAGTCGGCAACGATGCGGCCAGGGTCCTTAATTTTCTGAACCTGCTCTGTGTCATCTTCTACCTGGTTCTTACGGTGGACAAGCTGCGCTCCGCCTCCACCGAAGACGCCCGCCGGCGTCTGCGCGTGCTGACCGCCGGAACTGGCGTGGGTGTGGGCGTGTTGCTCATCGTCTTCGTCCTCTTGCCGCACTTCGGTATTAATGAGCAGGACCGTCAGCACTATTGGGTTCGCTATCTCGGGGCTGTACTCTTTATGATCGCGCCGCTCACGCTTGCGTACGTGGTGCTGGTGCAGCGCGCGATGGACGTACGCGTTATCCTGCGCATGGGAACGCGCTACCTGATGGCCAAGGCCTTCATTGTAGTGCTGCAGTTCGTGCTGATAGCGATCGGGATATGGCGGTTACTGTTGCCAGTGCTTCACAAGAAGGAGCCGGAAGCATCCGATTTTGCAGGTGTTCTGATCTTTTTTGGCCTGGTGTTGGCCCTGCGGCTGGGCGTTCAGAAGCGCGTGCAGGCATGGCTGGACCGCAAATTCTTCCGTGAGGCCTACGATGCGGAAGTGGTGCTCAATGAGCTTTCCGACGAGGTTCGCCGCTTTACCGAGACCGCTCCTCTGCTCGAAACGGTGGCCCGACGCGTGGCCGAAACCCTGCACATCAACCAGGTGGCGATGCTGTTACGACGCGGCGAGATCTTCCAGTTGCAGCAGTCGATTGGAGTGACTGTCGACGGCACGCTCACGCTGCCGGCGCAGGCCTCTGCTGTGCGTTATCTGACCTCCACGAACGAGCCGGCACGTCTCTATCGGGACGATCCCGACGCCTGGTATCTGATGGCGGGAACCGGCGAGCGTCACGTGCTCGACATGGTAAATGCGGAATTGTTACTGCCCCTGCCGGGACGGAATCGCCTGATGGGAATGATGGCGCTCGGCCCCAAACGCTCCGAGGCCGCCTACACGCCCGCGGATCTGCACCTGTTGCACACGGTTGCGACGCAGACAGGGTTGGCGATTGAAGTCGCCGAGCTGGCGCACTCGCTGGCCACCGAAGCGGCACAGCGCGAGCGCGTGAATCGGGAGATTGAGATCGCCCGCGAGGTACAGGAACGGCTATTTCCGCAGGAGATGCCAATCCTGCCCGGAGCCACCCTCGCCGGCGCGTGCCGGCCTGCGCTGGGAGTGGGCGGCGATTACTACGATGTCTTCGATCTGGGCGAGGGGCGCACTGGACTGGCGATTGGCGACGTAAGCGGCAAGGGAATTTCCGCGGCACTGCTCATGGCCAGCCTGCGAGCTTCTCTGCGTGGCGTGACGCTCGACAATCCGCGGGACTTTGCCAAACTCATGGACAAGGTCAACCGCCTGGTCTTTGAGGCCTCGGCATCGAACCGTTACGCCACTTTTTTCTTCGCGGCTTTCGATCCCATAACGCGCCGTCTAGAGTGCGTGAACGCAGGGCACAATCCGCCGATATTGCTGCGGACGGGGCTGGACAGCAAAACGGAAACACTTCGTTTGGAAGCTGATGGACCGGTGGTGGGCCTGTTGCCGGCCGCTCCCTATACGGAGCAGGCGATGACCTTAATGCCCGGCGATCTGCTGCTGCTTTACACCGACGGCATCAGTGAGGCGATGACCCACGACGATGAGGAATGGGGCGAAGAGAGGCTGATCAACGCCGTGGAACGGGTGAAAGACAAACCAGCCCGCGAAATTCTACGCGCCCTCTTTGACGCAGCGGACGCATTTACGGCGGGCGCTCCCCAGCACGACGATATGACCCTGCTGGTGTTAAAACTGGAGGGATGATGATTCAGGTAAGCCGCAAAACGCTGGCGTGGATGCTCAGCATCGCGCTCGCCGTGTCGGGATTTTTCGTGCCGGAATTTTCCGCCGACGCGCTGGGTCAGCACATCACGAAGGTCGCGCCGCGAGCTGCGGACACGCTGGTTATGCTGCCCGATGGATCGACCGTCCACGTGGAACTGGCACGGACTGAAGCTGAGCGCCAGTTCGGCCTTATGGAGCGCACCTCACTGCCGCAGGGGCGCGGCATGCTCTTCATTCACGATGAGCCCGGGCGATACCCTTACTGGATGTACGACTGCAAGATCGGTCTAGACATTATCTGGATGGACCAGAGTCACCGTATCGTCGAGATGTCTCCCAACACGCCGCCATGCAAGGGAGCGTCTGATACGTGCCCGAACTACGGCGGCCGCGAGACCTCAGTTTATGTACTCGAGCTACCGGTGGGCTCGATCAAGGCGCATCAACTGGCAGTTGGCCAGGTGGTGAACTTCAGCGTGTAGGGCTGAGAGAGCGATCGCGAGACCTATTCCGCCCAGTGTTTTGTGAACATCGGTCGTTCGCTCTTCGTTCATTCGGCGGGCACTTCTTCCTCGAGAACGTCTTGTGCTGCGCATAGTCGTCAGCAAAGTATCGGCTGACAGCCGTCGGGTCGCGACGGATAAGAACCCCGGTCAATACTTCCATCACGATCTCTTTCTTGCTGATTGCGTCCGCCATGTTGTCACTTTCCTCTGCCCTAGTTCCCTGCGGCAACTGCAATTGTCTGGGGGGACAAGTTCCATCCGCCCAAAGTCAGCTCGGGTTTGGTGCTCCGGGCTGCCGTCTCTGGATACTTAATATCGATCTCGCGCGTCTCGCCTGGCAGCAATGAGACGTAGTTATCACTATAGTAAGCAGGCAAAATGCGCGAGCCGTCTTTGTTGTTGATCAGCGTCAGCTTGTTTTCGAGAGCCGCTGTGGCACCGTTATTCTTCAGTTGCACGATAATGTACCCTTCTCCACTTCCCTTTCCAGAAAATGTAGCCGTTGCTGTTACGTTTTCTGGAGGCAGATTGTTGAGGGCACGATAATCTTCGCTCTTATCCGCAAGCCAGTAGAAATTGCGCGACAGGGTTTCGCCGGCAGCAGACTTTAGCTCCAGCTTCACCAGTACCACTCCATTTGCAAGCAGTGGGGCGAGGTCCAGATTGAAGGCATTCGTTGACGAGTCGGGAGCGGAGCTCTGCGGCGCTTCGTGGTGCAGCAGCGATTTGTTGTCGAGCGAGAAGACATCCGCCGTGATGGTCACGTTCGCGAGCGGCAAGTTCGTGGTATTGATCAACTCCACGTCGTGGGTTGCGAGATCGAGCTGGATGTGCACCGGCTCGCAGGCTTTCATCGTGCCGTAGAAGGAGGCCTGCGTGTCGTAGTCCGAGCTCAGGATCTGCCACATGGTGCTGGGCCATGCCGGCTGCGTCATCCACAACATGCGGCCGCTGTTCGGCGCCCACAGGTGCGCGTTCATGCCTTCGAAGATGGCACGATGATTCACGTAGTTCAGCATCTGCGCCTTGCGCTCGAAGTCCTCGAGACTGGTGGGCGCGCCGAACTCGGTCTGTATTTCATCCATGAAGGGCTTTGTCTTGCCGTTTCCGCTGGCATGCCAGTCGTGATAGGCCCATACATCGTCGATGGGCCACTGGTCGGCTTTTGGAACCCACGCGCGGAAGGACTCCAGCGTGGACATCGACGGCGTGCCCGTCTCGACCGAGAAGCCGTGATTCAGAACCGTGTAGTAGAGCTTCGGGTCCTGATAGCTGTAGGGTCCGCTACCCTGCAGATTGACCTGGTTCGAGCTGGGGAAGTAGTAGCGCGTGCCATCCAGCGTGGCGATTAGATGGATGAGCCCTTCGTTAAGGATGGGCTGCGGTACGCCCTCGTTGCGGCCGCACCACACCAGGATGGAGGGGTGGTTGCGGTAACGCGAGATCACGTCGGCCGCGTTCTTGAGAAGTAGGTCAGGGTCCTGCGCTTCGATGTTGTAGTTCTGTGTCGATTCCCAGAAGTCGTTCCACACCAACATGCCGTATTCGTCGGCGAGGTCGTAGAAGGCGTCCTCTGTACTCTGGCCAACCCAGTTGCGGATGATATCGAGATGAGCATCGCGGTTCAGGCGGAAGAAGGGCTCAAGGCGCTCGCGCGAGACGCGTTTGCGGGCGTCATCCATGCCCCAGTTGCCTCCGCGGCAGACGATACGCACACCGTTGACCCTGACTACGAGATACGGCGCGGCTTTATTGTCGTCGAGCAGATGAATGGCGGGCGATTTGTCACCGCCGGGCGCGAGCGACGCAACCCACGAGCGCCAGTTCTCGCGCCAGTCCTCGGGAAGTGTCGGCGGAGGTGGGTCGGCGGCTGGAATTTCTCGCATGCCGTTGTGGCTCACATCGACGACTGGTTTTTCACCAGCCTGACCTTTGGCCGGCGCGTACTCCACGCGGCGCAGACGCCCGGCACTGTCGAGCAGGCTGAGTTCGTATGTGATTTCACGAATGCCGAAGCGCAGTTGCTTCGTGTCGGAGACGTCGCGGCCAATAGCAACGGAGAGTGTCAGGTGATATAGCTCCGGCTTGCCGTAGCCATTGGGCCACCACAGGCGCGGATTTTGCACTGTGAGCTGCGCAAACTCTCCTGGTGCTAGCTTCACCGTGTTCTCGCCAGGAGCGAGGGTTACGTCTTTGTTGACGGTCATACCTTCGAAGCTGGCGGTGAGGGTAGCTTTCGTCGGAGTGTCCGACTCGTTCGTCAGCGGCACCTCGATTTCAACGTTGGCGCGCGTGGTATCGGGCAAAGGCAGGGTCGTCACTACTTGCGGATCGCCGATCTTCAGCGAATTTGTAGCCGTGAGTGTTACAGGTTGCCAGATGCCGGTGTCGCGGTCGCGGATGGCAGGGATCCAGTCCCATCCTTCGGTGGCGACAAAGGTCGGCCCATCGAGGCACATCAGGCCGCCGTTCTCTCCCGGACCGCCTTTGATTGACTGCTCCTGGGGAATACCCGGATGCGGCGGAGGAGAGACGCGTACGGCCAGGACATTCGTCTGCCCTGGCTTGAGGATGCCGGTCACGTCGAAATTACCGCGAATGAACGCGCCGGTGATGGTTCCGAGCGACTGCCCGTTCAGCCACACTGCGGCTTTGTAATTGATGCCGTGGAAGGTGAGCGTGAGGCGCTTGCCGCCTAGGTTGGAAGGCGCTTTGAATTCTGTGCGGTACCAGTAGTCCTGCTTGTTCAGCGATTCAGGAATCGCGAGGTTGTTGAGGCCATAATCGGGATCGGGATAGACACCGCGATCGACGAGCGTAGTGAGCACTGTGCCCGGTACCGTGGCTATATACCAGTTCTTCGCGTTGAAATTCTTAATAGAAACTGCCGCACCATCCGCCTGCACCTTGGGGGCCTCGCTCAGTGTCCAGCCGTCAACCGTCCACTGGTTGTCGCCGTCTGGTACAAGCGATTCATGTGCGGGCGGCAGAGGTCTGGCGACAGGCGCTGAAAACGGAGCCTTGCTGCGTGGCATCTGGGAGGCATCCTGCGGCGCGCGATATCCGGCCTGTCCGCGGGTCTGCACCGGCCAGGACTTCGAGCCTTCTTCATACTCGATTGCAGACGAATCGCTACCCTTGCTGTAAATCTGTGCAATCACTTCGTTCGCCAGCACTTCGCGCAGCAGCGTAAACCCTGCAATTTTTCCACCAAAATGGCCCCAGCCGGGCGCAGGCGGCGGTGCAGGAGCCGTCGCAGGACGAATCGCAGGAGCCATGGCGAGCACGCCACTCACGCTGCCCAGTACCAGCTCGCCGCTCGCTACCTGCGCGCCGTCGCTGAAGAGCCGGAACTGCTCACCGTCAAAGGTTGCCGCAATCAGGTGCCACTTTGCGGGTCCCATTATCACCGGCGCTTCCAAGCTGTTGTTCTTGCCGCCGAAGAGAATGAGTTTGCCCGGTGCGATGGCCAGATAGCGCGAATACTCGTCTTCCGGTTTGCCGAGACCTGCGATTAGCGTAGGCTTGGCGACGGCTTCCTCCGCGTTCACCCATGCGAAGAGCGTCCACGGCGAATCGGCCAGGAGCACCGTGTCGCTCTCGGTGAGTTTCTTGGTTATACCTTCACCGTCGGGTAGAAACACGCCATTGTAGGGTCCATACACAGGCGGTTCGTTGGTGACGGTGGTGTAAGGAATGGAGACTTGTGCTTGAGAACGCGGGGTGCAGAAAAGCAGGCCGACGGCGAGTAAAACGATTGATTTCTTCATGATTCCTGAAATTGGGTCTGTAAATAATGTACACGTGCCGCAGCCCTCATCAGTCAGACAATGCCTGGGGCAAAGTGGCAGCGGAAGAGCGCGCCCTTTCCTCACTGCTAAACTAAAAGCTGCATGATCCTCCCGTTTGTCCGCGAATTACTTGCGGATTTGGAGAACACACCCTCATTTGAACAGGCACGGAGGCATCTCGCCCTTGCCCGTGGTCGTCGTCGTGTCTCTGGGCTCACCTCGACCGCCCGGGCCCTCTACATTCCCCTGTTTGCACGCGCGGCCAACTCACCCGTGGTGGTGGTTGTGCCCGACAACAAGGCCGCCGATGCGCTGCAGATCGCACTGCGAGCCGGCTGCGACTTGACGGGAGCCATCCAGCCCAACCGCGTGCTCAAGTTGCCCGCGCACGATGTGCTGCCTTTCGAAAATCTCTCGCCGCATCCGGAAATCCAGGAACAGCGCGCCGCGACGCTCTGGAAGATGGCGACCGGCGCGGCCTCCATCGTGATCGCGCCGGTTGAAGCTGCGGCGATGAAACTATTTCCTCGGCCCTTTTACGGCGGCCTGGCGCAATATCTGCGCCGCGGTGAAGAGGTCGATGTCGAAACCCTCCTCGCGCATCTGGCCAGCGTGGGATACACCCCCATGGATATCGTCGAGATGCCGGGACAGTACACGCGGCGCGGAGGCATCCTCGATATCTATTCGCCCGAGGCCGACCGCCCGGTGCGCTTCGAGTTCTTCGGGGACGAGATTGAGACTATCCGCAAATTCGATCCGGAAACGCAGCGCTCGTCGGCGCCTCTGGACGAAGCCCTGCTGCTCCCGTTGACCGAGACCCCTATTACCGAACGCCTGCTGGCCGGCGTGCATGCACGCCTGAGCGGAGCTCACATCAATGCTGAAGTTGAGCCTGAGATGGTGGCACAAGCCATTGCCGCCGGAGGAGTGAGCGTCTTCCCTGGTTGGGAATTCTTTGCCGGGGTTTCGAGCGCCGATGCCACACTGCTTGATCTGATTCCGCGCTGTCTGCTCTTCGTCGAAGAACCAGCGATGATCAAGAACCAGATCGATCGCTGGTGGAATAAGGTCGAACAGCGGCATGAGCGCTCGAGCATCGGCTCGCTCATCCGCCCGCAAGACATTTATTTGCGGCCTGAAGTGCTTGAGGCGCAATTGTTGTCGCACCCCGGCATCGATATCGATCAGCTGGGTGTGGTGGATGTGCTCGAAGACGACACGACGCTCGGCGAAATTGCATTCCAAGCTCGGCCTACGCTGCGTTTTCATGGCTCGATTCCCGCCTTCCTCGAACAGGTTCGCTCGCTGATGGAGCAGGAGACGCGCATGCTGCTCGTTGCTCCCAATCAGGGCGAAGTGGAGCGGCTGGCCAACCTGCTGCGCGAGTATCAGCTGCCTTACCGGCTCGGCAGCCGCATTCAACACGCGGGCAGCGAGAACATCTACGACGAATCGAGCTACCTGGCGGGTAATTACCGTACTCCGATCCTGGTGCGCAGCTCTCTGTCGGCCGGAGTGAGCCTGCCGGATGCGAACCTGGTCCTCTTCGGCGCGAATGATTTCTCGGACGAAGCGGATGTAACCGCGCGGCCAGTTCCCAAGAAATCCAAGACGGCTGCTTTCGTCTCCGATTTTCGCGATCTCACCGTCGGCGATTACGTCGTGCATGTCGAGCACGGCATCGCCCAGTACACGGGGCTCCGGGAGATCGTGCAGGACAGCGTCACGCTCGAATTTATGGTGTTGGAGTTTGCCGAACAAGCGCGGCTTTATGTGCCGCTCACGCGCCTCGATCTAATCCAGAAATACCGCTCGACCGACGCCGGACCCGCGCCCATCCTTAATCGTCTCGGCTCGGCGCAGTGGGCAAAAACCAAGGCTCGCGTGCGCAAGGCCATGCAGGATATGGCCGATGAACTGCTGAAGCTCTACGCTCAGCGCAAGGCTGCGCAGGGGCACGCCTTCTCGCCGGACAATGAATTCCAGCGCGAGTTTGAAGACGCCTTCGATTACAACGAGACGGAAGATCAGATCTCGGCTATCAATGACATCAAACGCGACATGGAATCGACCATGCCCATGGACCGCCTGCTGTGTGGCGACGTGGGCTACGGCAAGACCGAAGTCGCCATGCGCGCCGCCTTCAAAGCCGTGCAGGAAGGCAAGCAGGTCGCCGTGCTCACGCCGACGACGGTGCTGAGCTTCCAGCACTTCGAGACCTTCAAGCAGCGCTTCAGCCAGTTCCCCATTACCGTCGAAATGATCTCACGCTTCCGAACACAGCGGGAGCAGAAGAGCATCCTGGAGCGGGTGGAGGCGGGCAAGGTTGATATCCTGATTGGCACGCATCGCCTACTGTCGAAAGATCTGAAGTTTCACGACCTGGGCCTGCTGGTCGTCGACGAAGAGCAGCGCTTCGGCGTGCGCCACAAAGAGCGGCTGAAGCAGATGCGACGCGAGATCGATGTGCTCGCCATGTCGGCCACGCCTATTCCGCGCACGCTACACATGTCGCTAGTGGGGCTACGCGATATGAGCGTGATTGAAACGCCGCCCAAAGACCGCATGGCGATTCAGACGGTGGTCGCTAAGTTCGATGAAAAGCTGATTCGGTCGGCAGTCGAGGTAGAGCTGGAACGCGGCGGTCAGATCTACTTCGTCCACAATCGCGTAGAGACGATCTACGAGCTTGCTGCGAAGATCCAGGAACTGGTGCCCGCCGCACGCATCACCGTGGGTCATGGACAGATGAGCGAGGGTGATCTCGAAAAAGTGATGCTCAGCTTCATGCACCACGAGCACGACGTGCTGGTGGCCACAACGATTATTGAGAACGGTCTCGACATTCCGCTGGCCAACACGATCATTATCAATCGCGCCGATCGCCATGGGCTCTCCGAGCTTTATCAGCTGCGCGGACGCGTGGGCCGTTCGAATCGCAGAGCCTACGCATATCTGCTGATTCCGCCCGAGCAGGAACTGACCGAAGTTGCCCGTCGACGTCTGGCGGCGCTCAAGGAATTCTCCGATCTCGGCGCGGGCTTCAAGATCGCGGCGCTCGACCTGGAACTACGCGGGGCGGGCAATATGCTGGGAGGCGAGCAGAGCGGCCACATTGAGGCTATTGGCTTTGAGATGTACACCAGCATGCTGGAAGAAGCGGTCGGAAAACTGAAGGGCGAAGAACGCGTCGAGGTTCCCACCACCCAGCTCAGCCTGGGAATCGCGCTACGTATCGACGAGAATTACATCGCAGAAGAGAACCAGCGCCTTCGCATGTACAAAGTCATTGCCGGCATTCAGAACGAAGCCGCACTTGCCGATGTGCGCGCCGAACTCGAAGACCGCTACGGCCCCCTGCCGGAGAGCGTGCGCCACCTGCTTAACGCTTCGCTACTGCGTATCGAGTGCGAGCGGATCGGCGTCGCGCAAATCGACCGCAAGCGTGATCAGCTGCACATTCGTTTTACCGAGAGCGCTGGCATCGATCCCGGCCGCCTGATGAAGCTCGTCGCCAAGAATGCCAAGCGTGGCGCGCAGTTCACGCCGCAGGGCATGCTGCGATATCCTCTAACGTCTGCTAAACCGGATGGGGTGCTGGCAGAAATACGAGCGCTGCTCGATCAACTCGAGCTTACCGAACTTGCCGTACAATAAGCATCTGTATCAGTTACAAATAGAAAAGAGGCAGAATGAATCGCCGATTTCTCACCGCAGCACTCAGCTCCGCTATCGTCGTTTCAGGAGGCATGATGACGGCAACCGTGTATGCCCAGGCCGCCAACCAGGATGCCTCTGCTACCTTCCACAACCTGGCAGCCCAATACTTCGAGCAGGTTTACTTCACATTTTCGCCGACCCTCGGCACCGCGGCGGGGCTGCACCAGTACAACTCGCGTCTCGAGGACTACGGCCGTGCAGGCATCGATCAGCAAATCGCCGCCCTAAAAAGTTTTGAGACGAAATTCGACGCCGTTCCAGAAGCGGGGCTTGACCAGAGCACGCAGGGCGATCTGGCTATGATGCGTAACGAGGTTCGCGGCACGCTGCTCGAACTCGAGACCATCCGTCCATGGGAAAAGAATCCGGACAACTACTCGAGCGGCATCGCGAACAGCGCCTTCGTGCTCATGGAGCGCAAATTCGCGCCGCCGGACGAGCGGCTGCGCTCCCTGATCGCACGCGAGAAGCAGATGCCCGCCGTCTTCGTTGCTGCACGCCAGAATCTCAAGAACCCGCCGCGCATCTACACCGAGATCGCGCTTGAACAACTGCCCGACATCATCAGCTTCTTTGAGAAAGATGTTCCTGAGGCCTTTACCGACGCCAAGGACCCTGCAACCATCGCCGAGTTCCATACGACGAATGCCGCGGTCATCGCGTCGTTACGTGACTACGAGAAGTGGGTCAAGACCGACCTGCTGCCGCGCTCGAACGGCGACTTCCGTATCGGCGCCGATACGTTTTCGAAGAAACTGCTCTACGACGAGATGGTGGATACTCCGCTCGACAAACTGCTGACCGTCGCCTATACCGACCTGTACAGGAACCAGGCAGAGTTTGAGCGCGTGGCGAAAGAGGTCGATCCATCGAAGACTCCGAAGGAGGTGCTCGCAGAACTTGCCAGTATCCATCCTGCTCCAGACCAACTACTTCCGACCTTTCAAAATACTTTTGATAGCCTGGTCCATTTCATCCGCGGAAAGCAGATCATCACCATTCCTTCCGATGTGCAGCCTGTTCTTGAGGAGACGCCACCCTTCATGCGGGCAACTACGCAGGCTTCGATGGATTCGCCCGGTCCCTTTGAGACGAAATCAACTACGGCCTATTTCAATGTCACGCTGCCCGAGAAAAACTGGACTCCCGAACACATCGCCGAACACATGGCGGCCTTTAATGTCGGCACCATCATCAGCACATCGGTGCATGAAGCATATCCGGGCCACTACGTGCAGTTTCTCTGGGTGAATCACGGGGACTTGAGCCAGGTGCGCAAGATCGTAACATCGAATACCAATGTCGAAGGTTGGGCGCACTACTGCGAGCAGATGATGCTCGACCAGGGCTATGGGCAGCCCGGGGCAGGCGCGAAGGACGAACGCGAAGCCAGGCTGATTCGCCTGGGTCAACTGCAGGACGCGCTGCTGCGCGATGCCCGCTTCATCGTTGGCATTAAGATGCACACCGGACAGATGACATTCGATCAGGCCGTCGACTTCTTCGTTTCCGAGGGATATCAGTCGCGCTCCGTCGGTACGGTCGAAACCAAGCGCGGAACTGCCGACCCGACGTATCTCTACTACACCCTGGGCAAGTTGCAGATCATGAAGCTCCGCGCGGATCTACAGAAGAAGGAAGGCGCCGACTTCTCCCTCCAGAAGTTTCACGACGACTTGATGCGGCAGGGCGGCGCGCCGATCAAGATCGTACGCCGCGCATTGCTGGGAGACGACTCGCCCGTACTGTAGACGCATCCAAATTAGGGGAGCCTATGCTCTCCGTAATTTTGCTCTAATGGAATCCTCTGTCAGACTGAAGACAAGAACATAGTTGCCGCCGATTCCAGACCTAAGGACCCACATGAATCTTAGAGTACGCAAGGCAGTCTTTCCCGCAGCTGGCTTTGGAACCCGCTTTCTTCCAGCTACGAAGGCTATCCCCAAGGAAATGCTCGCGCTGGTTGACAAGCCGATCATCCAGTATGGCGTCGAGGAGGCACTCGCCTCCGGCTGCGATCAGATCATTATCGTCACCGCCCGTGGCAAGTCTGCGATCGAAGATCACTTCGATATCAGCTATGAGCTCGAAGCTTCTCTGGAAAAGCGGGGCAAGACCGACCTGCTGTCCATCGCTCGCAATGTCTCAAACATGGCAGACCTCTCCTATGTGCGGCAAAAAGAAGCCAAGGGCCTTGGCCACGCTGTTCTCATGGCCAAGGAACTGGTTGGCGATGAACCCTTCGCCGTTATACTGCCCGATGATGTGATCGATGCGTCCGTGCCCTGCCTGAAACAGATGATCGATGCGTTTGACCGCGTGCAAGGCTCTATTCTCGCCACTCAGATCGTCGAGGGTCCCGGGATTTCAGCCTATGGCGTGCTCGATGGCTCACCGTTGCCGAATGACCCACGCGTCATCGAGGCCCGCGGCATGGTGGAGAAACCCAAGTTCGAGGATGCCCCTTCAAAAAATGCCATCATCGGCCGCTATATCCTCACGCCAAGGATTTTCGGGCTGCTCGAGAACCTTACCCCAGGAGCAGGCGGTGAACTTCAGCTCACGGATGGCATCAAGGGCCTCCTTAAAACAGAGAAGGTTTACGGTTACAATTTCGAAGGAACTCGTCACGATGCGGGTGACAAATTGGGTATGCTCAAAGCCACCGTTGATTTTGCTCTGAAACGGGACGACCTTGGCACGCCGTTTCGCGACTATCTGAAGTCACTGTCGTTATAGACAGTAAGGAGCGCACTTCTTTATTTCCACTTGATATTGCAGCCCAGGCTAGGGCGCTGCTCGGGGCTAATGGGCTGGCTTGTAATCAATGCATCGAGTGCAGCGCGCAAGTCTTTGCCCGTTACCGGAAGCTCGTTGCCCGGTCGGCTGTCGTCGAACCGCCCGCGATAGACCAGGTTTAGTTTGTCATCGAAGAGAAAGAAATCCGGTGTGCAGGCTGCGCCATAGGCGCGAGCTACTTCCTGGCTTTCGTCGTAAAGGTACGGGAAATTGAATCCGAGTTCGCGCGCCTGCTCAGCCAGGCTCTCTGGTGCATCGTCGGGGTAATTCTCCGCATCGTTGCTGCTAATCGCCACAATACCTACACCTTTGCCGGCATAATCCTGACCAAGCTGCGCCAACCCCTTCTCCAAATGCTTCACAAACGGGCAGTGGCGGCAGATGAACATCACCAGCAGGCCTTTGGGAGTGTCCAAGGCCTGCGTACTCACCTCATGCCCAGTAACTAGATCCTGCAAAACAAAATCCGGCGCGGAGGTGCCCAACGCCAGCATCGCGGATTCTGTACGAGCCATCTTCTTCCTCCTGGCGAATCGTTCGACGCTCCCCGACAGCTTATTATCAGCTTAGAACAGCATTCCCTTTCGCGGCAGGGGCAATCCAAAGTGCTCATACGCCAGCCGTGTGGCTACGCGTCCGCGCGGGGTGCGGTCCAGAAAGCCGCGCTGGATGAGAAACGGTTCATACACCTCTTCGAGCGCGTCTTCTTCCTCAGCCAGCGAAGCGGCCAGCGTGTTTAGGCCTACGGGACCGCCGTCGTACTTGTCGATGATCGTCATCAGCAGCCGGCGGTCAAGCTCGTCGAAACCATGCGCGTCCACTTCGAGCATCTTCAGCGCGTGCTCGGCTGTCGCGCGATCGATTACACCCGAACCGCGCACCTGGGCGTAGTCGCGCACGCGCCGCAACAGCCGGTTGGCAATGCGCGGAGTGCCTCGCGAGCGCATGGCGATTTCTGCTGCCCCGTCCTGGTCGATGGGGACGCCGAGCACTTCGGCCGAGCGTTCCACCACAAAGCGCAGATCATCGTCGGAATAGAATTCGAGTCGCAACAAAATCCCGAAGCGCGAGCGCAGGGGAGACGAGAGCAAGCCGGGACGCGTCGTTGCTCCCACAAACGTGAACGGCTTGATGTCCATCACGTGCGTACGCGCTGATGGACCCTGGCCGATGATGATATCGAGCTTGTAATCCTCGAGCGCGGTGTAGAGCTTCTCTTCAAGCACTGGCTGGAGCCGGTGAATCTCATCGAGAAACAGCACCTGCCGCTCCCTGACATTGGTGAGGATCGCCGTCAGGTCGCCCTGAATCTGCAGAGCCGGTCCCGAGGTCTGCTGGAAGCCCACATTCAGCTCATT
>CAYVSQ010000168.1:0-6999 GCA_964453815.1 uncultured Acidobacteriaceae bacterium | reverse complement strand
GTGACGGCGGCGCGCATCATGGGCATCGAGAGCGACCATCGCACATTGGCGCGCGTCCTAGCCGGTGATGTGGCGACACAGGACGGTGGGCCGATTGAGAAGATCACCGGCATTCAGGGAGTGGCGGAAAGCGCCGATCCGCCCAACAACAATGGGTACGAGAGAACTTTGTGCCTGACGAAGATCGAGGAGGCAGTGACAGCTCTGTTGCCCTTTGTGGATATGACTTCGGCCAAGGCCGCTGGCTTCGACATTTCGAAGTCCTATCCGTTTGAACCCTTCAACCCCACACTGCCATCTCCGCTGGGAGAATTCATCTCCTTCAAGGGCTGCTGACGGAGTGAGCAACCAGCTTGAATTTTAGTCAGAAGGGGTTATGAGGTCGTGAGGCCTCGTGACCCTTTCTGCCTCTTGCCTTGCCTGTAGACGAGCTACATCTTTGGGAGTAGATTGTCTACATCATGGCGGCTCGGGAAATCTACCACAACAGAATTGAATTACTGCAGGGCACATTGGATCTGCTGGTGCTGGAAACGCTGAAGTGGGGCGCCCAGCATGGGTACCTCATCAGCCAGCAGATTTTTGAGCGGTCGGGCGAGCGGCTTCAGGTGGAGACGGGCTCACTGTATCCGGCGCTGCACAGGATGGAGCGGCAGGGTTGGATTGCCAGCGAATGGCGCGTGACGGAGCAAAATCAGCGCGCGAAGTTCTATCAACTGACACGCGAAGGCAGAAAACAGCTGGTACGCGACCGCTCGAAGTGGGAGGCGATGGTTGAGGCGATGGCTGGAGTGCTTGAAAACAGGGTGTAGGGTGCAGAACCCACGTCCGAGAATCCGAACGTGGGCCACCCGGAGATGTTCGGAGGCTGGAGATGAGCTGGTGGCGTTGGTTTGGGTCCAGGCGAGGAGATCCCGAGGCGGACAAACTGGAGCTGGATGCGGAGATTGAGGCGCACCTGGCAATGGCTGCGGCTGATGCACGGTCGCGCGGACTGGATGACGCCACGGCGCAGCGAGAAGCGCAGCGCGAGTTCGGGAATGTCGCACTGGTGAAGGATGTGACGCGCGAAGCGTGGGGATGGGTGTGGCTGGAGCGTGTCCAGCAGGATTTGAAGTATGCGCTGCGCCAGATGAGCAAATCGAAGGGCTTTGCGATTGCGGTGATCGGCACACTGGCGCTGGGAATTGGGGCAGCTACGGCGATGTTCACTGTAGTCGATCATGTGCTGTTACGGCCGCTGCCCTATGCGGATGTTAGTCGACTGGTAGAGATCTACGAAAACAGCGGCAGCGGGGACGACCGGTCTCCCTCGACATATCTGGATATTGCGGCGTGGCGCGAGCAGGCGAAAAGCTTCGACGAGATCGCGTTCTATTCGAACCGCAATGGGCGCAGCTTTGCAGAAGGCAAAGACGCCACGACGCAGGTGGCCTTCATGCTGGTAAGCGGCAACCTGTTCCGGACATTAGGCGTTTCGCCGCAACTGGGAGTGGGGCTGAAAGACCGGCCGGAGAGCTTTGCCAAACGAGGGGATGATCGCACGTTGGTGATGAGCGACTCCGCGTGGCGCACTCTGTTTGGCGCGGATCGGGGCATCCTGGGCAAGACCGTGCGCGTGAATGGCGAGCCGTACACGGTAGTGGGCGTGATGCCGCGAGGGTTTTCCTTCCCCTTTGGGTCGGGCATGTTTTTCCCCTTCGGATCGGAACTGCCCCAGATGTGGGCTCCAGTGGTGCTAGGCGCGAAGGATCAGGAGCGAACCTACGATTCGCGATACAACCCAATTGCGCGCCTGCGGCGCGGCGTAGCGCCGGCGCAAGCTGCGGCGGAGATGGAGACGATTCAGGCTCGGGTAGCGCTGGGGTATGAGGATCCTGAATGGCGGGCCGATGTAAACCATGCGCGGCTGGAAAAATACGGAGCGTCCGATGTGCCGAAGGAGACCACCAAGGCGCTGCTGGCGCTGACGGCGGCGGCGGGATTGTTGTGGTTGATCGCGTGCCTGAATGCGACGAACCTGTTGTTGGCCCGGGCCTCGGCGCGGCAGCGGGAGATGGCCATGCGCGGCGCACTTGGAGCGAGCCGCTGGCGGCTGATGCAACAGTTGATTCTGGAGGGGCTGGTGTTGAGCGGAATGGCAGCGGTACTCGGAGCGGGGCTGGCGCTGGGCTCGATCCTTTTCTTTCATCACATGCTGATGGAGCAGCTGCCGTTTGCTGCTCCGTCGACAGTGAGCTGGCGAGTGCTGGCGGTGCTGGTGGGTCTGACACTGGTTTCGGCAGTGGTGTCCTCGGCGTGGCCGGCGGTTCTGGCCGCGAAGTCGCCGATTGAGCGGGCGCTCAGACAGGGAGGCCAGCAGAGCGGCGCGACCCGGAGTCAGCACAGAGTGCGCAGCGGTCTGGTGATAGCAGAGATTGCACTGTCGCTGGCCCTGCTGGCGGCGTGCGGCCTGCTGTTGCGCACCATTTATGCGCTGAGGCATGTACCGCTGGGCTTTCGCACGGATCATATCCTCGTCGCGAATATGCAGGTGCCGACCTATAAGTTTGCCCAGGTAAACGCGGCGACCTCGGTCTATGAGCCGCTGCTGGTGCGCGTACAGCATATGCCGGGGATCGATGCCGCGGGATTGATGACGCAGGTGCCACTGGGGCATACGTTCCAGGTGCATCTGTCGTTGAGGGGAGATAGCGGTAAGGGCGAGAACACAGTGATCTCGCAGTTTAAAGCGGTGAGCCCGGAATTGCAGAAGGTGTTCGGCTTCCAGATGTTGAAGGGCCGCTATTTCAACGCAGGCGATACGGCATCGTCGGAACCGGTGGTGGTGGTGAATCGCGCGTTCGCGCGGGCCTTCGATCCGCATGAACAGGATGCGGGCAAGGTAATTGGGAAGAAGCTGGTCTCACTGTCTCCGAAGGGAACGGAAGGCAAGCCGACCACGATCATTGGCGTGCTGGACGACTTTCACCAGTACAGGGTGAGCGAGCCATCCGAGCCCGAGGTTCAGGTGATTCCGGCGCAGGTGAGCCCTGAAAGCGGCTACTACACAGTGTTGGAGGGCATTGCGATGGACCTTGCGGTGCGGACACGGCGCTCACCTTCGCAGGTGATTCCAGAGCTGCGAGCGGCATTGAAGCAGGCGAGCCCGGAACTGGCGGAATCCAAGTTCACGACGATGGACCAGATCGTCGAGGACTCCTACGGCAGTCAAATGTTGGCGGCGCGGCTGCTCGAGATATTTGCTGGGTCGGCGCTGCTGCTGTGCGTGGCAGGATTGTACGGCCTGCTGGCCTATGTGGTTTCACAGCGGACACGGGAGATGGGCGTACGCTTTGCCCTGGGCGCGCAGCGCGGAGACGTGTTGTGGCTGGTGATGCGGCAGGCGGGCGTGCTCGTGGTGTGGGGCGTAGCGCTTGGCATGGGGATGGCGTTTGCCGCAGGCAAGCTGGTGCGCAGCTATCTCTATGGTGTCTCGGCGCATGATGGGTGGACGCTGGCTGGAGTCGCCGTGCTGTTGATGCTGAGCGGGGCAGTCGCGGCGTATTTGCCAGCGCGGAGAGCTGCGGAGGTGAATCCGGTGGAGGCTTTAAGAGCGGAGTGATGACACTCTGCTTTACTGGTCGTTATAAGAGTGCCAGGCCCATCCGAGATAGTGTGGGTTGCTGCGCAGGGTGTCATCTACTGACTGGAGCATGCGAGGCATTAGCTGCTCGTAATCGGGAGTGCGGAGTCCAATGGCCATCTTTGCCAGCTTCGGGTCGCCAAGTCCTTGGTAGGCCATCTCCATATATTTCTTGCTGTTGCTGCTGAGTTTCTCTTCCTTCTGTTCGAGGGATTCCCCATCGTTTGGGTTGCTGAGCTCATAGAGCATTAGGGTAATGCGCGGTAGAGATAAGAGCAGGCTGCGGCGCTGATCGAGATTGCCCTCGAGAAGCTTCTTCTGAATGTCGGCGTTAAGGGTGAGGTGCGCGGGCTCGGTGAGGTGGCGCGCGGCTATGTAGGCATCGACGAGGCCGGGCAGGAAGTTGAGGTTGCCGGGCCCTTTGTTTTCCGGGCGTTGCTGCGGTTCTATATCGAGATGAATGCCGTCAAAGGGATCTTTGGGGTGGTTTTTATTGAACTCGATGACATCGTGAATGTGATTGAGGAGCTTTTCGCGGGGCTTGCCCGGCTCGTCGGCGTCGGTGCTCGACAGGAGGGCTTCGACGTGAATATTCGATTTGTGCAGCTCGCGGACGAGGTCGGCGAGTTGATTTTGTTCTGATGGGCCGCCTTTGTCAGCGGCGGAGAACGAGACGTTTACCTCGTTGACCTGCTTGGACCGGCAGAAATCACGCAAAGTACCAGCGGCATGCGGTGCTGCCAAAACGGACGGAGTCTTCCAGACCCAGAGACCGTGGACAGGCTGGTTCTGCGCCCGCGTGTGCAAGGGAAATAGCATCAGAAATATTTGCAAAACAGCGGAACCAGTAAACGCGCGGCGCATTTTGACCTTCGCCTCCAGAACGAGCTTCGTCAGCTATGGTCGGCTGAAATGTGAAGCGCGTCAACAAGCGAATGGCTATCGTCATATCGCGAGCACGTGGTCATGAGGTTTTCGATCGTGTCAAGCGTCTGAATGCCGCCCCTGGCTCCGATTGCCTTGCAATTCAAGGCGGCGGCAGCACAGGCGAAATCGAGTTGTCGCTGGAGCGTCCAATCCTGAAGAAGTCCATAGATGAATCCGGCGTGGAAGATATCTCCTGCCCCGGTGGTATCCACGACAGGAACACGATAAGCAGAGGCGTGGTGAAACTGCTTGCCATCCCATGCGAGTACGCCTTCTTCTCCCAGAGTTGCAGCGGTGAGCAGGGAACCGTAACGCCTAAACATAAGGCGAAGTGCATCCTCAAGGTGTCGTTCACCCGTAACCTGCGAAGGAAAATTCCGGCTCACGATGAGATAGTCGATATTTTCAAGCAGATCTTCCACGCCCGGATATACCTCATCCAGATCGGCGATTACGCGGACGCCAGCAGCGCGAGCCCAGCGAGCAGCCAGAGCTGCTGCGGCCGTATCGTGACCATCAATGTGAAGAGCACGGGCATTCACGATCCATTCGCGATTGAGGTCGCTCGGCTGAAGAACAAGCCGTTCATCCCGTCTGCAAAGGACGGTTCGCTCGCCCTCGCCGTCGACGAGTATCAATGACTGCGGGCTGGCGCATCCTGGAACCGTGACAAGTCGCGTCTCCACGCCTGCGCGGGCAAACTCTTTGCGATGCAGTTTCGCGGCGTCGTCGTCGCCCAGTTTCCCCACATATCGAGTGCGCACTCCCCAGTGTTGACATGCAACGACGGTCGTTGCGACTTGTCCGCCTGGCAAGACACTCGCCGTGCGGTACTCGACCTTGGAACCAGGTGCTGGGTAATTTGAGAGAGGGATAAGTGTGTCAGTCGCGTTCAGCCCAACGCCAACAAGATCAACCATCAACGATTTCGCCATATTGTCACTGTAAATGGAATATCAGAGCCTGCTCTTCCTCGCCTGCTCTTCCTCATCGGGGGACAGACTCTAGTAGGCTTGCAGCTGGTCGATGGGCAGACGCACCTGGAAGCAGGTTGCTCCGGGTTCCGACTGCGCGCGGATGAAGCCGCGATGACGGCGGATGATGCGCTGCGCAGTGTCGAGACCGAGACCCAGGCCGAAGCCGGGAGCCTTGGTGGTGAAGAAAGGCTCGAAGATGCGGTCCAGCAGCTCGGCGGAAATGCCAGGACCGTTATCCCACACTTCGATCAGGAGCATGTCTCCCGAGATCTGCACGCCGAGAGTGATTTTTCCGTGATCGCGTATGGCATCGAGCGCATTTTCAAGCAGCGCCATCCACACCTGGTTCAACTCGCTGCCGTAGGCAGAGATGAGCGGCACTTCCGCTTCATAGCGACGCTCAACTTCAACGTGCGCGAGGCGCGACTGAAGCATGGTCAGAGTGTTTTCAAGACCCTGGCGGACATCGATCTCCTGGATGGGCGCCTGGTCCATGTAGGAATAGTCCTTGATGGCGCGAATGAGGTCGAAGATGCGCGCGGTGGAGTCGAGCATGGCTTCGGCGATGCGCTCGGCGCGCACGGAGGATGTGAATTGGGACAGAACGACGGTGAGCGCACCGGGGTCCAGGAATTCTCCCAGGGGCGCTAGCTGCTCTGCCGTTACACCCAGCTCGGCAAGTTCGGGCGCAATCTTCCATGTCTCTTCGACGCCATGACTCTTGAGCCACTTTTGCAGGCTGTCTTCGAGTGCAGCATGCTGCGCAGCTTCCGGCGCGGCTGAGCTTCCTTGCTGGCGAGCCGCTTCCTGCCAGTTCCGCACCTGCAACAGGCGTTGCTGGTCCAGGCAGAGGGCGCCGAGTTTGAACTTCTCGTGGCCGTAAACGCGCAGCTCGTCGAGCAGGCCGGAGGCGGATCTTTGTGCGGCTGAGGCAGGATTGTTCATCTCGTGCGCCAGGTTGCCGGCCAGCTTGCCGAGGGCGTTGAGCTTTTCCGTCTGCTGTTCGAGGCGGGTGACTTCGCGGACACGATCCAGCAGCACGGAGACGCAGCGCTGCCCCATTGAGGGCACTGCGCGCAGCATCTCGGGGAAGATCTCCCGGTCGAAATCGAGAGCCCAGGCATCAGCGACGACAAAACCATGTCCGCCATGCGACTTCATGCGCGAGAACGGAAGGAGGCCTGTGATTTGTCCGGCGCGGCCGATGAACAGCCCCGTGGGCGCAGCCCGTTCACGGCGAACATGGATTTCACCTTTGAGGATAATGCTCATCCTGGTCGCGGGATCGCCTTCGTGAAAGAGCGTGGTTCCGGCCGGTATCTTACGCTCCGTGCAATGCGTGGCCAGCCATTCAAACTCGCTGTACTCCAGGCCATGCAGGGGAGCAACGCGCTTGAGAGCTTCGACAAGTTCTGGAATTGGAGTGCGGCCCGGTGTGCTGTAACGATCAGCCGAGTCCAGCGTGGGGGT
>CAYVSQ010000167.1:0-6401 GCA_964453815.1 uncultured Acidobacteriaceae bacterium | reverse complement strand
CCAGCGTATGCCCAGGTCGGAAGAAAGGCTGAGATCTTCTCGGGCCAGGACGTGGCGGCGCAGCTGGCGACTTTGGCTCAAATGGCAAAAGCCTCGGGCAGCAGCGGAGGGACTCTCGGCGACTACAAGTCGCACGCAATCAAACTCTCTGTCCGAACTGCGAGTGGAGGAGCCGAGATTCACGCGCACTACGACGACATTTTCATCGTCACCCAGGGCAAGGCGACTCTGCTTACGGGGGGAACCGTCGTTGACGCGCAAACAGGCGGCGATGGGGAAACGAAGGGCAGTCGCATTCAAGATGGAACGTCGCAGACGATCACGAAGAGCGACATCGTCCATATCCCCGCCGGCACGCCGCACCAGTTGATCATTGTGCCCGGAGATATCTTCAGCACGATCGTCGTCAAGGTGAAGGAATAACTCTATACACCATCGCGAGGCTTATTGATTCGAACAAAATCCGTATTCTGCGTTGGCTCGCCTTCGCATTCGATAGCAATCGTCGTTACCGGATAATCCGGCGCTTGATCCGGCAGACCGTTAAGCTTTGTCTGAAATTTATCCTGAGTGAATTTGACCTCAACACCGGTCTTCAGCAGATGTGCGGCCTTCACTTTCGTTTGCAGCCCGCTGATAGCGACATAATCTCCGGGCCAGAAATGTATGTGCATGAATAGTGTATTGCCGGTTCTGGTGAAGCTGGCGTAATTGGACCGCCGCACCTGGCATAGATCGGACCTATAAATGGTATCGCCGTTTGTATCCATCCAGCGGCCCACTTCGCTGAGCACGCGAACAGATTCCTCCGGTACAGAGCCGTCCGGCTTAGGCCCGATATTCAGTAGATAATTGCCGCCGTCGCGCGCGCATTCAATCAAATTGCGAATGATCGTGCGGGAAGACTTCCAATCATTGTCTGCGCGCTGATAGCCCCAACTATCGTTCAGGGTCATGCAGGCTTCCCACGCGCGCCCATTCGTTGCGGCTACAATCTCTTGTTCTGGTGTCGAGAAGTCACCCGGCAGCTCATTACGGTTGTTCACAATAATTTCTGGTTGAAGCTCAAAGACCATGGCATTCATGCGCTCGGACTCCCAGCCGTTCGAATCCAGCGGCCACGCAACGTCGTACCACAGCACATCTACCTTGCCGTAATTGGTCATAAGCTCACGGATTAACCCGTGGGTGTAATCGACAAACCGTCCGCGCGCCGTTTCATCCTTTGCGCATAGCGCACCATCGGGATGATGCCAATCCATCAAGGAGTAGTAGAAGCCCACCCGCAAACCCTCGGCCCTCGCAGCTTCAACATACTCGCGAACCATATCTCGCCCGGGTCCCTGCTTCGGGGCACAGTAGCTGGTCAGCTTGGTATCGAAATTGCAGAAGCCCTCATGATGCTTGGTAGTCATCACCATGTATTTCATGCCAGCCTGTTTGGCCAGGTGCGCCCACGCGCGAGGAGAATTCAGCGCAGGCCGAAAAGTAACTGCGTGCGATATATATTCATTTATAGGGATGGCCTCGTTCTCCATGACCCATTCATGCCGCTCTATTGTGCTGTAGACGCCGAAGTGAATGAACATGCCGAACTTTGCAGTGTGCCACCACTGCATTCGTTGTGCGCGCGTTTGATTCTGCGCGGTAACGGTAGTTTGCGCCGATGCTTGCGAAGGGTTCTGTTGAAGGGCGGTGCCCGGCAAACCAAGGGCGGCAAGAGAAGCTCCAGCGCCTTTCAACATGTCACGACGACTGATACCGTTATTCACTTTCCAATACCTCCGGCGCAGTTGCGCGCGTATTTTCGCAGTAAGTTATCATAACGCCGCAGAAGGACGGGAACAGTCCGATTTCTGAAGTTGCATCCTGCGATCAGCGTGACATCCAGCCGCCGTCCACTACAAGTACTTCGCCGGTGATGTAGTTGCTCGCAGGTGAGGCCAGAAAGACAGCAGCGCCTGCGATATCTTCCGGTTCGCCCCAGCGCCCTGCCGGAATCCGCTCGAGAATTTGGCGGTTCCGAATCTCGTCCTTCTGTAGCGCCGACGTGTTTTCCGTGCGAAAGTATCCCGGAGCAATCGCGTTCACTTGCACATTGCGCTCAGCCCATTCATTCGCCATCGCTTTGGTCAGTTGCGCCACGCCGCCCTTCGATGCCGCATAGGCCGGCACACGGATGCCGCCTTGAAACGACAGCAGGGAAGCGATGTTGATGATCTTTCCTTGACGCCGTCCGAGCATTACACGACCGGCAAGCTGGCAGAGGCGAAAAACACTATTTAGATTTACCTGGAGCACGGTCATCCAGGCCTGCACATCATAGTTTTCTGCAGCCTCTCGATCGATCATGCCAGCGTTGTTCACCAGAATATCCGGCGCGCCTATGGCTGCAGAGACAGCCGCATATAGAGAATCCGCTCCATCGGGCTTACTGAGATCGGCGGCAAAACTCTGAGACTGGCGCCCCAGCGATCGAATCTGCTCACTCGTCTCGTCCGCGGGCCGACGATTGCCGTGGCATGCAACGGACGCTCCAGCCTCGGCCAGCGCAATCGCAATCGCGGCGCCAAGGCCGCTCGCAGATCCAGTGACCAACGCAAATTTTCCATCTAGGCGAAACCGTTCAAGAATTCCCATCGTTTGCCCCAGCTAGTTCTCCGGCTTAACAATCGTACCGGTAAACTCTCATTAGTCTCCATACTCCCGCAGTACTGGAACGGGATTGCCGCGGCCTCATTTGGATTTGTCGACGCCAAAGTCGAAGAGCCTGGTTTGCGCCATCAGTTGCAACATTCCTCCATATAGAAAGCCATATTCGCCGGGGCCAAGGTCGCTCTTGACTTGCAATTTGTAGATGCCCGCGGCTGCATTTTCATAATCGAAGGGCACGGTGTCTTTTTCATCGACCGTGGCCGAGGCGGCGCTTCCTTTCATTGGAACTTCGCGTGTGTTCTTCTGGCTCTGGAGACGCACCAGAACGAAGCCGCTGGGAGCTGAGTTATATCGGAAGGGGTCGTTCTGCAGGCTGTAAACAGGGGCAGGGGCATCTGCTTCGGCGGTCGAAGCATAGAAGTAAAAGACAGGGCGGCCAGTAGGAACGCGAAAATGCGCGTTGCTCCCGAAGATCATCGTTTTCCATTTTGGGCCTCCAAGGCTCCCAAAAGCTCCGAAGGAACTTCTGCCGCCTTGGAGTGAGCGGGAGGCTGGCGGAGCTTCCGCTAATTCGATCATATGACGGACGCTCCCTATCTGCTGGAGATAGTAGATCCCGGGCGAGTGTGGAGTGAGCGGGTCGTCGGGATCGCCGCGAGGCTTCTGGTCGGCTGCCGGCGTGGACTTGGCGATGTCCTTCGCCCGTGCTTCCTCCTTGGTTGGAGCGGGAGGAGGAATGGGCTGCAGCTCGGCCACGACTGTATTGGTCTCTCCAGCATCGAGGTCGACGCTGACCTCGTAGCTGTGGTATCCGGCCATCGAGATCCGCACTTTATGCGATCCCGATGCCAGATCGCCAAGCTTCAATGTGCCGTCCGCGCCGGTTTGCCCACGACGCTCGTCGTCCACGTAGACCTCCGCCTCTCCCGGCTTGGCATGGATCACAAGAGTGGGATGAGGAGGCGGTGGAGGTGGTTTTACTTCTGCTGGTTTTTCGGGAGCCAACCTTCGAATCAGTTGCAGCAGATCCGGGGTGGCTCCCGCATCTCGCAGTTTTTTCTCCGCATCAGACGTGAAAAAAAAGGCAATCCCATATTTGTTGACGAGATACTCCACCCGCGGCGCCGGATCTTCTTTGAGCAGCTTGACGACCTGCTCTTCGGAAAGCCCTTTCGGTGGCTCTTGAGACGAAGCAGGAAACACTGTACAGGACCAGAACAACGCGCACACGGCCAAAGCGCCATGAATCAACCGTCCGCCGTGAGACGAAGTGAGAGAGCGTGCGAATAGAGGCATCGAAGGTCCTCCATAGTATGTTGCAGCGCGGGTGAGAGATCGATCAACGGATCAGCTCATTTTCTTTGGAAATCCGGGCGCGAAGTAGCGCGATATGGCGCTTTACCGAAGCATCCGTAGGGTCCAGCGCAGACGCCAGTTCATATTCCCGCAAAGCATCCTCGAAACGTCCCTGGTTCTGGTCTTCCTTTGCGCGCAAAATTGCCACGACAAAGCCTGGAGGCTTGGTCGCTCCGGACTTTTGCGGCGTTGGCGATGGAGTGCCCGCGGTAGTCCGCGTTGCGTCTGGTGCCGGCACATGCTGCTCGGACGCGCTTGAGGGCTGCCCGTTGCTAGGTGGAAAAACTGCAGCCCCCGATTGTGACGTCGGCTCGTTTGCTGGCTGTGCCTGCGCGACTGGGACACCGCTGCCTGCGCTCGGGTTGGGTGGCGGCGAAGCCGGATTCTGGCTTCGCGCTGCAACGGGCTGTGTTCCCTCCGCTGTCCGCGGCAAGCGCTGCATGCGCCAGATTGTGATCGCGCCTGCAAGCAGGAGCAATGCGCCTGCACCCGCTGTCCATCCAATCCAACGGCGGGAGGGCCTTGCACCCGGATCGGCGTGGTCCGACTCGGTTGATGCCAACGATTCGGTGGGGGAAGGTTCTCTGCGTGATATCGGTTTTTTCGATGAAAACGCCTGCGGGGTGTAAGGCATTACCGATTCAGCCCTCTCAAGCTCCCGAATGAGAGCTGCCGCGGCGGCTGGGCGGCGGTTGGGGTCTTTCTCAAGACAGCGCATTACCACATCGGCCAGAGCTGGTGGAATCTGCAAATCGGAACGGAATTCCTGCAGCGGCGTCGGAAGGACCTGGAGATGGGCCAAGATCCACTCCATGCTCGTCTCGGCCTTGAATGGAAGACCGCCGACCAGCATTTGATACATGACAATGCCTAGCGAATAGAGATCCGAGCGACCATCGAGGTCCGCGCCTCTCATGCCTCTGGCCTGCTCGGGCGACATATACGTCGGGGTGCCGATGACATTGCCGGTGCGCGTGAGCGTCACCTGCGCCGGGATACTTTCGTCGAGCCCGGCCTCTTTGGCCTTGGCAATCCCGAAGTCGAGGACCTTTGCCTGTTCTCCGCCAGCCCCGGAGCCCACGTGCGAGCTCTGGCTGGTCAAGACGATGTTGGCAGGCTTGACGTCCCGGTGAACCACGCCCAGGCCATGCGCCGCATCGAGCGCGCCAGCAACCTGCCTGGCGATCTTGCTGACGCGTGCCGCTGGCATAGGAGCTTCGGCTTCGATCACCTCTTTCAAGCCTCGGCCCTCAAGATACTCCATTACCATGAACGGACGCCCATCCTCGGTTTCATCGATATCCTCTACCCGAACCGCGTTGGGGTGCTGAATTCTGCGGGTGAGGACCGCCTCTTGCATGAACCTTTTGACAAAGGCATGGTCGCCGGCCAGCTCCGCATTCATAATCTTGAGCGCCCGCAGTTCTTCAAAACGCATGTGCTCGGCCTTGTAAACGACCCCCATGCCGCCTTCGCCTAGTTTGCTCAGGATGCGGTATTTGCCGCGGACGATTGCGCCTTCCTGCCAACTGCTGGCTTCTATGAGGGCATTGCCATCGCGCGGACAATGGGTGTAGTGAATCGGATAGCTCGTTTGGCAGCTTGGGCAAGCCCTCATGAGACGACCGTCGACGGTTGAACCTGGCGGCTGCAGGCGCTCCTAGGATAGATGTGACAAGAACGCCGATTTCAACGTAAAATCCGTCGCCATATCCTCCCGGAGTGCGCTCATTATACGTTGCCTGACGAAGCGGGACAGCATTTATTCGGCCGGTTCGATATAGCTCAGAGCGCAGGAAAGTCGCAAGATCGGAACAATGGTGGTGATGGTTGTAATAGTGGCGATGATCGTGACGATAATGATGGTAGGTGACCGCAGTAAACTTTTTATACCTATATCGATGGCTTCCGCTGCACATCCGCTGCCCGTAGATCCATTACTCTCAAGGGGAAAAAGCTGCGATGAAACCCCGACCGCTTGCCCCAGCCATAATAACGCAGATAGCCCAAATACTCTGAGCATTCATAGATTCATTTGAGGGCAGATCGGCAATGCCGATGTATCGCAATCGCGGAATCAGTTCACGTAAAACAAACTCGGAGAAAAGCGTCATGAAGGCGAAACGAAAAGCGACATCGAAAACGATCTGTCTCGTTGCATCTGGGATACTGCTTGCGAGCGTGACCCTGCCAGCGCTACCTCAGCAGTCATCGGCAGCCTCCCAGCCAGCGCCGCCTCCGCTCGTGGGTTCACTGGCGGGACATCCGGGTTGGCCGGCTGCAAAGAACTCGAGCGACGTAGACACCGTCGAGCATCTCCTTGCCTCGCTCTACGATGTAATCTCCGGACCTGCAGGCAAACCCCGCGATTGGGAGCGCTTTCGTTCGCT
>CAYVSQ010000166.1:0-3674 GCA_964453815.1 uncultured Acidobacteriaceae bacterium | reverse complement strand
CGCCAGGATTCCTCCTTCGCCAAATACATTGCACTCGACACCGCCTACGTCGAAAACTGGAGCTTCTGGCTGGATCTAAAGATCCTGATTCGCACCGCGAACGTAGTCATCCGCGGCACAGGCGCCTGACGCACCCCAGCTCCGTGATTTCCATCCCATTTGTTTGGCCCTCAAAGTATCCGATGTCCGTCAATTTGTGGATGGACCCTAGTTAAAGTCGGAAGTCGACATGTCCAAAATCGCACAGCGCCTTTTCATTCCCGGACATGGCCGCAGTCACGCTCAGACGCGAACGAATCGTGATTCAATGACTTAGCTTGGGGGAAGCTGGCGACAAACGTGCAGCCTATCCGGCCAGAGTTGCAAGCGAGCGTTCCAAGAGCGAGAGTTTCAGGGGGATGCGATGCGCAGTCTGCTGCAGGATGGAATCTTTGCGATACGTCAGCTCCGCCGCCACCGCGCCTACGCCCTGGTTACGATCGTCTCCATGGCGCTCGGAGTCGGCGCAGCGGCAGCAGTCTACAGCGTTCTCTACGGCGTGTTGATCGATCCTTATCCCTATCGGGACGCGGCCCACATCGCCTTCATTACGGTACGATCCGCCAAGTCCGACGATGCGGGTGACCGCAGGCTCACGGTGCGGCAGGTTGAGCAACTCAAGCAGCTCCCCGCTGTCGAGGATGCGTTTGCTCAGGGTGATGCCAGCATGGTCGCTACCGATGGCGAGCTTCCCGTCTCGGTGAAAGTGCTTCAGATGACGGGCAACGGGTTGGATTTCCTCGGCGCACCGATGCTGCTTGGCCGCGCCTTCAATGCCGCAGAAGCCCCTGTGGGCAAAGAGCCGTCCCCGGTCGCAGTCATCAGCTACCCATTCTGGAAAACCCATTTCAACTCGCGCACGGATGTGCTTGGCAAGAACCTGGAGCTTGACCATCGCAAATACACCGTGATCGGCGTGGCACCACAGCGCTTCACGTGGCACGACTCCGAGGTATACCTGCCGATGCCAGCCAGCATCGACCCAGAGGCTCGCTTCCAGACGCTCATCCGGGTAAGAAAAGGCGTTTCGATGGAGGCGGCATCGAGCCAGATGCAAGGGTTCGTCGAGCAGGACAACCGGGAACATCCCAAAATGTTTCGCCCGGATCAAATCCGCGTCAAAGTCGAGTCGCTGAACGATTGGCTGTTGGGCCGCTTCAAAGGCACTTTGATGCTGCTCTTTTGCGCCTCCGGGGTGTTGCTATTGATCGGTTGCGGCAACGTATCCATCCTGATGCTTGCCCGGGGGCGTGCGCGGGTTCAGGAGTTGGCGATGCGCACCGCCCTCGGCGCAACGCGGTTGCGTATCCTGCGGCAACTGCTCACGGAGGCTGTCGTGCTCTCCTTGGCCGGTGGCGCCCTGGGAGTCGCGCTAGCGTACCTCGGCATCCGGTTGATCACTGCCCTGATGCCGGAGTATGCCATCCCTCACGAGGTGGTCATCGCGATCAACCTTCCGGTGCTGGCTTTCAGCGTTGTTGTGTCCATCGCCTGCGGACTGGTCTTTGGCACGGTGCCGGGCCTTCAGCTTTCGCGTCCGGGAGCAGGGCATCTGGTTCCCTCAGCGGGAACGCGCACCGCCACCACGCGGCGCTCGCCCCTGCAGGTGATCATGCTGGCCGGGCAGGTGGCGCTTTCCGTGGTGCTGCTCGCGGCGGGAGCGGCGGCGATGCGTCACTATGTGGAGGCTTACACTGCCAACCTCGGATTCAACCCTCACCCCGTGCTCACCCTTACCGCACAATTGCCCGAGGGTTCGTATCCCGCCTGGCAGGCAAGGGTAAGCTATTACGATCAAATGCTGGAGAAGGTCAGCTCACTCCCCGGCGTTGCCTCCGCCACCTTCAGCAGCAGCTATCCAGAGAACGCCGAATGGACCACCGACGTGACGGTTCAAGGGCGGACGGCCAACTCCGGGCGAGAGTCGGAACTGCAACTGATCAGCCCCGGATACTTCGCCACGCTCGGGATACCGCAAGTGAGCGGACGCATCTTCACCCGTGCCGAGGTGCTTCGCGGCGCTCCCCTGGTAGTCGTCAATCGGGCATTCGTCCGGAAATACTTTGACGGTAGCGACCCGATCGGGCGCAATCTCATCATCCCGGACCTCGATTCGAGCTGGCCAAACATCGTCAAGCCCCCAAGCAGCGGTCAGCCGCTCGAGATTGTGGGCATCGTGGAAGACTCGAAAAACTACGGCCTGCACCGTCCGGTCAGGCCGCAGGTGTACGCTCCCTTCACCCTCTTCCTGCCCTGGGGGCAGCTCGTATTTGTGCGCGCATCGTCGGGCAACCCGGCTGCGCTCGAACGGCCAGTCGCTGCCGTCCTGATGGCGCTCAATCAGGATCAGGCAATCCAGCGCCCCATGCCGATGGATGACTTCATGTCGATGTTTTCCTGGTCGCATGAACGCTTCACGTCAGTCATTTTCGTGCTCTTCGCCGTCGTCGCGCTGGCTCTGGCCATGATCGGCTTGTTCAGCGTGGTCGCTTATGGAGTGGAGCAGCGCACCCGGGAAATCGGCATCCGCGTCGCGCTCGGAGCGCACCGGTGGGATGTCCTGACCCTCGCCCTCTCGTCCTCACTGCAGGCAACAGGAGCCGGGTTAGCGGCGGGAATCCTCGCCACCCTGCTGCTGAACAACACGATCTACCGCTGGACAGATAGCACCACAAGGGATGCTGCTGTACTCTTCATCGTCTCCGGTGTTTTCCTGCTGACTACCCTTTTGGCGTGCCTATGGCCGGCGAACCGCGCTCTTCACGTCGACCCGTTGGAAGCACTACGAGCTGAATAGAGTTCGCGCCAGCGGGCGTCCTTCTCTATCCGACGAAATCGACTTTGACGGGGTGTGGAATGATGCCACGTTCGTGTCCCAAAGCCAGCAGCCTGCGAATGGCTTCACGGCCATCTTCGCCGTAGTTCAGCGTACGCTCGTTGACATACATCCCGACGAATTTGTTCGCCAGGTCGTGGTCGAGATCGCGTGCGAACTGCATGGCATAGGCCAGGGCCTCCTCGCGATGCTCCAGTCCATGCTGGATGCTGTCGCGCAGTGCCTGCGTCACGATCCGCATCGTTTCTTCCCCGAGCGAACGGCGGATCGCATTGCCGCCGAGGGGCAGCGGCAGCCCGGTTTCCTCGCGCCACCATTGGCCCAGATCGAGCACTTTGTGCAGGCCACTGTGGGAGTAGGTGAGTTGCCCCTCGTGAATAATGAGGCCGGCCTCGAAGTTACCGGCCAGGACTTCCGGAATGATGCGATCGAAGGGGACGACCGCGGTTTCGACCTCGGGCGCAAAGAGCTTGAGGGCGAGATAGGCGGTGGTGAGTTCGCCGGGCACGGCAACGCGGGCGCGTTTAATATTGTCGAGCGTGAAAGGACGGCTGGCCACGATCATAGGGCCGTAACCTTCGCCAACCGAGCCTCCGCAGGCCATCAGGGCGTAGTTGTCCTGAAGGTAGGGATACGCGTGAAAAGAGATGGCCGTCACGTCGTAGAAGGATTCGCCTATCGCCTTCTGGTTCAGCGTTTCGATATCGGTAAGGCTGTGAGTGAATTTGAAACCGGGAACGCGGACCTTGTTCGTGGCCAATCCATAAAACATGAAGGCATCATCGGAGTCCGGACTATG
>CAYVSQ010000165.1:0-3456 GCA_964453815.1 uncultured Acidobacteriaceae bacterium | reverse complement strand
AATACAGGATGAAACGGCCTTTGCATCTTATCCGTTGTTTACCAGCGGGCTTCGATGAGGATGATGTTGCCGTCGGGGTCGATGACTGCGAGGTCGTTCTTTAGTTTGGTCTCGGTGAGCTGCTGTTTGTGGAGAAGATGGACGGCTTTGCTGAGGTTTTTGGTTTCGAGGATGATGCGGGCGCGGGTGCCGAGGGTAGCTGGGGCGATCTCGACCTCCTGGCCGGAGTCTCCGGGCATGTGGAGGAACATAGGATCGCCGGCGATGGATTTGAAGTTGAGCTGATTGAGGTAGAAGTCGCGGGCGGCGGTGGTGTCCTGCATGGCGAGGGAGACGGAGACCATGCGGTCAGCGATGCGGTCTTCGTCGAGGTGCTTGCCCCGGTCGTTGTAGTGGAGAGAGCCGGGCATGTACTGGGTGTACTCGATGTTCTGATGCTCGGGGCCGACCATGGTGAAAAGGAGGTTTCCGGCGCCGGCTTTGCGGACCGGTGTGGGACTGAGGCCACGGTTGGCGTAGTCGTCGTGGATGGCGTTGAGGTCTTCGCCTTCGAAGCAGAGGTGGAGGAAGCCTGCTTTCGGGTCTTTGGCGGTTACGGGGTAGAGCTCGATGAACTGGTGGTCGTTGATCTTGATGAAGGACTCGTAGACGACGCCGTCTTTGGAGAGGTTGAAGGCCTCCTGGAAGCCAAGTTTGGCGTAGAAGTCGCGAGCGGCGGCAAGGTCGTGGACGCGGATGGCTATATGGGCGATGCCGTTGAGCGGCGGTGGGGTGTCGGGCGGCGTGAGGGCGGCAAGGTTCGTGATGAGGATGAAGGAGAGGAATAGCGAGATGATAGGAGGGACGAGGTGGCCACGGTAAGGCTTCATGCAGGACTTGACTCCGTTGGGGCTGAGACATCCTGATTGTCGCCGACTTGAGGGCTGGACGCCAGCCTGGTTGTACTCGTTGGGCGCGGACTTTTTGAAAGGGCACGGACTTCGTCACCCACTGTGGTGAGGAGGTTTCCTCGATCCGGGGAACAATGTGTTCGTTAAACAAAACACGCAACCGAGTTGGAGCGGACTCCTAACCCGATTGCGTGACCTGCAGTGGAGCAATTGCTGCTATTTGCTGAAGCGGCGACGAACAAGACCGCCGATGCCGATGAGACCGGTCGACAGCAGTGCCAGAGAGCCGGGCTCTGGGGTCTGCGCGATCGAAACTCCGTCCAGCAGCGCAAACGACGGAACGTTGTTCGGCGTTCCAATCGCAAAGAAGGAGAGGACTTCGCTGGTGCTGGTCGCGGTGAAGGTCAGGCTCTCGGTGGTCCAGCCGGTGAAGCCATGGCTCGGATCGCTGAGGACAGTGCTGTACAGGGTCTGGCCACCAAGACTGACTGCCAACTGATCAGTGGAAGCGCCGTCATAATTATGCTGCTGCGCACCCGCAAACTCGAACGTTATGGTCTCCTGGTCGCCAATCGTTAGACCGGTGACCGTTTGCGAGATAGCACCCTGGCCAAAGTCGCTGTCCAGTGCGACAAAGTTCCCGCCATTCGGACTGCTGGTCGCAGCCCAGAACGTGAGGGGAGTGCCATAAACGTCAGAAGCACCGGCAAAAGGCTGGCTAGAATTATAGACATCAGGAGATGTCATGATGAAGTTGTAGGCGCCGCTGCTGGAGTTGCTCCAGCCGGTTAACGTTGCCCCATTGTAGTGGTTGCTGCCGAAACCATTGGTGAGTTCACTGGAAGTCGTGCCGGACTGCCCGGTGAAGTTGCCGTTGATGATGACCGGATCAGCGTACGCGGAAGTTGCCATTGCAGCCACTACCAAGGCAGTAAATGCAATCGTTCGTCCACGCAGGACAGAATTAAAGAGATTCGTTTTCATACGTCAGGGACCCTCGAGACAAATTTTTCCTGCTTGACTTCACACGCCGCCAAAAGCGTAATGCGAATGTTGCCAGGTGTGATATGCCTGATACTTAGCAATTGGGGAGCCATTCCCGGAGTCTGCAGAACTAGCCCGGAAATGGGTCTTTTGACCGATGTCCCTGGTGCTTTTGGCCTCGGACGAACGTCCTGTGGGCAAATATTTGCACACCTTGTGGGTAAATCACCCGACCCTTTAGGCTCGCGGTAGAGCGGGGTTAACTCATGGGTAATCTACGGCTTATCCGAAGTTACCGGGAATCTGGTTATCCCCCAGCGGGCGAGGTGGTCGCTCGAATCCGGTTTGGCGGAAGGCGGGAAGAAGGCAGGATTTTGCAGGTACGGCGTTGCCCGAGATCGATGTCAGGATCTCTCTTCGGACAGCTGACTGTCTGAACTCTGGCCCGCAGCGACTAGCTCGATCGTCTGATCAGCCGTGAGGCTGCGGTCTGCGTTGTCGGCGGACGAAGGGGAGCTCCGGCGCCAGAACAGGAACGGATCGACCAGTTGGCCGAACAAGGCAGGCGACATGGGTTCGTCGATGCCGTATCTCGCTGGCTGCTTGTCGCTGGGAAGGTAGAGGGTGCCGAAGAGCCGGTCGATGAACGGCCACATGGGGGCGTAGTTTTTGTTGATAAAGGCCGGCCCGTCGTTGGTGTGGTGCCAGTGGTGGAAGGCCGGCGTGGAGATGATCCACTCGAGCGGGCCGAAGCGCCAGCGCAGATTGGAGTGGATGAAGAAGCCCCACATCGTCCCGATTAGGATGATCAGGACAGGAATCAGACTGCCGCTTCTGCCGATGGGCGAGGCAAGCCCCAGAATGTACAGCGGAGTCAGTTCGCAGAGCCGGGTGAAGACCATATCGACCGGATGGGCGCGGGTGCTGACGAGAAAATCGAGATGCTCGGCGCTGTGATGGATGGCATGGAAGCGCCAGAGAAAAGGCAGCTCATGGCTCAAGCGATGGCCCCAATAGAAGCCAATCTCGCCGACGATGAGGGCCACGACCACACGCAGGGCAAGAGGCCAGGCCGCGATGGCAGCGAGGAAGCCAACGGGAATGAACCGGTGAACGGTCCAGGCGATGAGGGCAAGGGGGAGGCTCAGCAGGAGGCTCGGGATCAGACTGCTGAGAAAGTAGTAGCCCAGGTCGGTGACGATCGCCTTGCGGAAGATCTTCTGCGGATAAAGTGCGAAGAGGCGCTCCAGCGGAGTGAAGATAGCTACAAGGATCACCAGCCATAGACAGAGGCGAAAAATCTGCACCGCATAGAGCAGTAACCTAGGATCTAACGAATTGAGCACGTCCATCGTGTTTAAATTTCCCTCTACGCTGCGAAGTCGCCTGAACCAGATCTATTTTCTGGTCCAACTGCGCGCCCTGTACACAAGACTATGGGTTTTCTATAGCAATTGAGATACCACTCTTGTTGGACTGAGCTGCGACACGAAGGACAGCCGGGGGCCTGGTTCCGCAGAACGCGTTATCAGGCAGCTGTGGCTTCGGCCTTGAGCTTCTCCGCGGTGTAGTGGGCGATGAG
>CAYVSQ010000164.1:0-7169 GCA_964453815.1 uncultured Acidobacteriaceae bacterium | reverse complement strand
CTTCGAGCAGTCACAGAAATAGGGCATAGGGTGTAGGAATTCAGGGGCTAGACCGGTGGCCCTTGAGCTTCTACACCCTGCCCCCTAAACCCGACCCCCTGCCCTTTCTGCAGCTTCTTGTCGAAAATCGCGTCTGAAGAGGTAGAGGTACTGAATGCGCTTTTCTGCCACTTCCCGGATCGTTGCTCTACTGTTGTCCTTGCTGCTTCCTGCCGCAACCCACGCCCAGACGGCTCTCGCCGCGGGTTCCGCACATTATGGTGTCTATCAGCAAGACAAAAACGTCGGCGCAGGCGATTACAACATCCAGCCCGGGCCAAATGGATACACCCTGACCTCCCACGGCAACCTCAACCTCAGCAAATTCAGCTACAGCTTTGCCAACACGCAGCGGCTCGACAGCGATCTCAACCTCGTTCGTGACGAACTTAGCGGCACCGTCAACGGTAGCCCCGCTACCTTCACCGCGAACGCCGACTCCACCGGCCGCCAGTTCCAGATGAACATCTCTGCCAACGGCAAACAGACGCAGAACACCGTCGACCGCCACCAGCATCTGGTTCTGCTGCCCGACCTCGACCCCGCTGCCTATGCCCTGCTTGCCCGGCTCGCCATTCAGAATCCGCCCACTTCCTGGATTCTCATTCCCAAGCAAGACGGAATCCTCGTCCCCTCAAGCATCACCCACGGCTCCGGTGTGCATGGACAGCTCGGCGGCGCGCGGATCGATGTACAGCACAGCACCGTCGCTGTCGGCGCGGAAAACGCCATCAATGTCGAGCTCTTCTACACCCCGGGTGGTGAACTGCTCGAAGCCGACTTGCCCCAGCAGAATTTCTCAGTCGTCCACGACGGGTTCAAGCTCCTCGACCATGCAAATCCCACCCCGCCACCGAACGGTCCCAAGGGTGTGAATGCCCAACACTATCCGGCTCCACAAGGGGGCGTCCCGCAGCCTGTCCAGCAGTAGAGCTCAGGTAATTGAACCGCCGTTGATTGACCTTATCAACGCCAGACCTTCTTCTTTGCTCCTTATACGACCTTCAAGCTGTGCATCTTCAGCTTGCGCCAATAGTTCTTTAAACCGCGGACCCGGCTTATAACCAGCTGCGATCAAATCCTGCCCTGTAATCAGCAACACCGGCCGCACCTCTTCCGAGGGAGTCGCCTCAAACCGCTGCTTCGCAAACTCATACAGGTCCAAGCCGCCGTGGCTCGCCATGCAATCCATACGGTGCAGCGCCAGATGCTCGGGAAAGGCCGGTAGCCGAAAGAACCGCTTCAGCGTCGAAGCTTTCATCTTCTCCACGTCGCCGAAGCGCATGTGGTTTTCGACCAATGCAACAATCTGCGCGGTATCCTCGTTGGAAAAGCGAAGCTTTCGGGCAATATCCTGAGTGACCCGAACCCCCACTTCCACGTGCCCATTGAAGCGGATGCGCCCCGGCCCACGCTGAAACGTTGCCGGCTTGCCCACATCGTGCAGCAGAGCACCCCACGCCAGCGTCGGGGACACCCCGGCCGGTAACTGCTCTAGCAGCATAAGCGTATGCATCCATACATCGCCTTCGGGGTGGAACTCGGGTGGTTGCTCTACCCCATGCAAGCGGTCAATTTCGGGCAACACTTGCTTGAGCAGCCTAGTTCGGTCCAGCAGCTCAAACGCCCGCCGCGCACGGCCCTCCGTCAACATGCGGGTAAGCTCATCCCGCACCCTTTCGCGGCTGACTTGAGCAATCTGCGCCGCGGATTTTTCTATCGCCGCCTCGGTCGCCACCTCAATCTCGAAATCGAAGCGCGCCGCAAACCGCACCGCCCGCAACATGCGCAGCTTGTCTTCATCGAAGCGCTTGTCGGGATCGCCGATAGCCCGTACCAGTCGTGCCTGAAGATCGGCGCGCCCGCCAACATAGTCGAGTACCGCGCCGCCCACATCGCCTGACTCTCGCAGCAGTTGCGGATCAAGCAGCATGCCGTTGATAGTGAAGTCCCGCCGGATCACATCTTCCTCGGCGTCATCGGAGAACCTTACCGACTCCGGCCTCCGCCCATCCATATAAGCACCATCGCTGCGAAAGGTGGCCACTTCGGTGACCATCTCCTGGCCATCGATCTCATCGGCTATCAAGACCACACCAAAGTGCGCTCCTACGCCAAAGGTCCGAGGAAACATGCCCAGCACCACATCCGGATGAGCGCTCGTCGCTACGTCGAAGTCTTCCGGCTCACGCCCTAGTAGCAGGTCACGCACACACCCGCCCGCGAAATACGCGTCGTAGCCCGCAGCGCGCAACCGCTTCACTATGATCTCCGCCGCGATTCGTGCCTTTTCGTTCGCCATCTTCGGTGGAATTTCCACTCCCTGTCGCCCGCATTTTAGCTGACCTCACTACTATAAAAGGGTGACCACAGCCTCATCTGTCCTGACTCAGAGCGGCCTCATCCTGGGCATTGAAACCTCCTGCGACGAAACCGCAGCCGCCGTCGTGCGGCGCGGAACCGAGACCCTCTCGAACGTCGTCGCCTCGCAGATCGCCACTCACTCCCCTTATGGCGGAGTGGTTCCCGAGCTGGCCTCCCGAGAGCACCTGCGCAACATCGTGCCGGTCGTCCGCGCCGCGCTCGCCGAGGCCGGCATTGAATTCTGCGACCTCGATGCCATTGCCGTTACAGCCGGCCCCGGCCTGGCGGGAGCGTTGCTCGTCGGCATCAGCTATGCCAAGTCGCTCGCATTTGCGCTCGGCAAACCCTTGGTCGCCGTCAACCATCTCGAAGGCCACATCCACGCTGTGCTGCTCGAACAAGCCCAGCTCGCCGCCACCTCGGATCTCGACCCGCTCGCGCTCCCAGCCCTTGCCCTGGTTGTCTCCGGGGGCCACACTCACCTCTACCTCGCCCGCCGCCACGGTGAAAGCTGGAGCTACCGCAACGTTGGACGCACCGTTGACGACGCCGCCGGTGAGGCCTTCGACAAGGTCGCCAAACTGCTCGGCCTAGGCTATCCCGGCGGCCCGTGGATCGACGCCCTCGCGCCTCACGGTGACCCCTCCGCCGTCCCTTTCTCGTTCTCGCAGATCAAGGCCAAGGCTCACCGCCGGGGCGACCCAGCCGCGCTCGACCCCGCCAGCAGCACGCTCTTCTCCTTCAGCGGAATTAAGACCGCCGTTCTCCGCTATACCCAGATCCACGAAATGGCAGCGGGCATCGAGGCCCGCCGCGCCACGCTGGCCGCCAAACCACATGCCACGGCAGTGAACGCCCTCCCCCTCTGCGATAGGCAAACCCTCGACCTCATCGCTTCTTTCCAGCGCGCCGTCATCGACGACTTACGCCGCAAGACCTTCCGCGCTGCCGAACAGCTCGGGGCAGCCAGCCTCCTGGTTTCCGGCGGAGTCGCCGCCAACCGCGAGTTGCGCGTCCGATTTACCGCCGAAGCTGGCGATCGCGGCCTTCCCATCGCCTTCCCGTCGCTCGCCCTCTCGACCGACAATGCCGCTATGATTGCAGCCGCCGCCTGGCCCAAATTTCTCGCGAATGACTTCGCGCCGACGAACCTGTCCGCTGAACCCTCCCTGGCTTTGGGTCGCTAGAACTGTCTGCCCCACAGCCTGCCCTCGGTGAAGCCGAAGGGGCCGGATTTTCGGATGTGGGTTCTTTGCCCGCGTGCTTAAGCTTTATAATCCTCATGCAGCCATGGAGAACCCCAATCCCATCCTGGATGGACGCACGGTGCTTGAGATTCAAGACATTATGTCCATCCTTCCGCATCGTTACCCGTTCCTGCTCATCGACCGCCTGATGGAGATCGAGCGTAAGAAGCGCATTGTCGCAATCAAGAACGTAACCATCAACGAGCCGTTTTTCGCCGGTCATTTCCCGAATTTTCCCATCATGCCGGGCGTCTTGATCGTCGAATCGATCGCCCAGGCCGGCGGCGCTCTGCTGCTTACCGAGATCCCCGACCGCGACAGCAAGCTGATGGTCTTCACTGGCATCGAACGCGCCAAGTTCCGCCGTCCCGTCGTGCCCGGAGACCAGCTTCGCATCGAGATCGACGTACTCAACTGGAAGCCCCGCGCCGTCCGCATGCAGGGCCGCTGCACGGTGGAAGGCAAGCTCGCCTGCGAGGCCATTGTGATGTGCCAGCTCGTGCCCCGCCAGAGAGAAGCAGCCTCGGCGCAGCCCGAACGATCCACGAAGACAGAAGAGCCAGCGCTCGAGCCGGTGACCCACGAGTGAGGGTCGAGTGAGGATCCACCCGACAGCAATCGTTGCGTCGACAGCCATCATCCCCGACTCCTGCTCCGTAGGCCCCTACTCCATCGTCGGCCCCAATGTTGTTCTGGGCGAAGATTGCGAGCTAGTCTCTCACGTCATACTTGACGGACATCTCATCGCTGGAGCGCGCAATCGCTTCTTCTCCTTCGCCTGCGTCGGCGTCGCCCCCCAGGATCTGAAGTACAAGGGCGAGCCTACCGGAGCAATCCTGGGCGATGACAATACCATCCGCGAATCCGTGACCATTTCTCGCGGGACCGCCGGGGGAGGAGGTGTGACTCGCGTCGGCAGCCACTGTCTGATCATGGCCTACACGCATATCGGTCACGACAGCGTTATCGGAGACCACTGTATCCTCGCCAATGCCGCCACGCTCGCCGGCCACGTGATTGTCGAGGACTATGCCAGCGTCGGCGCGCTGAACCAGGTGCATCAGTTCTGCCGCATCGGTAAGTACGCTTATACGGGCGGCGGAACAACCGTCACGCAGGACGTCCTACCCTTCTCGCTCACTTCCGCCAAGCGCGAGACCCACGCTTACGGACTGAACAAAGTCGGACTCGAACGCCGAGGCTTCGATCGCCCCCGTCTCCAGGCCATCCAGCACGCCTATCGCCTGCTGCTGGCCGCCAGAATGAATACGACGCAGGCTATCCAGAAGCTCAAAGACGAAGGCATGACGACAGATGACGTTGCTTATCTGATCCATTTCATCGAAAGCTCCGAGCGCGGAGTGCTGAAGTAGCCGCCCCTCATGAAACTAGGCCTCATCGCCGGGAATGGACGCTTCCCCTTCCTCCTACTCGACGCCGCGCGCGCCCACGAGGCCGAAGTCGTCGTCGCGGCTATCAAGGAAGAGACCGACCCGGAGATGAACGATCGTGCCGCAGCCGACCCCGGTATCAGCGTGCATTGGCTTTCTTTGGGAGAACTCTCGCGGCTCATCGAGACCTTCCAGCAGGAAGGCGTCACCAAGGCCGTCATGGCCGGCCAGGTAAAGCACAAGCAGATTTTTTCCAGCATCCGTCCCGACTGGCGATTGGCGAAGCTCCTCCTTTCGCTGCGTACGCGCAATACCGACATGCTGCTGGGAGCCGTGGCCAAAGTCCTCGGCGATGAAGGTATCGAGCTTCTCTCCTCCACCACATACCTCGAACCCCTGCTCGCGAAACCCGGCGTTCTCACCGCGCGAGCGCCCCATGACCAGGAGCAGCTCGATATTACCTACGGGCGCGAAGTAGCCCGGGCTATCGCCGGCTACGACCTCGGGCAAACTGTTGTAGTCGCCAGCCAGGCTTGCATCGCCATCGAGGCCATGGAGGGCACCGACGCCGCAATCGAGCGTGCCGGAGCCCTCATGCAGACGCTCGACAATGAGGCCTCGACCTCTGCAACCTCCACCCTGGTCCGCAGCCTCACCGTCGTAAAGGTCGCCAAGCCGAAACAGGACATGCGCTTCGACGTTCCCGTCATCGGCATCAGGACGATCGAGGTCATGCAGCAGGCCCACGCCACCTGCCTAGCTCTTGAGGCCCATAAAACGCTGATTTTTGATCTGGACAAAGTGCTTGCCCGGGCCAACGAGGCCGGAATTGCGATTGTGGCTCTTCAGAATGGATAATGAAGTGGTCCCGCAATCCAAACCGGAGATCGCCATGTCTAAATATCTACTCGCCTTTGCCGCCTTGGTGCTTGTTGTCCTCGGTGGTCTCGCCATTCGCAGCTTTGCCGCCGACGATGTCGTTCCCCAGGTTGGCCAGACGGCCCCGACTTTCACCCTGCCCTCGCAGGAAGGCACGCCAGTCAGCCTAGACAGCTACAAGGGCAAGTGGGTCGTCCTCTACTTCTATCCGAAGGACATGACCAGCGGCTGCACGAGAGAAGCCCACGAGTTCCAGAACGACCTTGAGAAATACAAGGCCATCAACGCGGTGATCCTCGGGGTGAGCGTCGATTCGGTCGACAGCCACAAGCAATTCTGCACGAAGGACAGCCTTAGCTTTACGCTGTTGAGCGACGCGGATAAGAAGGTGGTCGCCGATTACGGATCGCTGGGCAACTACATGGGAATGAAGATTGCGAAACGCAATACGTTCCTCATCGATCCCAGCGGCAAGATCGTAAAAGTGTGGACCGGTGTCGATCCCGCGCATGCCAGCGACGAAGTACTCACGGCTCTCGCCGACCTCCAGAAACACTGATTCGTAGTTCACCTAGCATGCCCGACGGCTTTCGCCGACGGATATTGCAGACGCAAAAAAGCCCGGCTGAATGCCGGGCTCTTTTGCTTGCCTCGTTGATTGCGGGTTAGGTTACTTCTTCTTGGCTGCCTTCTTGGTTGCCTTCTTTGCCGGAGCCTTCTTTGCTGCCTTTTTTGCGGGAGCCTTCTTCGCTGCCGCCTTCTTTGCCGCTTTCTTTACTGCCAAAGGAGTACCTCTTTTGTTTGATTTTTTACTGCCAGCGCTCTTCTTGCCGGCTGCGGATTTCTTCGCAACCTTGCTGCCGCCAGCGCCCTTCGTGCTCTTTTTTGCGGCAGATTTCTTTACGGCCTTCTTGGCCGAAGCTTTTTTCGCGGGAGCTTTCTTCGCCGCCTTCTTGGCCGGAGCCTTCTTCGCCGGAGCCTTCTTCGCCGGAGCCTTCTTCGCTGGAGCTTTCTTCGCTGGAGCTTTCTTCCCCGCTGCCTTCTTGGCCGGAGCCTTCTTCGCGGGGACCTTCTTTGCGGCTGCCTTCTTTGCCGGAGCTTTCTTCGCGGGAGTCTTTACGGGCGTCGCCGGGGGCGGAGGAGCTACAACCGTAGCCACTGGCTTGTCTTCTACTTTGTGCTCTTCCTCGTCGTCATCGATGTCGTCATCGTCAGAGGAGAGGGAAATCGAAACCTCTTCCTCTTCGTT
>CAYVSQ010000163.1:0-5167 GCA_964453815.1 uncultured Acidobacteriaceae bacterium | reverse complement strand
CATCTACCTGCGCATGGACACAGGCGCTCACGGCCACAAAAGACAGGCACATCAGGACCCAGATCAAAATAGGTTTCAGGGTATTGCCGGACAATCGCACTCTCCAAACTCCGAACTGACCATTGTTAACAAACCACTGTGAGGACGAGGAACAAGAGATGTAGAGACAAGACTCTGCCGTGCATAGAACAGTAATGTCAGTCGTCGCTATCTTAATTAATACTCGCGTGACTCGCCCAGAAGCCGATATGCTCGCTTTCGAGGATTGACTGAAATGATCGAGGCTTCGAACACGTTCCGCCGCGTTACGCCTGACTCGTCGCGGAGTTGCAGCCTTACTGCTCTGCTTCGGACTGATGCTACCGGCTTTGGGGCAACAGCCTCTCCAGACGCTTCTCGTGGGCATCGACCACAGAACCGTCACCAGTCTTAACGGAGACTGGCACTACCTCGTCGACCAAGCCCGGGGCGCGCACTATACACCGGAAATGGCGGGATCAATGACACGTCCTACGCCTTGAACGAGCATCCCAACATCGTTGGCAATCATAACGTGGAATACGACTTCGCTACCGCTCCCACCATCAAAGTCCCAGGCGACTGGAACACGCAGGTGCCGCAACTTTTCAACTACGAGGGCGTGCTCTGGTATCAGCGAGACTTTGATGCCCAGCCCAAACCAGGTACGCGCACTTTCCTCCATATCGGGGCGGCCAACTACCGTTCTCACGTCTGGGTCAACCAGAAACGAGTCTGTGATCACGAGGGCGGCTTCACTCCGTTCGATTGCGAAGTTACCGGCTCGAGAGAAATTCAAACGACCCGATCCGAAGATCGCCCGGCGATGGGACCCTGGCCGCCACTAGAACGGCCACAAGCTCATCTACTACGGCGCGAGCCGAGGTATGCCATAGAGGGCAGAAAAGCGCGGCACCCGCTACAGTTTCCGCTACAGTGGCCTATTTGCACCTATCGTTGCGCTACTCTAAGTTATTGAAAATATTGGAGCACCGGACGGGAATTGAACCCGTGAATACTGGTTTTGCAGACCAGCGCGTTAGCCACTTCGCCACCGGTGCCCATTTTCGCCCTCACGCCGCTTCTCTCACCGGACCACGAGAGCCGCTCATGTCATGAAGGCCAATTTTAATACGCTTACTTCGAAGGCGTAGCCAGATCTTTCGTCGTAAGGTACCAGGTCTGCACGTTTAGGCCAGCGCCTCCGCCGTTGGTGCGCTTCGCAGCGTCTTCCACGGTTGCAGGAGCAGGGACAATAACCGGATCGCCTGGCTGCCAGTTGGCCGGCACAGAGACCGAGTTTGTGTCCACCGTCTGCAGTCCTTGGAAAATGCGGATCAACTCATCTACGCTGCGGCCCAGCTGCATCGGATAGTAGATGATGGCGCGGACTTTCTGCTTTGGATCGATGAAAAAGACCGCTCGGACAGTAGACGTATCCGACGCCTCCGGGTGGATCAGGCCATAAGCCTCCGACACCTTCGTGTCGAGGTCGGCAACCACGGGAAACTTTACCTTGACGCCGGAATGCTGTTCGATGTCTCTCACCCAGGCGATATGAGAGTTTACGCTGTCGACCGACACGCCGATAAGCTGAACGTGGAGCTTATCGAAGTCGTCGCTACGTCGTGCAAACTCGATAAACTCCGTGGTGCAGACTGGAGTAAAGTCCGCGGGATGTGAGAAGAGCATGATGTACTTGCCTTTCGAGATGTAATCGCTCAGTTTGATGACGCCGTGAGTGCTCTTGGCTTCAAAGTCCGGCGCGATCTCGTTGATGCGGGGTATATGGCTCTCGGCTACTGTGCTCATTTGGGTTTCCGTCCTGACTGTTTTTGGGATTTCTGCGGCAAAATAAGAAACCCACCTGGCAGGGTATCTGCGGGTGGGCTAGTGCGCTTTGTAACTTTGACTTCGCTCTAGGAACACACCCGCATGGCGCCGCAGCTACAGCAGCGGTACAGACACATGCAGGTTGGAGTCAACCGAGTCATAATCTTTAACAGAGGGAAGCTGGCATCTTCTCCGCGCTTCTGATAATCGAGAATAGAACCAGAGGGAGTTCGTGTCAAACCCATGCCCATGCGCGAATACGAATACCAGCTTTGCGATGTGTTCACCTCAACGCCGTTCGAAGGCAACCAGCTCGCCGTATTTTTCGACGCTGCCAGCCTCACCGATCACGAGATGCAGGCGCTTGCGCGTGAAACTAATCTTTCGGAGACGACCTTCATCTGCCGTCGCGATACGGCCGCAGAGCGTGAGCAAGGCGTGCGTGTACGCATCTTCACCACGCAGGAGGAACTGCCCTTCGCTGGGCATCCTACGCTCGGTACTGCAGCCACAATTCGCAGCTTGTTTCCCGAGTTTGAGCAAGCGGCCAGGATCGTGCTCGATCTGAACGCCGGGCAGGTGCCCGTGGTGTTTCCTCCGGAACGAAATAAATCCCGCGTGGCCTTCGGTGAGATGACGCAGCGCGAGCCTGTTTTCGGCTCCATCCATGATGTCGTGAAAATTGCACCGCTGCTCGGCCTGCACGAGAGGGATTGTGCAACGCAGCCTCTGCCACAGACTGTTTCCACCGGGCTGCCCTATTGCATCGTCGCGCTCAACTCCACGGAGGCTCTCAGTCGTCTCCGTGTTGATCTGGTCAGCAGTGAGCAATATTTTCGCGACTTCGACGCCAGATTTTTCTATGCCATCGCACCCGAAGCGCCGGGCGTCTGGCGCGCGCGCATGCAGTTCTACAATGGCGAAGATCCCGCGACGGGATCGGCTGCCGGTTGCGCAATCTCATATCTCGTGCAGCATGGAATTGTGCAGCCGTGCACTCAATTGCACATCCGCCAGGGCCTTGAAATTCGTCGTCCGAGTGACCTTTACGTTTCTGCGAATTCCATTTCAGGAAAAATCGCTGAAGTGCGCGTAGGTGGCAGCACAGTTCCTGTTGCAAATGGGCGGTTTTTCCTTGAGTGATTCACACAGTTTCAACAGGCGGATAAGGCTTCAACTCTAGGATTCACGGCGCGATTTCATAAATCAGTAAAACTGAGGCCCAAAATGGTCCATTTCTTCGCCTCATTTTCCCCGTTTACAGACCGTTCCGCTCTCCGTACTCTTGGCAAGCGTTTCGTCAACAAGAGAAGCGCGACTTTCGCCGAATTACACACAACTTAAGTAAGAGTGAGGGCGCTCTGCATGTGCGCTCGCCGCTGCCTGCCATGTTCCGGGAAGCACACCGTGAAGAGCGCAAGCAGCGAGCGATTGCAGGCAACCGTGTATGGGTTCCTTGCTCTCCGCATCCTGGTCCGACCCGGATCGCGGCTCCGTGTTTGCGTGCGGGCTGCATGACACTATTTGCTGCCTCGCCAATGCGGAAGGAGCCGTATTTCCATTTTCGGGCCAGGGTGCGGTTCACCGAAACCCTTGCTGGGAGCATGTCGTTAAGGCTTGCCTGCACATAGAAAACCTCGCGTCTGCTGCGAGGAGCTAAGGAACACATGAGGCCCAAGAAGACTATCCTCTGCGTCGATCACAACGAACAGGCGCTGGCCGTTCGTAAATTCATGCTTGAAACCCGCGGCTATCGCGTGCTGACCGCCCTCTCCGGTTATGACGCCCTTGAGATATTTCGTATTGGCGGAATCGATCTCGTGCTGAGCGATCTCGTCATGCCGCAAATGGACGGCAACGAAATGATTCGCCGCATGAAAGAGCTCTCTCCGGAAGTTCCTGCTATCCTGGTGAGCGGTACAGTCAAGGCTTTTGAGCGCGCCAATCGCGCTGACGCTTTCCTTCCCAAGGGGGCCTGCACGCCCGCCGAGGTGCTCGAGCGTATCCGCGTCATGATTGCCCGCAAGCGCGGTCCGAAGAGGGTGCTCGTGCAGACTGTGTTCGAGTCCGCACCAGAGGCTGCATTCGACCCAGCTGTGCACTCCGCGATTGCGTCTTGATTTCAGGGGTGAACAATCCCGGGCTGCCCTCCATTTACAATCAACGAGTGCAGCCCATCATCCGCGCAGAACAGCTCAGCAAGGTTTACCGCACCGGAAAAATTGAGGTGCCGGCTCTTCGAGAGGTATCGTTTTCGATCGTACGGGGAGAATTTGTCAGTATCGTCGGCCCCTCGGGGAGCGGCAAATCCACGCTTTTCTACCTCCTCGGCGGTCTCGCCCGTGCCAGCGCCGGAAAAATCGTCATTGACGGAGTCGACTTCGCAACCCTCGATGACGCCCAGCGTACCAAGATGCGTAGGTCGAAAATCGGGTTCGTCTTTCAGAAGTTCAATCTGCTGCCCACACTTTCCGGGCGCGCCAACATTGAAATCGCCTACGATATTTCCGGCCGTACCGCGCCGCTCGATCAGGCTTATCTCCTGCACCTCGCTGAAATGCTGGGCATCAATGGACGTCTCGATCACCGACCCTCTGAACTCTCCGGAGGCGAACAGCAGCGCGTAGCCATTGCGCGTGCGCTGATTACGCAACCGGCCATCCTGCTTGCCGACGAGCCAACCGGCAACCTCGATACTGCGAACTCCGACGCCGTCCTCGAAATGCTCCAACGCTCCAATCGCGAGTTCAAACAGACTGTGCTCATGATTACCCACAATCCTGAAGCCGCGGCTATCGCTGATCGCATCCTGCATATGCGCGACGGCCTCATCACCGGCATCGAGACCGGTACGGGGAGTGTTGCAGCGCATGCTTGGTAGGCAGGGCAGGCTCAGTTCCGAGGAACGGTGGCGATGTGTGCCTTCCCATCCGATTACTCACCCCCCAGCTTTCGCAAGAGAGGTATTTTAACGGTAAGGTTGATTTCCTCAATGAAGCTGTCTGGGGGCTTCTATTTGTCGTCTTGATTTGAGGCTGGCTGCGTTGACCGCTCGTAGACCATCCCGATATACTCATAAGTACCAAGCGGGAGTAGCTCAGTGGTAGAGCATCGCCTTGCCAAGGCGAGGGTCGCGGGTTCAAGTCCCGTCTCCCGCTCCAGTCAGCCGAAATCTTGATCCCCCTCTGTGCATTGCCGACTGGCTTCTTCATCCTCTGTAAAGTAGTATTTCCTTTCCAAGGCGCGGTACCCAAGTGGTAAGGGAGAGGTCTGCAAAACCTTTATGCGTCGGTTCGATCCCGACCCGCGCCTCCAA
>CAYVSQ010000162.1:0-5650 GCA_964453815.1 uncultured Acidobacteriaceae bacterium | reverse complement strand
GGGCAACGAGAGGCTTGAGCGACAGCGAGTCTTTAGGGAAGACAAAATCATTGGCTGGGTCAGACCAGTCCAGTTTGAAGCTGGTGGAGAGAGCGGAAATCCATATCTGCCGCACAGGGGCGTTTGGCGTGATGACGAACTTCGCCGGAGGCTCTTCAAAGACGATATGCAGAACGCCGTTCTGCTCCTCGACTTCGAAGCCGCCGTCTTCTTCGGCGTCGATCAGGCTCTTCTTGAGCGATTCGATAGCGTGATCCGCGTTTCGACGAAAGGTTAACTCATCTAGCATGACTCAAGTGTAGCAATCTGGGCCGGGGATGTAGGTTGCGAGGGAAGGCCCGGAATCAACCTTAAACGATTCGGATGCAGCCAGTTGAAGTACTGTTGAATCCAAGTGAGCAACGGGTCCTCCCGTTAGTGCACAATTTCTGTGGCAATTAACAGCATCCTCGCATTGTTTTCAGCAAGACATGGGATGCTGTGCGTAGATCGGACCAGTCACGGAGTCAACGAACCATGCACCCACGGGCATCTTTCGTAGTCGCTTTGATCGGCATCAGCCTGCTTGCCCAGGCGCAGGACCGGATACCGGTCCAATCTGGGCAACAACTGGCCGCGGACGTGGTATACAACGAGCTTCAGGACCGCGAATGCGACAGCTTCTGGCAATATCGCAGCAATCGCGTCTCCGGGTCGCAAGATGTGGTTCGTGAGCAGGTAGAAACGCCGCAGGGGCCGATCTTTCGCGTGATTGCAGACCATGGCAGGCCGCTGGATGAGGGCGAGCGCAGGAGTGAAGAACGGCGGCTGAATGAACTGGTCAACAAGCCGGGCGCGATGACGCGGGTACAGCAGGATCATCTGAAGGACGAAGAGCGGATGCGAAGGGTGATCGAGATGCTTCCGCAGGCGTTTCTTTATGAATATTCAGGCCCCAGCGAGGGCGACCAGGCGCATCTTTCGTTCCGCCCAAACCCTGCGTTTACCCCGACAAGCTATGACGGGCGGATTGTGCACGCGCTGAGCGGCACGCTGGTAGTGAATCGACGCCTGAAGCGGCTGGTCGCCATGAAAGGTCAGCTGATGGATCGGGTGGACTTCGGGTACGGCCTCCTGGGCTATGTGGAGAAGGGCGGGACGTTCGAGATCCAGCGCGAGCAGGTGAGCGCGACACGCTGGAAGGTTAGCCTGATCGAGGTTCACGTCCAAGGCCGAGTGCTCCTGTTCCGCAATGTGAGCAAGGATCAGCGGGAAGTCCGGACGAACTTCCATCCCGTTCCGCATGACATCAGCCTGACCTCTGCTAAAGAACTCCTTGACCGGACCACGGGCTCCAAGATGGATGTGCGGCTGGAGGAGAGCAGGCGTTAGTCAGCCCTCGGTCAACAGTCAACAACAGGACCTACTGAACTTCCTGCGATCTTTGTAAGCGGAGGGCTGGCGCGACCGGGTCCAGGACTTGAAATCCTATACTCGAACCGGTCTTCAAAACGGAATGTCGTCGTCGGTAATCTCGGTCGAACTCACAAGGTCGTCCGAGGGGCCTGAGCTGCGCTGGTCGTACGACGAGCCGCCGCCGCGGCTATAGCCGCCTTCGCTCCCGCCCTCGTTCTTGCCGGAGAGAAGTACGAGTTCGTTGATGAGCACTTCGGTGCGGTACTTCTTCTCGCCGGAGGTCTTGTCATCCCAGGAGCGGGTCTGAATCTTGCCCTCGATATAGAGTTTTGAGCCCTTCTTCACGTAGTCGCGCACGATCTCGGCGGTGCGCTGGAACGCGACGAGGTTGTGCCACTCGGTGCGGTCGGTCCAGTTGCCGGCTTGGTCCTTGGTGCGGTCGGTGGTGGCCAGAGAGAAGTTGGCGACGGTTGTGCCGCCCGCCGTTGCGCGCAATTCGGGGTCTTTGCCGACGTTGCCGAGGAGGATGATCTTGTTGACGCTTCTTGCCATGACTGGGGTTACTCCAAAGGATGTTCAGAGAAGGATAACAGGGACCGCGGGAGTGCGTTTTCAGCGTTTCGAACGATTCGCGCAAGGGCAAGTTACGAAGGTTCGAGGGTTAGCCGAAAACCTAACTATGGCGTCTGAGGCGGCGGTTGCGGAGCCACTTGGCAGCTCCGAGCAGGAAGAGCAGAGACCCGAAGGGCAGGCACATGAGGGCGACGATGAGCGCCAGCCAGCCGGAGTTGGTGTGCGGCCCCTGGCGGGTGATTCCTCCAAAGACGGTAGCGGTCAACAGCGCGGCAAGTAGACCAGCGGCGATGGTCCAGCCGCCGCTCTGGAGTAGCTGGCGCGTTCCGTCATCTTTCGCTGGCGCGTTTGGAGGCTGGCCGCCTTTTCCGGCTAGATGCAGCTCGCGGCGGGACTTTTTCCCGGTCTCTCCATTTCGCTCTTGTTTCATAACCAGCGGCATTCGAAAATCCTCAGCGGCAAACGGCCTGCATGGCGTAAACGATCACGCCCGTAACCGAGACATAGAGCCAGATCGGAAAGGTCCAGCGAGCCAAGCGTTTGTGCGCCGGGAAACGGCCAGAAAGCGAGAGAAAGAAGGTAATCAGGATGATCGGCAAGGCGATGACCGAGAGCACGATGTGGGAGGCGAGCAGCTTCCAGTAAAAAGGCCACAAGGGATTGCCGCGCGGGAACTTCGTCTCGCCGTGCAGCGTGAAGTTGACCAGATAGGAGACGAGGAATATCGACGAAAAGAAGAAGGCTGTGAGCATCGAAGCGCGGTGCTTCGGGATTTTCCGCCTGCGGATGTAAACGAAACCGGTGAGGAGGGCGATGGTGCTGAGGGCATTCAGCAACGCATTCGTCGCGGGCAGAAAGAGGAGATGGATTCGGGCCACATCGGTGGGCGGGTGGAAATACACCAGCCAGCAGATGAGCGCGCTGGCCAAGGCGCTGGCTACGATGATCGCCCCTATGGTAGCGCCGGTCGATCCCTTCGATTCAGGCCCCTTGGTTTCCATGGTGGTTTGCATGATTACTTACCTTTGGCGTTGAGCATGAGCGCGGTGAGCAGCAGCGGGAGGTAGATGACACTGACCTTGAGCAGATCGCGTGCGTACATCTTCGATTCGATGGTCGACCGCGCCCGGGTGATCCGTGCAAAACGGATGGTGTAGCCGAGATAGACGATGCCGAGGATCGCAGCGGCCGCCCCGTAGTAAAGTCCGGCGACGTGCAGATAGACGGGCAGAAGGCTGGCGGGAATCATCAGCACGGCGTAAGTGAGGGCTTCGAGCACGGTAGACCAGCCGTCGGGTTGAACCACGGGGAGCATGCGAATGCCGGCGCGTCCGTAGTCTTCGCGGTAGAGCCAGGCAATGGCCATGAAGTGGGGAAACTGCCAGATGAAGAGAATGGCGAACAGGGCGACAGCCGGCCACTCGATGCGTCCACGGGCCGCGGTCCAACCGAGCAGGGGCGGCATGGCTCCGGGGAAGGCTCCGATGAATGTGGCCATGGTGGTGTGGCGCTTGAGCGGGGTGTAAATCGCCACATAGGTGAAGGCCGTGATGAGGGCGAGGGTGCCGGTGATGAGATTGGTTTCGTGGACCAGCCAGATGGAACCGATGGCGATGGCGGCGAGGCCAGCGATAATTCCATGGGCCAGGCCGATGCGTCCGGTGACCATGGGCCGCCGCGAGGTGCGGATCATTTTGGCGTCGAGCTTGCGTTCCAGACACTCATTCAGGGCAGCCGATCCTGCTGAGACCAGCGCGATGCCGAAGAGGGCTTCGATGAGGCCGGGCTGAACGCTGCTGATACCGGACTGCATGGACCCGAGGTAGAATCCGGCCCATGCCGTCATCACGACCATCAGCGTTACGCGTACCTTGAAGAGCTCGCGATAGTCGGCGATGCGGGATGCAGTATCGCCGGCACGCGGAGCGTGGAGATGCGTCTCATGCTCCATCTGTTCCGGAGGATCTACATCCGGCGGACTCAGGGAGATCGGCGCGAGCTCTGGCTCGGCGGTCAACCTTTCAGCGAGCTGGGGTGTGGGGTTCACACTCCATGATACCAATGCGCCGACAGACCCTTCAGGATAGTGAGCCAGGTTACGGGTTGCGTCACTCTCCGCAATCGGGTCGTTTCGATGCGGATTTTCGATTGAACCCGAACGCGAAGCCATAAATAGGTTGAGTTCTAGTGAAAATTGGCTGCTCGCGAACTGGCAGCGCTCTACTAGAGCCTGAACCGATGGGCGGTGGCGACGAGCCCATACGTCGGGTTGTTGACGATGTCCTTACCGTAATCCGAAAGTGAGGCAAAGGAGCCATCGGTGCTCAGGCGTCGGGCGGAGCACTCATCGGGTCCCCAGGACCAGGCAAGCCAACCGACCGCGTCGTGCTGTAGAAGTGTCAGAAGAGACTGATAGGTGAATCCGTTACCGGCACCCGGATTTGTATGGCTTCCGTCCAGATCGTAGTAGCAGTACGCGGTCTTTCCGTCGATCTGCTCATCCTGCTTATTCGCCACTTCGCCAAACACGATGGGAAGATTCGCGCTGAGACACTTCTTGAGGAAGGGGATGCCATCATACCCAGCCCAATATGCATGGGCGCTGAGCAGCAGGTTGTGAGACGGATCCGCATCGATGAGCTGCTGACCGATGGATAAGAGAGCGTCTATTGAGGTACCGCAGTCTGGTGCGTCGAGCATGATCGGGACCGCGAGGCCCGTTTTCCGAATGCTTGCGATGGCGGTGGTGTAAGCAGTCTCGTATTCAGCAAGGGCGCTGTTGGGATTGTCAGCCCAACGGTAAGCACCAACTTCGTTGGCGAGATTGATGATCAAGTATCTCGCATGCTTTTTTAGAACTTTAACGACCTCCTTGGATGTCCACCAAGGGACCAACTGCGAGTTGATCAGGGTTGCGTCGAAGGCGCACGTAAGGTCCGCGAGCATCACTATAGGGACCATGTCGGCTGCGGCGCAGCGTTTCAAAACGTCGTCGAGATCGGTGATGGAATACTTTGGCCGATCCGGATTCCCATAGTTTACATACCATTGAATGCGGACAGCGTTGGCCCCGCTCTTTTCAAGAGCGGAAAGAGCATCTTGTCCGGGAAAGTTCCAGTCGTCGAGAAGGGGGAGATTCACACCACGAAGCACGACTCTCTTTCCATCGCGACTGTGAAGATACCGGCTCCAGGTGTATAGAGTCTGGCGCATTTTCATATGGTCTCTAAATGCTTGCACGGGCAATACGATGGGTCTGTTCAGTATGGAGGTCAAGCGGAGCTCTACCTGGGTCCAAGCACAGCATTCAATTCTCCCATAAGAGAGGCTGATGCGTCCGTTGGTGATAACCAGGCAAAGTTACGCATTGAGGCGCGATACTGCTCCTTATTCGAGTTCGAGCGAGTCGTCGTCCAAACCGATAATTGAACCACTACCCCTCAGCCCTTACTCGATTTTGTCACTCGACTTGACGTCGGCGATGATGGGATCGTGTTGCACGGCGTATTCGTTCAGCAGCACTGCCACCAGAACGGCCGTAGGGACGGCGACCAGAGCGCCGAGGATGCCGGCCAGGGAAGCGCCGAGTATGAGCGCGATGAGGACGGTAAGACCGGCGAGGTCGACGCTTTGGCGCATGATACGTGGCGTTAGATATGAGGTTTCGATCTGGGAGTAAATC
>CAYVSQ010000161.1:0-14192 GCA_964453815.1 uncultured Acidobacteriaceae bacterium | reverse complement strand
ATGACGCGTGGAACAAGGCGCTATTAGAAGCGCGCGGCGAATGGATATGCTTTCTCGGGGTCGACGATGAGCTGCTTGCGGGGGCTGTTAGTGGCTATATGGCGCTCGCTCGTAACCACCCGCTGGCCGAATACTTGAGCTCTCAGGTGAGATGGGTACACCCATCCGGCTACGAGCGGATCATCGGTGGACCTTGGAAGTGGAGTCAGTTTTCCCGGTGGATGTGTACCGCTCATGTAGGCAGCATGCACCGGCGGAGCTTGTTCGACTGGCTCGGCACGTACGATGCCTCCTATCGGATGACCGGCGACTATGAACTATTGTTGCGCGCCCGGGATCAACTCAAGACGGCCTATATGCCTAGAGTTACGGTAACCATGCGGGCCGGCGGATTGAGCGATGATCGTCAATCCCTTGATGAACAGGCGCGCGCAAAAGTGAATGCTGGCGGAAGACCCAGACTGCTTTCCACGATCGAGCTGTATTTCGCCAAGGCAAAATTTGCTTTGCGGCCCCTGCGCTACTCGCTGGGACGAACCAGGCTACGATTGGATTAAGAGCGATGGAACAGATTGCGCCGCGGGTGGACCTTTCGGGAACAACTAATTCCGCATCGCTACGCAACTACATCTTCTGGTCGACGCTGATCGGTCTGTTCGGCGGGCTTTTCGTAATCCGAGTACCCTTTCAGCTCCGCTTATTCGATGGCGTCATGGTGATGAACCTGGTGCTTATGTCCCTGTTCGTCGATCTGGCGCGCATTCCAAAATGGGTCTTGTTTCTCATTCTGTATTTGGCGGTAAGCGGAGGAATCGGAATTGGTCACGGCACCGACACGTTGACTCAGGTGGCCAAAGAATTTCTGGGCATTTCAGTAAGTCTTTTGTACTTCTGTTACTTCTTTCAAATGATCGAGGACGACTATGAGCGCGCTTTCCTCGCCTACGCTAAGATCGCCTTTTGGTTCGCTGTCATCGCCCTACCACTGTGGATGGGGCGATGCCTTTACCTGGGCCACTACGAGCGCTTGCAAGGTCTCTCGTCGGAGCCGGGTTGGTTCTGCGAGCTCGTCCTCCCCGCCACTTACTGGTATGCGCACCAATTCTTCCGATTCCGCAAATACGGCACCCAGTTGGCTGTCTTATTAGTCGCAATCACACTGTCGAGTTCCAGTCTTGGCTATCTTGGAGTGGCTTTCGGCGCAATGCTACTGCTCACTGAGCGCAAGCGGCACTTCATTGGGATCCCCTTTGTTGCCGGCGGACTACTGGTTCTGGCATATACCACTTCGAGTGATTTTCGCAGGAGAGCGGACGACACTCTGCTCGCAGCCACTACGCAAGATCTCACCGGCGCCAATCTTAGCACCTATGCTTCGCTGTCTAATCTTTTTATTACGAAGCAAGTGTTTCAAGAGAGTCCCATAATTGGCAATGGCCTGGGGTCGCACCCCATCTCGCATGCGCGCTTCATCTCCGATCTTCCGGGAGTGGAAGGCTTCGCGGAAATGGGTGCGGCAGACTTGAACGCGACCGAGGGGGCTTCTTTGGCCCTCCGTTCACTGTCCGAGCTCGGATTAATCGGATTCTTAGGGATCCTTCTCTTTATCGCCTACTTCCGTGTTGGGGGTGGGGGTCCACACGGAGCGATCAGCAATGCGATCCTGATCAACTTCGTCTTCAAATTGGTACGAAACGGCAACTACTTCACGGCCGAACAATTTTTTTTCGTATTAATCTACATCTTGAACTATAGATGCCATAAGTTGGAGATGACGCGAAATCGAACCACATCGTTGACTCAAAAGGCGAGTCATACGGTTTTTCATGCCTCATCTAATCAGGGAATACTGGATGGCCATTAGCAAAATGGCGGAGCCGATCTCGAACAACAACAGCGCAAAGGATATGTCGGCTGACTATTCCAACGGGATTTCGACTCTCCGATTCCTTAAAACAGCCGATCGTAGTTTGGTCTCCTGCTATCCCCTTCTGTCAATCGATCGCGCTTTAGAAGAAGCTGGGGTTGAATCTCTGTCGAACAACCTAGGAAAATCTACTCTTTTCGTTGCGAAGGTATTATCCAGATTGAATTTGATGCGAAACCTGCGTCGTTCCGCCGTCGGCCCGGTCTTTGTTGGCTTCATGGGATATTCTGAAAACAAGACGTTTCCCTTTTCCTATTGGAACGAATTGGTGCCTTATTGCTTCGATTGTTGGCCGAACACTTATGAGCGTTGGGCCGCATTCTTCCAGAGGCATCGGGTTCGAATTGCATTCTTTACGGCTCGCCAATCGGCTCAGTATTTTGCCCGCTTGCTCCCCGACATGCACTCGATATGGCTCCCCGAGGCTACCGATCCACTCGATTACTGCTCTTCGAGATCATGGGCAGAGAGAGATATTGACGTGCTCGAACTAGGCCGGAAGAACGATGCCTACCACGAAAAGATTGCTGCGCAATTGGCCCAGGCCAACCGAACTCATTACTTTGAGAAGGTCAAGGGTGAAATCATCTTTCCCGACCGAAGCGACCTCCTGGATGGATTCGCGCGCACGAAATTATCGATATGCTTCCCCAGTTCTCAGACCCACCCCGAGCGGTCTGGATCTGTAGAGACGGTTACCCACCGGTACTTTGAGTCGATGGCGTCAAAGTGCCTTATAGTGGGCCACGCTCCCCAGGAGTTAGTCGACTTGTTTGGCTTTAACCCGGTCGTCGAGGTACAACCGGGAAGTGAGTTTGAACAGATAGAATCCCTGCTTAATGATCCGGAGGGATTTCATCGTGTAGTTGAGAGGAATTATGAGCGTCTTCTGGAGGTCGGTACATGGCGGAGCCGCATTGCGACAATCCTCGAAGCTGTCGCATCTCTTCGCGCGGAACACTGAAGACGACGTCGACATTCGCTAGCGTTCCAGATTTAAGATTTGAGATCGTGTAAGCTAGTATCAGCAGACTAGGCCAGAGAAAGCAGCGACGGAAACAGCACGGAAGATAACAAGGGATGGCGCCGACTAAAACAGATTCTTATTTTCGTAGACAAGCTCATACCATAGGGCTTTTTCCGCTGCTCAAGAAGATCAATAACCTTCCTATCTCTCGAATGTTTCACGATACGCGCGACTGCGGCATAGTCGGACCCGGATTCAACGTGATGTGGGAGACGGAGCGTTCGCAGGTTCTTAACCTAATCGAGAAACTCAGGCCTCGAGATTGCGGCAAGAAGCTGATTCGCATCGGAGCAAAGGGGGATGGGGGGTATCTTGTTCCCGATGATCTCGATGGAATTGAGTATTGCTTCTCTCCTGGAGTGAATACCATCTCCGAGTTCGAGAACCAGTTGGCAGATCGCAATATCAAGTCATTTCTCGCAGATTTCTCCGTCGAATCGCCGCCGATTATGCGGCCGGAATTTACCTTCGATAAGAAGTTCCTGGGAGCGACGGACAATGAACGATTCTTCACGCTGGCATCCTGGAAGGAAAAATATCTAAAGGGCTACGCCGGCGATCTTATCCTGCAAATGGATATTGAAGGAGGTGAGTATCCGGTGATACTCAATACCTCGGACGAGCTGCTAAATCAGTTCAGGATCCTTGTGATCGAGTTTCACGCACTCGACCGACTTTTCGATCCTTTTATCTTTGGACTATATTCCACGTGTTTTGAGAAATTACTCACATCGTTCTATGTAGCGCATATTCACCCCAATAACTTCTATGGCAGCGTAAAACGAGGGAACATTGAGATTCCACGGCTGATGGAATTCACTTTTCTGAATAAGAAAAGGGTTCGCAGCTCGACACCAGCTCAGTCTTTCCCCCATGCGCTCGACGAAGTGAATGTCCCTTCTCGAAGAGATGTTTGTTTACCTCGATGCTGGTATGATGCCAACGGCATTTAGTAGTGTTCTCGCTGGGCTGAACTACTCTTCACCGGCACAAAACATCGGACAGGCCAGCTGTACGATGTACTCAAGCCCCACGTGCGGGAAATCGACCCACTACCCTGTTTTCCCCATACCTCATGCGGCCGTCCGCACGGATCTCCCACAGAGTCATTCTCATGCACCACGCATCCTCAGAGAACCGGATCTGTTTTCCATCGGGGGACCATCTTGGCAGGTAGGGGTGCTGCCTTCATGCGGGCGATCTCATGGATGTCGCTGCCGTCTGCCAATGCTGTGTAGAGACTCAGGCCCATGGCATAACAATCGAGTTGCCGGATACCAGCTTGTAGCATGGGCGCTGAGATCGCCCACGGTATGTGTGGCCCCACCGGGCATGGGCATCCGGTCAGTGGCTGTTCGGAAACCTGCTCCAGGTTAAAGCCGAACGGTATCTCGTTTTTTCGACTCGAATAAGAGACTGCGGGGAAGCATCCGAAAAATGGACTTTCATGCCGTATCGTCTCCCCTCCGCTTGCAGCAACCTCGGCCAGACAGTCTCGCGTCGACGGTTGCGCGAGAGTAAACTCGTGAGCCGTCCTACAGTGGTTCATGTCTTAAACATTCCCGTCGTTGGTGAGGCGGGTAAACCGAAGCATAGCCGGTTTACCCGACGCTGGCCAGAGCGACGTCCCCGCCAAACAGGCCAGAATGCTGTCAGTAATTCTCCAGCGCCCAGGTCCAACGATGCAAATTTGTGTGCGACAGCTTGTGCGGCGAAGTTTGCAGTAGAGTCGGAGTTGCGTTGACCTGAAATTCTCGCGCCTGGTCACCCGCTTCATGGCCTCCGAAGTACGGTTGCATCCGGGTGTTGACGGTCGTCGACCAGTACACGCGTGAGTGCGTGACTCTGCTGGCCAATAACACGCTGAGCCTAGAGAAAGTGGCAACGGCGTTAGGATAACGCCCTGCTGCAACGGGCTACGCCAGAAGTCGATCACCGTAGACAATAGAACCGAGTTCACCAGTAAGGCGTTGGATCACTGGTCTTATAAGAACGGGGTGCATCTGGACTTCATCCAGCCTGGCCGGTCGAGAACGGCTATATCGAAAGCTTCAACGGCAAGCTGCGCGATGAGTGCCTGAACGTCGAGGTCTTCTTAACCTGGCGGAGCCCGGCGGAAGTTGCATCACTGGCGCGCGACTACAACTACCATCGCCCTCACTCGGCACTAGACGACCGTACCCCCCGCGGAGATGGGCCGCCACCTGCGCTGCCGACCCATCTCAACATCCTTGCTTGAGACACTCACTTGAGCTACAGTAACTGTAAATCCGCCCGTCAACACGGGCCGAACCGAACCAGGCAAGCCGAAAGCTCCAACGCCTTCTGGCTTAGATAAGCGGGTCGGGTCAACGACTGAGAATCTTCAGTTATGAATGGTTGAGAAAAGGGGCAGGTCAGAAGCACACAGACGGACGACTGCCTCCCCGCACTCGGACCCTTTAAAAAGAGCAAACTTGACCAACGACTCAATCTATTTATAGATTCGGTCTTTGATAGCAACTTTTCAAAGAAAGCGTCATAAGCTTCCGAATGAACCAGGAAATAATAAATATAAGTTTAGGTGATCTTGAGGGTTTGACCGAAGTTCTTCTTGATCATATAAGACAAGCTCACTTTGAACCTGATGTAATCGTCTATTTGGAGACAGGTGCACGACTCCTGGCAGTCCATTTCCATAGGCGTACGGGAATCGCATTAGTGCCACTTACCATTCAACGTCCAGGAAATTCTACTAAATTTCGTATTGTGGCCGTTCTCGGAATTCTTCCACTATCTCTGCAAAACCTGTTGCGACGAATTGAGAGACAGTTCGTCTCGCGAAGACCCAATAAACGAAAGATAACCAAGGCTCCCGAAATTGACTTCTTCAGGAAAAAAGTCCTAATTCTCGATGATGCTGCTGACTCAGGTGAAAGCTTATTTCTTGCTAAGCATTGGATCCTAGAGAGGGGCGGCGGCGAAGCCGAAGTAAAGTCGGCAACGATTGCCGTCACTCAAACGGGAGCCAAAGAGGTCGTGGACTTTTGGATATACCATCAGCTTTGCAGATTTCCCTGGTCTTCCGATTCGCGGGAAAGAGAGGAGTATCTGAGGCTTTATGAACAATTTGACCCAGCAAAGCTCGCGACTAGCTCTTTTTGATTTTGATGGGACATTGTGTCGACTGAATTCATACCACGTTTTTCTCAAATGGCTTATGACGGAATATACGACGGATAGTTTGAAACTCTTGAGTGCAACGGCTCTTCGGAAAGCTGGCCTTGTAGGAAGATCCACTCTCATGAATATCGCTCTTGGAACTCTCAAAGGCAAGACACGCGCTGAAGTTGAATCGATCGGTGAAATGATTTTTGAGAACAAATTGTTACCAAATCTTAACAAGCTTGGGATAGAGGAAATGCAGAAAAAACGTGATGAGGGTTATGGCCTAGTTATACTGTCCGGCGCATTTGACTTTATCCTCAAACCTTTTTGCGATTTCTATCAGATTGATCTTTGGCAATCTACCCGGCTTGAGTACACAAATGACATATGTTCCGGGCGATTAGCTGGGGCCGAGTTTTTAGGGGAAGAGAAGCGTACTTATCTTCAAAATTACTTTTCTCAAAGCACTATTAATTGGGCGGAAAGCTGTGCCTATTCAGACGAGCTGGTCGATTTACCTTTGTTTTCATTGGTCGGCACTAAATTTCTAATAGTCGGCCGCACTCAACAGATGTCTCATACACCTGAAGACATAAAACGTGTCTCTTGGTAGTTCCTCGATTCCTACTTCTCTGTTTTAAGCACTCCTACACAATATCGATCCTTCTATTTGTCCCAACCGCTGCGGTGTCAGTATGAGAATGGAATGCCCGGCTTACTTTGACCTGCCCCCGGTTCCGCACGGTTGATGATACTAAGTTAGAGTCGCCGTCGCCGTAGCTGTGGGAAAGTGGGAGACGCCGGAGGCGTCTCCCAAGCGGGCATCGCCCGCGTCTTTTCCATAGCTCCAGGCGCCGCAGTGTTAAGCAAACTCGGCCGGAGTTCTGTAGTCGAGGCTGCTGTGGGGCCGGACTTCGTTGTACTCCTTTCTCCAGTCTGTGATCTTGGTACGTGCATCGAAGCGGTTCTTGAACCAGCTGGTGCGCAGACACTCCTCGCGCAACCTTCCGTGGAAGCTCTCCACGTGGCCGTTCTGCATGGGGCGTCCGGGCTGGATGTGGCCAGTTCGATCTTCCACTCCAGCGCCCAGGCGAGGAAGTGGCGGCTGGTTAGCTCGGGGCCGTTGTCGCAACGAATCGCCTGCGGCAGACCGCGTTGTGCGATCACCTCATCCAGCACGCGCGTGAACACAGCGGCTTGCGAAGCCCGTGTCTACTTCCAGAGCCAGGCACTCGCGCGTGAGGCATCCACGATGCTCAGCACGCGGATGGTGCGCCGGCTGCGACGACATCATGCGCGAAGTCCAGCGCCCACTCCTGGTTGACGATCGTCAGCTGCACACGCGGCGAGCCGCTGCGGACACAGTGTTTACGATTCTTCCGCTTCAGACATAAGCCAGCTTCGCGGTACACCCGGTACAGACGCTTGTGGGTTCACTCGTTCTCCTTCGCGCTCGGCCAACACTTGCAACCCGCGGTAGCCATAACGAGGCTTCTCCCGAGCCAGCCGCACCAACCGTTCCTTCAACCCTTCATCCGATCGCGTGGAGTGGTAACGAAAGCTGCCCACCGCGATCAACATCAGCCTGCACACTCGGCGCTCACTGGTCTGGAACTGCTCGCGCAGCCAGCAGGCATCCGTCTTCCGGTCTACGAGCTCAGGCCGTTTTTTGCGATCACCGCCTTCAGCATCTCGCGATCCAGGCTCAGGTCCGCCACCAGCCGCTTCAGGCGGCCGTTCTCATCCTCCAACGCCCGCAGCTTCTGAGCTTCGGTAGCATCCATGCCACCGAACTTCGCCTTCCACGCATAGATCGTGTGCTTGGATACGCCGTACTCCCGAGCCACATCCTCGTCCGGCCTGCCTCCACCTGCTTCAACGCCGCAATGATCTGCGATTCACTGTGCTTGCTCTTACTCATCCCTTCCTCCCTCAAATCCGAAATCATACTTGCCGATGTGCGGATACAGGAGAGCAGGTCACTTTGTACCAGTGACTAAGAGACACACTGGAACGAGGGGAGCATATGGGACGAGGCAAACGGTATCAGCCTGAGCAGGTAGTGAACTTCTGCGGCAGATTGAAGTGGGGATAGCGAACGGGAAGACGACGGCGCAGGCGTGTAAGGAAGCGGAGATTGTGGAACAGATGTGGCAAACCTCAGCCTAGATAATCTTGTGCTGAAGGACATCGTCTCGGAAAACTTCTAAGCCCGGAGCGACGGCGTTGTGCGGTCAGCCATGCATGTGAGCATGGAGTGAGCGAGCGGCATGCGTGCCTTCTGTTGGGGCAGCCCAGAGGCACGCAGCGCTACCGTTCGACACAGTGTGAAGATGAAAATGCCCTGACTTAGGCCAATATGGACGCTATGGGTATCGCCGGATCACGGCGCTCCTGGCAGCGAGCCGGTTGGAAGGTGGGCAAGGACAGAGTCGAACGCATCTGGCGTCGTGAAGGGCTGAAGGTACCGAAGAAGCACTGACGTGCCCGATGTTTTGTACCAGTGAGGAGTTAGTGTAGCGCGTCTATCTCTGAGTTGTTCAGATAGTCTCCGTCGGGGGTGTGGAGAAGTGGGAAACGCGTAGCGATTTCCACTTCTCCATGCCCTTGTTGTTGGTCAGCCGTGTCTCTGGTGCCGGTGGTCTATAGCCCAGTGAGGAGCGTGGTCTGACGCTGGACGGGCGCCGGCGTACCCTGCGGGAGGGGGCAAGACAGATGCCGAACATGAACAGTGACTCGGGCATTCGATCGCTTTTATTCGATCATCGAGATGCTCAAATTTAATATCGGCGGAGCGAAGAAATTGACCGATGCCTCGATTTCAGCATGTTGCCGGACAGACCCTACGAGGAGATTGTCTTCTTTGGCGGCAAGGATTACCTTCCACTGCTCTGCTTGCTGACGGAAGAGACGCCAAACAGCAAAACTGTCTTCTGCAACGCTGCGGGGCGCGCAGAAGCGCCGGGCTGGAATTTGCAGAGATTTGAGACGAAGACGAGAACGAACTGGCACTGCGAATGCGCCGCGGAGTTCCTTGATTTCAGCGACAACAGGAACACGAAACATCGAGAGCTCGGATATGGAGTGCACTTTGGCCGCAAATGAAAAAATGGGAAGAAGCAAACACCAAGGAGCGCTGCAAACAGCAAAATACGCCGCTTGAGGTACAGTAACGGTACACACGTCAGCTCTGAATCCTTGGGGCAAATTGCTCTAAATTACGGCGGCTCAATTACTTAGGCCTGCACTCGATTACGCTCACATTTTGTTTATTTTCATAGTCTTGCAGCATTGCAGAGCAACTCATAATCCCTTGGTTGGGGGTTCAAATCCCTCCGGGCCCACCACCCATTCCCCTTATCCTGTAGAAGACAAACCCCATCGCGACATTGCAAACCATTGCATTTTCATCCGTGATACGTTGACCTCATGGACCTCAACCCGTACGCTAAATTCCTCGAAGGTCGAGACCCCATTCCCGTCATCACCTCGACCGCTGACCATCTCCGCGCTGTCACCGAGCCCCTCTCCCCCGCCCAGGCCGACGCGCCGCCCGCCCCCGGCAAGTGGAGCGTCCGCGAGATCATCGCCCACCTCGCCGACTGCGAACTCGTCTTCAGCTTCCGCCTCCGCCAGACCCTCAGCGAAGAGCACGCCATCATCCAACCCTTCGACCAGGAGATCTGGGCCAAGCGCTACGCCGCCTACGACCTCCCCTCCGCGCTCGCACTCTTCACCGCCACGCGCAACTGGAATCTGAAACTCCTCACCACCGTCGACGAGGCCGACCGTCACCGCCCCACCACTCACCCCGAGCGCGGCACCATGACCCTCTGGACCATCGTCGAGACCATGGCCGGCCACGACATCAACCACCTTCAGCAGCTCGAACGAATCGCTTCCGCCGCATAGTCACGCAAGCCGTACCCTTCGCGAGAAAGACTACAGCTCCAGAGCGTCATTCACATCGCGAACCAGATTCCGCAGATAGCTCCGCTTGTTCAGCAGCGCCACCATCGCATCCCGGACTCTACCCTTGGCCGCCTCATCCCCGGCATCCACGGCAGCATCCCAGGCGGTCCAAAGCCCTTCCAACTCCGCCTGCGTATCCACCATCTTCGCGTCGAAGGCGTCCTTGGCCGTCATCAAATCGCGCCGCAGCTCTGGCTCATCCTCACCCATCTGTTTAGCGGCGCGCATCTCCTGAAGCTGCATGTTCAGCTCGAAGACCTCCTCCAGCAACTCCGGCGGAACCACCTGCTTCTTTTCGACGCCGCTAGCCCGAGCCGCATCCGTCGCGGCCTTTGACTGCTCCTCCAACTCCACACCCTCGAGCTTTAGCAGATACTGCGTCCGCAGAATCGGATCCTTCAACGTGCGATAGGCATCATTCAGCTGCGAACTCGCCGCCAGCGCAGCCTCCTGTTCTGCAGCAGGCTTCGAGGCGAACCGGTCCGGATGCAGCTTGCGCGACAAAGCATAAAACTGCTTCTCGAGCGCGGCTGCGTCAAGGTGTAAGTGCTGAGGAAGTTGAAAAAGAGTGAAGTAGCTGTTCTGCGAATCGTGGCTCATCGCCCTTAAGCTTACGCCGTAAAGCTCGACCCACAGCCGCAACTCTTCGTCGAATTCGGATTAATGAAGTTGAATCCCTGACGCATCAGTGTCTCTTCAAAGTCCAGAACCATTCCGGCAAGGTAAAGAAAGCTCTTCGGATCGACAAAGATCCGGATCGGCGCGCCATCGGTTGGGTCGCCCGCCGTCTGAACCCCCGCGCCAAACGTATACACGCGGTCGCGATCACGAGGCTGCGAATCGAATCGAATCGAATAGCTCAGCCCCGAACACCCGCCGCCCTGAATCCCCACACGCAGCCCACCCGCCGTCGGCGACACACCTTCCTTCGCCATTGCCACACGAATCCGCTTCAGCGCCTTCTCGGTAATCTCAATCGCCGCCTTCGCACGAGGCTGCTGCCCCTCAGCCGTCAACAGCTTCATTCCCGCAAGCGGATCCTTCGGCTGCTGCTCCGCTGCCGCTGTCGCCTCTCGCGAGGTAGTAGGTTGTAACGTCACCATCGCCATATCATTTGTCCCAAAATAAAACGGTAGCGCGCGGTCTTATCCCGCACCGCTACCGTCGGTATCCTTCGTTGCGCTTACTGCGCCGCGACCGCAGCGTTTGCCGTCTCGGTAACGTTGTTCTTCTTCTTCCAGTCGCTGATCGCCGCGTGGATGGCGTCTTCCGCCAGCACCGAGCAGTGAATCTTCACTGGAGGCAGCGCAAGCTCCTTCACGATGTCCGTGTTCTTGATCGACAGAGCCTCGGCTACCGTCTTGCCCTTTACCCACTCTGTCGCAAGCGAGGAAGAAGCAATCGCCGAGCCGCAGCCGAAGGTCTTGAACTTCGCGTCCTCGATCACATGCGTCTCAGGATTCACCTTGATCTGCAGACGCATCACGTCGCCGCACTCCGGCGCGCCAACAAGCCCGGTCCCAACCTCGTCCGAAGACTTATCCAACGTGCCGACGTTCCGCGGATTGTCGTAGTGGTCAATTACCTTGTCGCTATATGCCATGATGTTTCCTCATCTCTTACCTATTACTTAGATGATAGTCCTGCACCTTGAGGTGCGCCAGTGTTTGATGCATCTTGCTCACTTTGACAGCAGTACCGCTCCATCTCCAGCGTTTACTTCACGGGAGAGCATTCGATACAAACCTGAACCGATAAGAAGCACACAGGCCAAATATATAAAGATAGTCTCAGCGTTTTCCAATCCTGACAGGTTGCCGTATGCGCGGTACCTCACTGGCGCCCAGAAGCCATGGTGAGGCGAGATGAATCTACCAACTCCAGCGATAACTCCCACAGCAATCCGCCATATTGAGTGCATCAACGCTCCTTACAACCTTTAGTGCGCTGCCCATTCAATCTTCGACAGGTCAATTCCCTCTTTCACCATCTCGTACAACGGGCTCAACTCCCGAAGCTTCGAAACCACATCGATGATCTTGTCCGAGACGTAATCCACTTCAGCCTTCGTATTGAATCGGCCAAGCCCAAAGCGGATGGAGCTGTGCGCCACATCGTCGCCCAATCCCAGCGCTTTCAGTACATAGCTCGGCTCAAGCGTTGCCGACGTGCAAGCCGAACCCGACGAGACCGCCACATCGTTGATGCCCATCAACAGGCTCTCGCCCTCGACATACACAAAGCTCATGTTCAGATTGCCCGGCAGGTGATGCTCCATGTTGCCATTGACGTGAACGTAATCCAACGCCTTCTCAAACTTCGCCCGCAGATAGTCGCGCAGCTCGATCTCACGCTTCGCCTCGGACGCCATCTCTTCAGCGCAGATCTCACAGGCCTTGCCCAGGCCAACAATGCCCGGAACATTCAGCGTGCCCGAACGCATCCCGCGCTCATGGCCGCCGCCGTTGATCTGCTCCGAGATCTGCACGCGCGGATTGCGCCGGCGAACATACAGCGCGCCTACACCCTTCGGCCCATAAATCTTGTGGCCGCTCAGGCTCAGCACATCGATATTGTCCTTCTGCACGTCGACCGGAATCTTACCCACGGCCTGCACACCGTCCGTGTGAAACAGGATGCCCTTCTCATGACAGATCTTGCCGATCTCGGCAATCGGCTGGACCACGCCGATCTCGTTATTCGCATACATGATCGACACAAGAATCGTCTTCTCCGGCCCCTCGGTCACGATCGCCCGCTTCAGGTCTTCAATATCGATCAACCCATCGGCCTGAACCGGCAGATACGTTACCCGATAGCCCTGCTTCTCGAGCTTCTTGCACGTATCGAGCACAGCCTTGTGCTCCGTCACCTGCGTGATAATGTGATTCCCGCGCTCGCGGTACATCTCCGCGATGCCCTTCAGCGCCAGGTTGTTCGACTCCGTCGCGCCCGAAGTAAAGATGATCTCCTTCGCCGTCGCGCCAATCAGCTTCGCCACCTGCTCGCGCGCATTCTCAACAGCCTTCTCGGCCTCCCAGCCGAACGAGTGATTGCGGCTCGCCGCGTTCCCGAAGGTCGACGTAAAGTACGGCATCATCGCATCAAGAACCCGCGGATCCAGTGGCGTCGTCGCATGGTTGTCCATGTAGATCGGCAGTTTCACACCCACTGGCAAAGGTGTTGAAGATTCCGTAACAACCACTCCGGTTCCATTTCCATTGCTGCTCATATCGTTCCCCGCTCCAAAAATCAATCTGTTCTGTTTCGTCTCAATATCTTCAACGACTATCGCCGCCGCAAACCCTAAAGCGCGATGCTCACCAAACCGCCGCCCACCGCAGTATGCTCCGCATCCCCGGCCTCGATCAGGTCTGCAATATGGATGCCGCTCAACAGGTCTTTGATGCTGTCATTCACCTTGCGAAGCGGTTCTTTGATCGTGCACGTGCTCGTCAGATCGCAGGCTCCGTGAATCGTAATGCAACTCGTAATAAACAGCGGTCCGTCGATCGCCCGGATCACCTCAAACGCCGAGATCTCCGTCGCCGGTTTAGCCAGCGCATACCCGCCATTCGTTCCCGCATGTGAAACCAGCAAACCGGACTTGGCCAGCGTCTGCAGGATCTTCGCCAGCAGTTGAGGAGGAATGTGATACGCCTCAGCGATGTCCTTGGCGCTGTGAGCACCACCGGTCTGCTCGGCCAGGTACTTCAAAGCCATCAGACCGTAGTCCGCTTTTTTGGTCAGGCGCAGCATCTCGAAGTCTTGAGTCTCCCGCTCAGCGCTGAAATGCCCCGAATGCCGACAATTCCAGTCCTAGATAGTGTACGTCTGGAACAACCGGCACGCAACCAGCTTTCCCAATCTTTCTACCGCTAACAAACCAGCCGCTGACCAGCGAAAATAACGGAATGGACGGTTGACAACCTCGTTCAATACGGGCAAAATCCATACCATTCGCACCTCCCCATCCATGACCGCCACCTGCAAACACCCCATCGTAAAAATCGTCTCGCGCGACGAAGATGCCGAGTATGTCGAGTGCCAGCAATGCGGAGAAGTCTTTGATTCCGCAGAGTTTAACGACATAGCTATCGAAGAGGAAGAAAGCGTCGC
>CAYVSQ010000160.1:0-3554 GCA_964453815.1 uncultured Acidobacteriaceae bacterium | reverse complement strand
CATCTCTTCGAGGTTTTCACGATCGCCAAAGTAGTGGATCAACATGCGCTTGCTGGTGCCGACCTGCTTGGCCAGATGATCCAAGCTCAAATCCAGCGTGCCTGCCTGAATGAAGGCAGTGAGGCAACGTTCCAGCAGCTGATCACGATCGCCGGATTTCTTTTTGTGCTGCATCTTGCCCCGAGTGTACCAACTGGTACAAGGTTGATGTACCATTTGGTACATCAACCTTCACGCTGGAGAGTTTCCATGAAAATATATGACCGAGTCCTCCTGCCTCTATTCGGCCTAGCCTTCTGGATTATCGGAACCCTCTGGTACGAAGTACGGGGACCGTCGGTGTTTGAAACAACCAGCTTGCGATACTGGATCAACTTTATCCTCGCCCCCATTGCGTCCGCGATTGTCTGCATCGCCATCCTCAAATGGCGTCACATTCCAACCCGTGAGTGGGCCGCTGCCGCACTCCTAATTGCGCTGCCTGGCATGCTTGGCGAAGCTGTACTGCTCTCTCGCTTCGCCGTTTTCATGCCCAGAATGCAGGCAGCGTCAGCAGGAAGATATGGAGCTTTCCTCTTTGCCGCCTACGCTCTTTTCCTGACGATCTCAGTGATTGTTACATTGACGGCCAATTCGTAAGCCCTCTTTCCACTGTGGATCGTACTGCTCAAGGAGGGTGGGCGGCTGCCAGGTTTCTTCATATATCTCGATGTCAAGAATCTTTTTGTCGAGATATGCATCTTATGTTGTGTGATGAGCCAGCAGGCAAACATAACCGCCGCTCGACTCTGGACAGTATTCGCTAAAGCGCATCGTGCTCTGGTCGCCCATGTCGAGGACAGCGTCGCCCGGCACGGGCTGTGCCTCAGTGACTTCATGGCTCTCGAAGCCCTGCTGCACAAGGGGCCGCTGACGATCGGGGAGATCGGCACACGGGTGCTGCTGGCCAGCGGGTCCATGACCGCAGCGGTGGACCGCCTCGAAAAGATGGGCCTGGTGAATCGAGTATTCACAGAGAAAGACCGCCGTGCGCGGGTCATTCACCTGACGCCGCGAGGAAGACGGCTAGTGCAGACGGTCTTCGAGTCTCACTCGCAGGATCTCGAAGGGCTGATGGCGGTTCTCGACCGCGTTGAACGAACGGAGCTATACGGCCTGGTGAAAAAGCTGGGGCTGGCGGCGGCGGCGGCGCCGCGCGGAGAGCCAAAGAGTTTTCTATCGAACAGAAGCAAAGGGGAGGAAGGCAAATAATGTTACAGATTCGGAAAAGTGAAGAACGCGGACACGCCGATCACGGATGGCTGAATTCGCTCCATACGTTTTCATTCGCCGGGTATTACGATCCGCGGCACATGGGCTTTCGCAGTCTGCGTGTGATCAATGAAGACCGGGTGGCGCCGGGACGGGGCTTTGGAGCGCATCCTCATCGCGACATGGAGATTTTGAGCTACGTGCTCGACGGCAAGCTGGCCCACAAGGACAGCATGGGACACGAGGAGGTGCTGGGGCCGAACGAGATCCAGCGCATGTCGGCAGGCACGGGCGTAGTGCACAGCGAATACAACGGATCGAAGACTGAGCCGGTACACTTCCTGCAGATTTGGATCGAACCGGCCAAGGACGGTCTGCCGGCAACATACGAGCAGCTTGCTTTCAGCCCCGAAGAGAAGCGCGGGCAGTGGAAGCAGCTGGCGGGCCCAGTGAAGGCTCCGGGAGTCTCCGTGATCAACCAGGATGCGAAGGTCTATGTCTCCGAGCTGGCTGCCGGGGAGAAGATCGCGCACGAATTTGAGGCGGGGCGGTACGGCTGGCTACAGGTAATTCGGGGGGGCGTCACCGTCAATGGCAAGACGATGGCCGGCGGCGACGCCGTCGCCATCAGCCAGGAGCCGTCGATCACCGTCATGACGGAAGGGCCGGAGCCGAGCGAGGTGTTGCTGTTCGATCTGGCGTGAGAACTGGCCGCCTGATTTAGCGACAGCTGCAAGGGCTCATCCTTGAACGGGTGGGCCCTTTCATTAGTTGGTAAGAACCTCTTCGAGCTCTTGTAAGATTGGCCGCTCGCCCATGACGATCAGGAAATCGCCGGCCGAGATTTCGAATTCCGCGGGAGGATTGAAGATCGTTTCACCCCTTGATTTGCGAATGGCGAGCACAATTACTCCAGATTTCCGCAACTCCAGCAACTGACCAAGTGTCTTTCCGGTGAATCCACTTTTTGGCGAGACGCATACCTGCTCCATCGTGACCTTTGGTCCTATATTGCTTCGGGTGAAGTCCAGGAACTCTACTACAAGAGGCCTTAGTAACGCATCGGCAAGTTGGCGTCCGGCCATGGTGTAAGGGGTAAAGACAGTGTCGGCGCCTGCCCGGCGCAGCTTTTCTCCAGCTTCTTCTTCAGAGACTCGGGTTACGACAGTCAACCCTGGTTTCAGAGTCTTTGCGGAGAGAATGATGAAGAGATTTTCGGCATCGGAGGGCAAGGCGGCAATTAACCCCTTTGCTCTGAGCACACCGGCTTCGCGAAGGCTGTCATCCTGCGTAGCATCGGCGACAATGGCCAGCATTCCTGCGCTTGTCGCCTTCGCAACGCGTTGCTCGTCGCGATCGATTACCAGAAAAGGAACGTTGGCCCGTTGAAACTCATAGGAGGCGTTCCGGCCGACACGGCCAAAACCGCACACGATGAAATGGTCGTGCAGGTGATCGATCATGTGTTTTTTCCTACGCCTGCCGTAGCGATCATCGAACTCGAGTTCGATGATAGTTTGTGTCATTGCGCCGACCGCAAGGAACATCGCGGTCACCCCGAAGAAAATCAGAAACGAATTAAAAATGCGGCCGGAGCGGCTAAGGGGCCGCAATTCCTGATAACCGACCGTTGTGATAGTCGTGAGGGTCATGTAGAAACCGTCGAACCATGAATACCCTTCGATCACCTCAAAGCCGACTGTACCTACGATGAGGGTAATGAAGATCAGCCCGGCGATGAGAAGGATCCGGCGAGTCAGACGGCGATGCATGGGTCGATGGTATTGCAGACACCAATGCCAGAACTCACACGGAATCAGTTATTTTTTGTCTTGAGGAAGGCACGTGCGCCGGCTTTCAGTTCAACCCTGAACGGAAATGCCGGAGAAGTACACGATCTGGCGTAACTTGATTCCGAAGCTGGCGGGTATCCGCTGCCCGGTCGGGCGGCAGCAGGATCCGACGTCAAGCAACCGGCTGTAAGTCACACAAAAGGGATGACATACTTGTAAGTTATTCAAAATCAATGATCTGGCCACAAGTGCGCGATTTAAAACTCAATGGAATCAATGATCTGCAAGAGATCCTGAGGAGAGAGTGGGGTGGGGTGCTCAGCCCTGAACGGAAATGCCCGAGAAAGACACCACCGCGACGCCCCGAACGGGTTCTCCAAAGACGCGTGCAGGCTCAAAGACACTGAACAGCAGAAGGTTCTCCACCTGCGCGCGCGAAATGGGGTTGTTCGGGCCGGAGATGATGCGATAGTCATAAACTCGGCCCTCGTCGTTGACGTAGGCCTCTAC
>CAYVSQ010000159.1:0-7389 GCA_964453815.1 uncultured Acidobacteriaceae bacterium | reverse complement strand
CCGATCGGGCCCTTAACGAGTGCGCAGTGGTAGATTTTGTCTGCCGCCGCGAGTTCGATTTTTCAGTGGTGGAGTATGCGAACGGCAAGCCGCTCGATGAGATTCTGGGTATCAGCTATCGCAAGGACGGCAAGGTCGCGCACAATCCCGACCGGCCGCAGGTGGAAGACCTGGACGCGATGCCGTGGGTTACGGATATCTACGCGCGCGATATGGACGTGACCAAGTACAACGTTCCGTTCCTGCTGCATCCCTTTGTTTCGCTTTACTCAACGCGCGGATGCCCGGCGCAGTGCACTTTCTGCCTATGGCCGCAAACGCTTAGCGGACATGCGTGGCGCAAGCGCTCCACTGATGATGTGGCCGCGGAGATGGCACACGCCAAGAAGCTGTTTCCGCATGTGAAGGAATTTTTCTTCGACGATGATACCTTCAATATTCAGAAAGCGCGGACGATTGAACTTTGCGCGAAGCTGAAGCCGCTGGGGCTGACGTGGTCTTGTACATCGCGTGTGACCACGGACCGCGACACACTGAAGGCCATGCGCGAGGCTGGCTGCAGATTGCTGATCGTGGGCTATGAGTCGGGCGATCCGCAGATTCTGAAAAACATCAAGAAAGGCGCGACAATCGAGCGGGCGCGGGACTTTACGCGCGACTGCCACGACCTGGGCCTGACGATTCACGGCGATTTTATTCTTGGGCTGCCGGGCGAGACAAAGGAGTCGATTAACAACACAATCAACTTTGCCAAGAGTCTGGACGTTGAGACGATTCAGGTTTCGATTGCACATGCGTATCCGGGAACGGAGCTTTACGACTACGCGAAGGAGAACGGCTTTATCGTAAACAATGGCCAGATGGTCGATGAAGAAGGCCATCAACTGGCGCACATCGAGTATCCCGGGCTGCCAAAGGAATACGTACTGGAGATGGTCCACCGTTTCTATGACGAATACTACTTCCGGCCCAAGGCGGCGTGGCGCGTGGTAAGCAAGGCGATCGTGAATCGCGATTTGAAGCGGCTGTATGCGGAGTCGAAATCGTTCCTGAAGCTGCGCGCGCAGCGAAACAAGGTTGTGAAACAGGCGAAATCGCAGGCGACGGCAGAGACAACGACGCCTGCAAACGTAGGAGCATAGCGAACGTTCTGCGCAAGACCGAACGGCCAGCCGGAGACGCTGGCCGTTTTTACTTATCAGCGACCGATCGAATGACGAAATCTACGATGACATTCCGGAGGTATCTGGTGCTGGGCGTGGTGGCAGTCACGGCTCCGCTGGGCGACACGCTGTTGAGTGTGGGAATGAAACGCGTGGGGCCGGTGCCGCTGGATCACCTCTCGACATTGATTTATGCCTTGAGGACGCCGCAGATTCTGGTCGGTATCGCTTTGCTAATCTGCTTTTTTGCGTCGTATCTGGCCTCTCTTTCGTGGGCGGATCTGACGTTTGTGCTGCCGGCGACGTCGATCGGCAACGTGATTGTGGCTCTGTTGGCAAAGTTCTGGCTGCATGAGCAGATTTCGCCCGGCCGGTGGATCGGGATTCTGCTGATTACAGCCGGAGTGGGTTTTGTGACGCAGGGACCGTCCTATACGGAGATGGTGAAAGAGTGTCCCGTGTCAGGTGCGGAGGTAAGGCCGTCATGAGCGTTTTGATGCCCGGACGTGGACTTGCTGATGCGACCATGATCGCGGCAATCGTGATTTTTGCGACTGCAGGCGACGTATTCATTGCGTCGGCCATGCGCGGAATTGGCGATCTGGATGACATCAAGGCGGCGCGCGGTCTGGGCGGAGCCGCTTTAGCCGTGCTGGGAAGCGGGCGATTTGTCTCAGGCGTCTTCTTTATGGCGCTGAGTTTCTTTTCGCTTCTGTTTGCGTTGAGTCATGCGGATTTGAGCCTAGTGGCTCCGGCGTCGGCTTCGCTCACATTTGTGACGAATGCGATCGCGGCGAAGATTTTCCTGAAAGAGAACGTCGACAGGCGGCGGTGGATTGCCGCGGTCTTTGTATGCGCCGGAGTGGCGCTGCTGGCACGATAGGCTTCAACGCCAAGGGGTGTGCGCGTGACCGGAGAGGGCCCGATCAAGGAACGTGGCCGCGCTGATGAGTGCCAAATGCGTGAAGGCCTGGGGGAAGTTGCCTAGGTGCTCTCCGCTTGAGCCAAGTTGCTCGGAATAGAGGCCGACATGGTTTGCGTAACCGAGCATCTTGTCGAAGAGCAGACGAGCCTTTTCGAGCTGATGGGAACGGGCAAGACATTCAATAAACCAGAATGAACAGGCGGTAAAGCTGCCTTCGCCTCCTCTTAAACCATCCACAGGAGATCTGATGTTGTCGTAACGGTAGACGAGACTGTCTTCGGTGAGGCGCGTCTCAATGGCCTCCAAGGTCGAGAGCCATCGGCGGTCGGTGGGGCTGATGAAACGCATGAGCGGCATAAGAAGTACAGACGCGTCGAGGGTATTGGAGCCTTTGTACTGAACAAACGATTTGAGGTCGTCGTTCCAGAAGTTGGTGTGGATGTCTTCATAGATGAGGTCGCGGATTTCACGCCATTTTTCGATGGGTGCGGCGAGAGACCGCTTGCCGGCGAGGCGGATGGCGCGATCGAAAGCGACCCAGCACATAAGGCGCGAATGAAGGAATTCGCGCCGCCCTCCGCGTACTTCCCAGATGCCTTCGTCGGGACGATTCCAATTTTTAACGAGCCAGTCAAGGATACGCTGGAGGTCGTGCCAGCCGTCATAGGAAATTCCGTCGCCGTATTTGCTGGCGAGGTATATAGCGTCGATGAGCTCGCCGTAGATATCGAGCTGAAGCTGCTGGTAGGCGCCGTTGCCAATGCGAACCGGGCGCGAGTTCTTATAACCCAAGAGTGACTCGAGGATTATTTCGTCGAGATCCTGACGCCCGTCTGGGTGATACATGACTTGCAACGGACCGTGCTCGGCGTCTTCATGCAGGCGGCCGCGAATCCAACGGGTGAAGGCCTGGGCCTCTTCGACAAAGCCGAGCTGCATGAAGGCGTAGAGACTGAAGGACGAGTCACGGAGCCAGGTGTAGCGGTAATCCCAATTGCGCTCGCCGCCAACCTGTTCAGGCAGACTGAAGGTGGGCGCGGCGATGAGCGAGCCATACTCATTGCTGCAGAGCAGCTTGAGCATGAGCGCGGAGCGGTTGACCATTTCGCGCCAACGCCCGGTGTATTTGGAGCGGCTGATCCATGTGCGCCAGAAGCGATACGTTTGCTGGAAGTGCTCATCGACATTGGCGAGGTCGAGAATGGTGACTCCCGTTTTGTCCTCTTCATCGATCTGACCGAATGCCAGAGTCGCGGTTTCTCCTGCTCTGAGGGTGAAGGTGGCAGTTGCATCATTGCCATCAAGCTGTATGGGGAAGGTCGCGTGGAGAGCCAGGCTGGGACAATCTTTCGATTCGGGGGCGAAACAGATGGATCCATCTTCGTTATGCGCAGTGTGGCCGGAGCGCGCATAGTCAAAGCGCGGGGCACAACGCATCCGGAAAGTGATCTGGCCCTTGATCACGCGCAGCATGCGGAGAATGTGGTGTCCGTAGGGCAGTTTGTCTTTGCTCTCGACGACGGGCATGAAGTCGGTGATTTCGGCGACGCCGGATTCTGAAAGGAAGCGCGTGACCAGGATGTTGGTGTCCGGCAGGTAAAGCTGTTTTGTATGCAGGTCATCGATGTCGGCTGAGATGCGGAGGAAGCCGCCGCGCTGCGGATCGAGAAGGGCCGCGAAGACGCTTGGAGAGTCGAAATTGGGGAAACAGAGGAAGTCGATGCTTCCGTCGACGCTGACCAGCGCGATGGAGCGCATATTGCCGATGACGCCGTAGTTCTCTATGGGCTGGAAGCCGGCGGAGTTCCTGGTGTTGGCCATATTCAGCCAGCTTAGATGTTCTTGGGTGGGAAAGGTAACACGTGCTTGAGAGATTTTGAGCCGACGAAAGTTACGGAAAGAGCCGCATGAGGCCCACGTGGGGCAGATCGGGGACCAGGAATGGCGTGGCTTCGCCGGAGGCGCTGGCAAGGGCTTCAGCGGCGAGATAGCCGCTGCGGACAGCACCTTCCATGGTCGAGGGCCAGCCGGTGGCGGTCCAGTCGCCGGCGAGGTAAATGCCGGGCCAAGGGCTTTCAGCGCTGGGGCGGATGCGGTCGAGGAGCGGGCGTACAGAATAGGTCGCGCGGACTTCCTTGACGACGGCGGCCTTTACCGGTTTTGCGGAAGTCACCGCGGGGAAAAACTGGGCGAGCTCGCGCAGGGCGAGATCGATGATCTTCTGACGCGGCATGGGGACAAGGGATTTAGAAGAGCTGACAACGAGCTCGATGTAGCTTTCCTGCTGCTCGCGATGCGCCGGTTGCAGCTTCGACTTGTTGAAGAGCCACTGGATAGTGGTGTCGAGCAACACGGCGTGTTCGAGCTCGGTGATTTCGCGATCGAACCAGAGGTGGATGCCGGTGATCGGCGAGTGCTCGAACTGAGCGAGGTCTGCTGCGAGATTTTCGCTCTCGGCGTTGCGAGGAAGCTTAGGTAGAAGCGCGGCAAGGGCTTCAAAGGAGAGCGCGAGCACGATGGCGTCTGCGGTGAAAGTGCGGTTGCCACTGCGGATGATCCAGCCTGTGTCGGGCTCGGTTGGATCTACGGGTTCGATGGCTTCGGCGCTGGTCCGCAGATGGACCTCGCCGCCACGAGTCTGAAGATAGTCGATGGCGCGTCCGTAGAGGTCGCTGAGCGGGACGCTGGGAATGCCCATGCGTCCGGCTTCGGGAGACAAGAGGAATGATTCGCGGAAGACTTTGCCGGCGTACTTGACGGAGATGCGGTCAAGGTCTTCGTTGAGGGCGCTGACCAGCACCGGATGCCAGAAGCGCTGGATGGCGCGGGGCGTCTGTCTGTGACGAGCGAGCCAGTGGGCAAAGTTTTCGTCGGTATCGGCGGGAATGCCGGTGAGGAAGGCGGACATGCCGCGAGCGATGGCCAGCTTGTCCGTAAGAGAGAACGCGGGGGCGCGCAGAAACGAAAGCGATGTATGCAGTGGCGCGGGCAGCACTGACGGTTGGAGCAAGGTGCGGCGTCCACCGGGTTCGATGAAGGTGAAGTGGTCGTACCAGCGGATTGCGTCGAGGGCTCCGAAGCGGCGATAGAGGTCGATGAGGTTAGTGCATCTACCGATGAGCACATGCTGGCAGTTGTCGATGATCTCGCCCGTGCCGGGATGCTCATAGGAAGAGGCGCGGCCGCCAACGTAAGGACGGCGTTCGAGCAGGCTCACCTTATAGCCGGCGTCAGCAAGAGCACAGGCCGCGGAAAGGCCGGCGAGTCCTGCGCCAATGACGGTGACGGTCGAGGCCGGCATGGCGGTCAGTTCCCTACCCCTGTTTTCGAGGGCGTGAAGCGGTTGAAGGGAACCTGCAGGAGGCCGCGAGTGAGTATCCACAGTTTTTGGTGGGTGGGGACAGAGATTCTTTGGTCGAAGACTTCGTAGTTGTGGTGCTCGATGCGTTTGAGAAGCGAATGATAGATAGCAATCAGAACCCAGAGTGCTGGGCGGGAGTCTGATGAAATGAGCGACAGAAGCGCCTGGCCTGATTTGTAATAATTTTCGGCACGTTTTCCTTCAGCTTCGAACAAGGTGCGCTCTCCGATTGTGAGCGGACGAGGGCTTGCGGCCAGCGCGGCAAGATCGGCGATAGAAACGGCGTGGCGTTCGAGGTCTTCCAGAGGAAGATAGACGCGACCACGTTCGAGATCTTCTTTAACATCTCGCAATATGTTAGTGATTTGGAAGGCGATACCAGTTTCCTCGGCCAGCTTCTCGGCGCGGGGATCGGTGTAGCCAAAGATGCGGATGCAGACGAGTCCGACGACGGAGGCAACGAGATAACAGTAGCGATAGAGGTCGTCGAAGGTGGGATAGGTGTCGTGTTGTAGCTCGCCGGTGCATGGAGCGCGGTGAAGGTCCATGGCGGTTCCCTCGACGAGATGGTCGAGAAGCTCGGAGGAGATTTGAAAGTGCTTTTGCGCATCGGCAAGGGCAATGAAGACCGGGTCGGAAGTTGGGCCACCGGAGGACGTAGCGTGCCAAGCTTCGAGCCAGGTATTGAGATTTGTCCGGCGCTGATCGAGCGAGAGAGATTCGTCGTCAGAGAGGTCGTCAGCATGGCGCATGAAGGCGTAGACGGCGCATATAGCGTCACGTTTGTGCGAGGGAAGCGCGACGAATGCGTAATAGAAGTTCTTAGCCTCCTTCCGAGCGATTTCGCGACAGACGCGGTAAGATTCTGCGACGGACGGAGTCACGCCGCCTTCTCTCCCCTGCTTTGTGCGAGGTTTCGGCCGAGGAATTTTCCGGTGAGGGCACGCAGCAGCAGCGCAGCTTTGCGGGATTTCGAGATGGCAGGGCGGCTGGTGAGCACGTCGTAGTTCTGTTCTTCAATGGCGCGGAGAATTTCAAGGCCGCCGCGAGAGAAGAGGTCAAGATCGATGGCTAGCTCGCGATCGACCATGCCGACTAGAGGCAGGCCCTGCTCGAACAAGCCGCGGGCGTAGTTGACTTCGTAGCGCATGAGTTCGCGGAAGGCGGGCGTGCATTTGCCTCCGGCGATGGTGGCTTCGTCAACGCCGAAGCGGCGCATATCTTCGGCAGGAAAATAGATGCGGTCGCGGTCATGGTAGTCGGTCCGGACGTCCTGCCAGAAGTTGGCGAGCTGGAGCGCGGAGCAGGTGTGATCGGAGAACGCGAATCTCTCAGTATCGCGATAGCCGCAGACATAAAGGACGAGATGGCCGACAGGGTTGGCGGAGTAGTGGCAGTAGTGGAGCACGTCAGCGAGGGTCTCAAAGCGCGTGACGGTCTGGTCCTGGCGAAATGCGACGAGCAGATCCGCAAAGGGCGTTATAGGAATGTCGCAGGCGTGGATGGTTTCGCCTAAGGCGACGAAGACGGGATGACGGGCTTCTCCGCGATAGCAGGCGTCGAGTTCCTGTCCCCAGAGATCGAGGAGGGCGAGGGATTGCTCGCGGTTGCCGGTTTCGTCTCCCAGATCGTCGGAGACGCGGCAATAGGCATAGATGGAGTGGAAGTGAGGGCGCAGACGTTTCGGCAGAAACCAGGAGGCCACGTGAAAATTTTCGTAGTGAATTTCGGCTAGGCGCTGACACCAGGCACGGGCTTCGTCCAGTGTTGGTGGGTGCTCAGGTATGCGGTATTCGGGGGGCAGGGCGGCCCATCCGCGTTCAATCAATTGTGCGTTGTCGATGGTCATTTCTCTCAAAAATTCACAATTGGCGAAGGCATCAAAAGCAGGTCTTTCGACTTCATTTGACGCCCAGCGTCAAAACTTCGCTCAGGATGAC
>CAYVSQ010000158.1:0-27406 GCA_964453815.1 uncultured Acidobacteriaceae bacterium | reverse complement strand
GCTACCCCGGCTAGCAGCGCCGCAGCTAGTCCACCTCCGAACCAGCCGACTGCAACTAGTCCGCCAAGCTCCGCGACTCCGGTAGCTTCAGGCAACGCGAGTTCACCGGAAAGTACTCAACCAGGCGCTCAGCAACAAGCGAATGCCCCCCCTCCTCCACCAGCTACCGTGTCTTCCCCGGAAGTTCCTGCTGGGACGGTGCTCAGCATTCGGATGAATCAGGGCATCGATGTGAAACACGCGCAGTCAGGGGAGACCTTTTCCGGCACTATCGTCAACCCGGTCAACGTCGAGGGTGATACGGTAATTCCTGCTGGTTCGATAGCGGATGGGGTGGTGTTGCATGCGCACAAACGAGGGCACTTCAAAGGGGCTTCCGTTCTGCAGCTTACCTTAACAGGATTGAATGTGAACGGACAGCATTACCGACTTGACACCAGCAGCCTGACACGGACCAAGAAAGGTAAAGGTAAGCGGACAGCAGCCTTTCTTGGGGGCGGCACCGGGCTGGGAATGCTGATTGGGGGTGTTGCCTCGGGTGGCGTTGGCCTGCTGGTCGGTGGGCTTGCCGGAGCAGGCGCCGGCACGGCGGGCGCCGCCTTTACCGGCAATAAGGATATCAATATTCCTGCAGAATCTGTTGTCAGCTTCAAACTGGAACGGTCAATCCAATTGCGCTAGCCAACCAGTTCTACGCTCCGCCGTGGCCAAGTTCCTTGGTCATGCGGACGAAGTGACAGGGCTGCGTGATGGGCATCTGATCGGTGGGGAAGGGTTCTGTGCCGGTGATGAAATAGCCGAGCTTCTCGTAGATGCCGGGCAACTCGGTTCTGAGATTCACCACCCTTAAATCCATGAAACGCGCACCGGTTTCGCGGGCGAACTCTTCGGCGGCTGCCGTCAGTCGGCGGCCCAGCCCGTTCTTTTGTCGCGCAGGATCGACGGAGAGCAGACCGAGGTAGGCGCGGTCGGCATTGCGTTCGACGTAGACACAGGCGTCCAGATGGCCGTCTTCTTCGATCACCAAAAAACTGCCTTTCTTGAAGAGGTCCTGAAGTTTGGGGACGTCCATCCTGTCCTCATCTTTAAAGAAGCGTTCGACCGTAAAGGCTCTGTTGATGAGGCGTAGGACTTGGTCGAAATCGGTCTCAGTCGCCATGCGGATGTTCATATTTCGAATGTAACGCACGGAACATCCTTCGTTAAGCGTTCGTATACCTTGACAACTAGGGGTAAGTGCCATACTGTCGTATCCCTAGACGGCTATGTTTGAACTTCCAGGTGATCCGTGGCTAAGAATGACCTTCAAGGCACTCTCGATCTGCTGATCTTGAAAACTATCTCTCATGTTGGCTCGATGCATGGGTATGGGATTGTGCTGCACATTGAGCAAGTTTCGGATGCGTTGCTTCGTGTTGAGGAGGGGTCGCTGTATCCGGCACTGCACCGTATGGAGCAGAGCGGATGGATTCGTTCGGAATGGGCGCACTCGGAGACGAACCGCCGGGCAAAGTATTACTCCCTCACGGCGATGGGCAGGAAGCAGCTTGCGGCCACGGAGAAAAGCTGGGAACAGGTAGTGAAGGGCGTTGAGGCAATTCTGCGATTCGCGTGAGGTGAGCCATGGGTGCAACGAGGCGTATGTGGGCATTGGTGAGGCGCTCCAAGGTCGACCGCGAGATCGAGGACGAGTTGCGAGCGCATGTTCAGATGCGCACAGAGGACAACATCGCCGCCGGTATGACTCCCGAAGCCGCTCAAAGAGACGCATGGTTGCGCTTTGGCAATCCGACCGTAGTGAAGGAGCGCGTGACGGAGCGCGACGCAGCGCTGGTCGTAGATGCAATCATGCGCGATATGCGCTATGCATTGCGAGGATTCGCGAAGAGTCCTGGCTTTACGTCGATAGCCATAGTCACACTGGCCCTGGGGATCGGCGCGAACACAGCAATCTTTCAGCTTCTGGACGCAGTAAGACTGCGCAGTTTGCCCATTGCCAATCCGCAGGAACTAGCCGAGGTGAAGATCGTTGGCGGTAATCATGGATTCGGTATCAATAACGGTCGATATGCACAGCTCACCCGGCCCGTTTGGCTGGAGATCCGTGACCATCAGGACCCTTTCTCTGGTGTCTTTGCCTGGAGGATGAATGACCACCTGATCGGAGAGCTGAGCGATGCTCACAATGTAAGGGCACTCGAAGTTTCCGGCGCATTCTTCAATGTGCTCGGAATTCGACCGTGGCGGGGAAGGCTGATCATGCCTGGCGATGAAACTTCAGTGTGCACGGCACCGCGTGTTGTGGTGAGTTATCCGTACTGGAAGTCGCAGATGGCCGGGCGTCCGCTGACGGCCAATACCAGATTGAAGATCGATAACCAGTTTGCGGAAGTGGTGGGGGTAACGCCGCCAGGCTTTTTCGGGATGGCTGTGGGAGAGAGCTTCGATATTGCCTATGCGCTGGAGTCTACTCCATGCGATGGCAGTCCCTGGCAACGGGAGCTCTTTGACGTGTCGGTGATGGGGCGGCTAAAGGCGGACTGGTCACTCGACCGCGCGTCCGCATATTTTGGTGCGCTGAGTCCCGGCATTTTCGACGCAACGGCGCCTACGGGATACAGTGCGCAGGCAATTAGACAGTTCACGAGCTATCGCCTGGGTGTCTATCTCGCTTCCGAGGGCGTGAGCGCTCTGCGTGCGGACTATCAGGACTCGCTGTCGCTCTTGCTGGCCATCACCGGATTGGTATTGCTGATCGCATGCGCCAATCTCGCGAACCTGATGCTGGCGAGGGCCAGCGCGCGCCACCGCGAAATGGCGGTGCGCATGGCGCTGGGGGCCTCGCGGGGCCGCCTCTTGCGGCAACTGCTGATTGAGAGCGGCATTCTGGCGGCAAGCGGTGCTTTGCTCGGGCTAGTGCTCGCCCAGGGATTTAGTCGTTTTCTGGTGCGGTCGTTGTCGACGGAGCAATGGTCGGTAACCTTGCCGGTCAGTACCGACTGGCGTGTGCTGCTGTTTTCGGCCGCGGTCGCGGTGTTTACCTGCATTGTGTTTGGAACCGTTCCGGCGCTGCGTGCGTCGAACGCCGATCCAGTAGTAGCGATGAAGACGGGCGATGGACGACTTGCTGGGAACCGCGAGCGGTTCTCTGCACAGCGGATCATGGTTGTGGTGCAGATTTCGGTTTCCATGGTGCTGCTGGCGGGCGCACTGCTGTTCGTTCGCAGCTTCCGCAATCTGATGACTCTGAACCCCGGGATGCGCGAACACGGAATTAGCGTTGCACACATCGGTTTTCCACTCTCCGATGTACCACGCGATCACTATGAGGAGTTTAAGCGGCAATTGTTGGAAGAAGTGCGGTCCGTGCCGGGCGTCACCAGAGCCGCAACAACAACCAACGATCCTCTTATGGGCGGCAGCTGGACCCACGCTGTCCGGGTAGATTCAGTAGAAGACTCGTCGAAGTTCACCTGGGTGAGCCCAGACTACTTTCAGACGATGGGAATTCCCCTTCTAACCGGACGGATGTTCGCCGAAACCGACACGGCGAACTCCCCCCGAGTCGCGATCGTGAATCGTACCTTCCTTCGACATTTTGTGGGCAATGAAAATCCCATCGGGAAAACGGTTCGCACGCTGCCCGAGCCGAATTATCCTGCGACCGTACTTGAAATCATCGGCACAATTCCGGATACCAAATACAACGACATCCGCGGCGCGACGCCTCCGATGGCATTTGTTCCGGCAGCGCAGTTTCCGCCCACAGCAGAAGGCCCATGGATGTCGGTCATGATTTGGTCCGACATTGCACCTTCCACGGTCATGGCCGAAATCAAGCGACAGATCGGCGATAAACACCCGAACATCATTGTGCATACGTTTGATTTCGAGACGCAGATTCACAATGGGCTGCTGCGAGAGCGCCTGATGGCGATCCTGTCAGGATTCTTTGGAGCTCTGGCGGCGTTGCTGGTGATGGTGGGTCTTTACGGCGTGATCTCGTACTTTGTCACACTGCGGCGAAACGAGATTGGGATTCGTGTCGCGCTGGGAGCGACACGCTGGCAGGTGATTGCGCTGGTAATGCGCGACGCGGGTTGGATGCTGGCTGTGGGTGCGGCGATCGGCACAACGTTATCACTGATCGCAGGCCGCAGTGCGAGTTCCATGCTCTTCGGGCTAAAGCCGTACGATCCCGCTACTCTGCTGTTTGCAGTTGGCGTGTTAGCGGCGATTGCGGCTTTGGCTAGCTGGATTCCCGCACGCAGAGCCGCCAAGCTTGATCCCATGGCGGCGCTGCGCTGCGAGTAGACGGATCGGCTGATTATTGCGCGGCCGGATTATTGTTGTGGGCCGTCTGCTTGTCTGCTGCGGCCTTCTCAGCAGTCTGCTCAAGGGTTGCGGCCTGCGGCATGTAAGTGAGGGCCTGAGCAATCATCGGGTCCCAATTGGCGCGAACGCGGAGACCTTCGAGCTGGCCGAACTGGCTGGTCAGGACATCGGCCTTGATGTTCGTTTTGAGCCAATCCATGACAGCCGGAGTGTTGAAGTCTTGATCGGTGTAGGCGATATTTTGCGCCGTCAGAAATTGCTTGAACTCGCCGATGACTGCATCGTCAACCTGGAAATCCTTCGCAACGGTGCGGCTGGCCAAGTAGTGCTTCGTGAAGTTAAAGAAGGCATTGTGGGCTGCGAGCACGTCCTGGAAATGGTTGGACTTGGGTGTGTCGATCTTGTAGTCGGGGGAAATGCCGCCGCCACCATAAACAGTGCGTCCGGAGTCGGTCAGCTTAACTTCGCGATCCTTGGTGTCCTGCGGCTGGTCATGGTTGTAGTAGTAGTCGTAGAGCGAGACGTTGTTGTAATTCCGCTGAATGAGCCGTCCGCTGGGCGTGTAGTAGTGGTAGGTGGTGAGCGCCAGGCCAGTGTTGTCGGAAAGCTGATAAACGGTCTGTACCAGGCCCTTGCCAAATGTGATTTCGCCGACGACGAGCGCACGGTCGTGATCCTGCAGGGCTCCGGAGACGATTTCAGCTGCGGAAGCTGTGCCGTGATTCACGAGAACCACAACCGGGAAGTCGCGTCCGCCATTTCCATGGGTGGCGCGGTAAATCTGCTCAGGATAGGCGCGGCCGCGCTGCGAGACGATGACCTGGCCACGACTGAGGAGCTTGTCGGAGACGCTGACCGCTTCTGTAAGTAGGCCGCCTGGATTGCCGCGCAGGTCGAGAATGAGGCCCTTAAGGTCACCGAACTGATCGAGGGCATCGTTGAATTCGCGACCAGTGGTCTCTTGGAATTGCGTGATGTGGATGTAGGCAATGCCGGGACGGATCTCGTACTTGAGATCAATCGACGGATGCGGAATTTCATCGCGTACGAGGTCGAAGGTGAGGGGAGCCGCGGCGCCTTCGCGGGAAACAGTCAGGTGGACATGCGTGCCCTTAGGTCCCTTAAGCATGTTGGCCACGTCTTCCGAGTTCAGGTTCTCGGTCGATTTCCCGTCAACTGAAACGATCACATCACCCGGTCGCAGGCCAGCCTTGAACGATGGCGTTCCCTCGTAGGGGTACACGACGACGATCTTGTTATTCTGCGGCTGAATGACCATGCCGACGCCGTAGTACTTGCCGTGCTGGTCCTCGCGCATCTTGGCGTAGGCTTTGGGGTCGTAGAAATTCGAGTGCGGGTCGAGAACACGCAGCATGCCGGGGATTGCGCCGTCATAGATGGCCGTATCTGGCTTGTCACCGGTGAGGGGCTCGGCGTAATTGTCGGCAACGATCTGGTAGACATTCGTGAACGACTTCAGGCTGTCTCGGAAGGATGACTCGTCGGTCGAGGACTGGGCACCTACTTTTGGGCCGATGAACATGCCAACGAGACCGCAGGCGGAAAAGAAAACGACGAGAGAGAAGGCTGTGCGGCGGACGCGGGATGACATGCGGGTGGAAATCCTTCGGCTCCCGCTTGGAGGACAGGACTTTCCGGGAGCATTTTATTAGACGAGTATATCACTCATAAGATAGGTGGCTGGATAGCGAACTTGCCGTCCCAGCCGGGATCAGCACCGTCTTTCCCGCCGGACGTTCACCTCACCAAAATATCCGGTGGTGATCTTGATAGAGGAGCTTCTTTGTTGATCATGTAAAGGCGAAAGTTCGACGGGCGCAAAATGTGCCGGAGGTGATAGTAACGCCGCAATCTTCCATAAATCTTCCGCATGGATTGCATCTCTACGCACATCTTCGCCACGTGGTGAAATCGTACTTTTCAGAGAACCATTTTTCCCATTCCTGCCGGGCATGCTCGCCCATTTTCTTGGTGCGATGCCTTAGGCCAGCCATCCAGCAGATCGGGCACTCCAGCCACATCCGCCTTCGGCACGCGAATCGAAGACGATTCCCAGTCCACACCTTCATTCGGAACCGATTCATCCGACAGGATAACGCAAGCTCTCCCCATCTTCATCGACTCATAAAGGCGGATCGTGCCCGATCCATGTCCGCGTGGGCACAGGCTGAACATCGCGTCCGCCATGGAATCCGCGTATCGTTTCCGGTAGGGCTCCTTCTCTCCAGCGTGCCCTGGTAACGGATTCGATACTGTCCTTGGAGGTATCTTCCAGATAAATGTGATTCTCTTTGCGGAAACAGGACTATGTGGCCTATTTGCGGAGAGAGTGCGTGTTCACCCCCTTTACCGCACGTATCCAGAGAAGTGCTTTCTGTTTTATTGGTATGACACCGCGCGGCCCGTGCTGCCTGGACTGTACGCGTCGCTGCGCCCCCGGGCACGCGCGAACCGGCTTTCACCTTGTGCCGGAAAATCCCTATGTGGGTATCGTCCGCTTACCGGCAGGGAAAGGTACCTGGCCGCCTTCGAGGCTTCTGCCAGCCTCCTTGGCTATTAGCCCGTCCAGGAACACAGGGTTGCGCAGCTCCAAAGGGAAGTAAGCGTCATGCCATGCGTGCTGAAAGAAGAAATCGCCGGGCTTTGTATGTTGTTCTAGCCAGGAGAATTTCTCGTATTTCTGCGAAGGCAACATGACTCTCCCTGTAGGAAGCGCAACAACCGCTTGGTTTTGGCGATACCTCATCCAGGTATTCCAACTGCCGAGGCACAGGACGACGATCCATCCAGTCGCCGCGGCGTAGCGCTGCAATTCAGGGGCGCGAGTCGCCGCGAACACCAGCAGTATAAGACCGGGCATCGCGATGCAGTACAGACGCAGCCAGTTCACTCCGGGAAGGATTTCCAGCAGCAGGAACAGGCCGAGCAAAGAGAGTTGTACAAGTCCCGGAGCGGAAAGCAGGATTGCGGCGGTTGTGCCAGCCATGCCAAAGCATCGAGGGATAGATGACGGGCAACAACGCGTAGACGAACAGATACGGGGCAAGGCGAGGTAAGGTGCGTCAGGCAAGAGCTTCCGGAAGGCCCGGAAACCACCTTCCAAACCAACAGGTTAGGTAATGCCGCGGATAGACGACCTGAAATACCAGAGTTGCCACCTGCCAACTTTCGCAATCAGGGAGGCGTTGAGAGCAGCCAACATCACGCCAAAGGCTGTCACCAATAGGACTTGGTCCCGATGGATGATGTTCCAGGAGGTCTTTGTGGAAATCTGTCCCGCGTGAGAGACAAAAGCAGAGCAAACAACGCCGCCACGCCCGCGGTTTGGGTGAAGAAACAGGCTGTGCCGAGCAGCACCCCGCGATTGCGATCCGGGGAATTGTTCTTTCCGGCATGACGATTCTTACCGCGCACAGCGTGGCCAGCAAGCTGAACCAATGATGTGTCGCATTCAAAAGTCTGCCATAGAGGAAACGAGAAATAGGAACGTGGTGAGCAGGGCCAGGTGCTGCGCCATGAGACGTTTTGCAATGCTGAAACAAATGCAGCAAAGCCCCATTCCCAGAACGAGCACGGCAGCATTCGTTACCCACAAATGTGGGCCGAAGAGCTTGAACAGTGCCAGGTAAAAGAGATCGGTCCCGGTGGAGTGAACTGGAAGAAATCACTATAGATACGTTCGCCGTGCAACATCCATTGGGCGTATACCCAGAAAAAGATCTGATCTCCGCCAAGCAGAAAGGGAATCTTTGGGAAGGCGAAGAGGTTAGCGTAAAGGTAAAGCGGCACACCGAAGATCAAGGCCGGCGCGACCCATGAGATTTCATGCTGGCCGCCGCCGCAACTCGTGCTTGTCATCTCGGAAACGAACCTTGATGTCCGATTATGCCGTCTCGAGCAGACGAATTGTTCGAAATGCTTCGCAGGCCGGTTATTTCTATTTCCATTGCGTCAACGAGCGGAGCGGACAGATCCAGTGCGCAAGGGTTCGTTGGCATTCGCTCGGGTGGATGATTAGAATGGCAGAAGCGCAGCCTGGGCCAATTCGAGACAAATGCAATGCAAAGTCTGGATCGAGCTTGGCGGCACCAACCGAGATGTTCATACAGATGACCCTTCGATTTATGCCCTATCAATTCACGTCGCGCCGCGCCATACTGGCTGCCAGCCTGGCGATTGCAATGTTTCCGATCGCATACGCTCAGACCGCGAAACCGGCCACCCCTGCGCCAGAGTCGGCATACCCGGGAACGGTGGTTGAGGATGTCGTTGCCAGAGTGAACGACCAGGTCATCAGCCGATCTGACTACGAGCGTGCCGCGCAGGATCTGGACAATCAGGCTAAACAACAGAATTGGACTCAGCAGCAGCTCTATGAGCAGAAACGTGAGTTACTTCGCGACCTGATCGACCAGCAACTGCTCATCTCCAGGGGTAAAGCGTTGGATATTTCCGGCGAGACGGAGCTGGTGAAGCGTCTGGACGAGATGCGCAAGGAGAATCACCTCGATTCGATGGAAGATCTGCAGAAGGCGGCTGAGGCACAGGGTGTTTCATGGGAAGACTTCAAAGCGAGTACTCGCAACCGCATCGTCACGCAGCAAGTGATCCGCGATGAGGTAGGGCGGCATGTAAATATAACCCCAACTGAAGTCCAGAAGTATTACAACGACCACAAGCAGGAGTTCGATCAGCCGGAGCAGGTGAAGCTGAGCGAAATTCTGATTCCAACGGCGAATCCTGACGACGCGGCGCAGGTGGCCGCTGCCAAGACTAAGGCTGATGACGTTGCGGCCAAGCTGAAGGCGGGCGGGGATTTCACAGCATTGGCGAAGAGTTCCTCCGGCGGCCCGACAGCGGCGCAGGGTGGTGACCTGGGCGATTTCAAGCGCGGACAGCTGGCAAAAGTGCTGGAAGACCAGACCTTCAATCTGAAGCCGGGACAATACACTGAGCCGATTCGCACCAAGCAGGGCTTTGTGATCCTGAAGGTGATCGAGCACACGCCGGCTGGCATTGCACCGCTCAAGGATGTTCAGCCGCAGGTTGAAGATGCCTTGGGCATGGCGAAGATGGCGCCGGCCCTGCGCGATTACCTGACCAAATTGCGCGAGGATGCCTATATAGAGATCAAGGCCGGTTATGAAGATTCAGGCGCCAGCCCCAACGAAATGAAGCCCGTGTATAGCGCCTATGCGCCACCGACGCCGAAGAAGAAGAAACACATCGAGCGGACTCGCTTCAAGGAGCGTGGACGGAATGCCTCGAAGCCTTTGCCCACACAGACCGCGGAGACAGCAGCCCCGGCGGCTCCAGCTCCTCCAGCGGCGGTACCGAGTCTCGCGGATGTGCCGCAAGGCAACGCTCCGGCAACTTCAACTGCTGCGGATGGTTCTGCAACGGTAGCCTCTTCCACGCCGGTCTCGACTTCAGCCAGTTCGAGCAAGCAGATAGCGAGCAGCAATCAGACCACGATGAAGCCGGGGAAAAAGGAGAAGATTCGTTTTGGCCAGGCGCCGCGCGAGACGCTGCCAACGGCGACGACGAAGACCGAGGACGCTGGCGCAGGGGCAGTGAGCGATACGCAGGTAGCCGCGAATAACGCCCCGTCCGACCTGCGTACGATGAATCCCGACGGCTCGATTGCCAACCCGGAGCAACCCGATGTGGCAAAGCCAAAGACTCGTCTCCAGGACCGGGCCAAGCTGCCCAAACAGAAGAAGGACAAGGGGCCTAAAGTAGATCCCTTTGCGCCTCCACCTGTTACTCAGGACGAGGTTGCAACCCAAAAACAACAAGCAACGCCGCTTGGGCTGAACGGCGCTACTTCAAAAAACAAGACACCTAATCCGAGTAAGACGGGTCCCAAGCGCCGCATGACGGACGAAAAGAAGAACGGCGAGGAGCCGGCAACCACGGCTACGCCAGGCGGCGATTCCGGTTCTCCATCGGCGACGCCCGCTCCGGCAGCGACGCCAGCACCACACAACTAGCAGCAGGCACGATGAAAGAACCCAATATCGCGGACCTGGCGAAATACGAAAACCAGGCCATTACCGGATTCTTTGCCGCGGCCTCGAAGCAGGTGCGTAGCAAGAAGGACGGCTCGCGCTATTTTGCCCTGACTCTGAGTGATCGCACCGGACAGATTGAATCGCGGATGTGGGAGACAGCGGAAGCGGGTGATTTTGTCGCCGGCGACGTCGTCAAGGTTCGCGCGCAGGTTTGCCGCTACAAGGAATTTCTCCAGCTCAACATCGAGCGGATTCGCAAAGCTTTGCCCGACGAGTTCAATCTGAGCGATTATGTTCCGCGTACAGAACGCAACATCGATAAGCTTTGGGCAGAGCTGAATGGGTACGTAGAGAGTTTTACCGATCTCCACCTGAAAGCGCTGCTGCGATCATTTCTGGATGATGCCGACATAGCCGCTGCCTTCCGCGAGGCTCCCGCAGCCAAGAGCATGCATCACGCGTGGATCGGTGGCTTGCTGGAGCACGTCGTTTCGCTGCTGGGTATAGCCGACCTGGCGGCGAAGCACTATCAGGTCCACCGCGATCTGCTGCTCACCGGGGCCATTCTGCACGATATTGGCAAGCTGCGGGAACTGCGCTGGGGCACGAGCTTTGATTACTCCATTGAAGGGCAGCTGCTGGGGCACGTTACCATCGGCGTGGCGTTGATCGACCGGAAGATCGCTGCGCTGCCCGATTTTCCTCCCCCCCTCCGCGTGCTGGTGGAGCATCTGGTGCTAAGCCATCATGGTAAGTATGAATTTGGATCGCCCAAGCTGCCCATGATTCCCGAAGCACTGCTCCTGCATTACCTGGACGACATAGATGCCAAGATGCAGACGCTGAACACTGAGTTTGCGCGGAATGTGGCGGCAGGGCGCGAAGCGGGCGAAGTGACAGAGTGGGTGCGATCTTTGGAGCGGCCTCTGCTGAACACGACGCCGTTCCTCGATAAGGAAAACGACTAAGGCAGGAGGATAGGCGATGGCTTATTTGCTTAAGACGGAACCGAGCGTGTACTCATTTGCCGACCTGGAGCGGGATGGCGAGACCATTTGGGATGGCGTAACGAATCCCGCGGCTGTGAAGTTTCTGCGCGGTATGAAGCACGGCGATGATCTGGTGATTTATCACACCGGCGATGAGCGGACAGCGGTGGGAACGGCGAAGGTGGTGAGTGTGGATGGGAGCAATCCAAGCGTGCCACTGGTTCGCATCAAGGCAGGAAAACCGGTAAAACAGCCACACACGCTGGCCGAGATCAAGGCGAACAAGCTTTTTGCCGACTCTCCGCTCGTCAGCCAGGGACGACTTTCTGTCGTACCGCTGAACGAAGCGCAACATGCATGGCTCATCGGCGATTGATCTAAAATTAAGGGTTAGAAATCAAAGGCCGGATTCGGGGCTGGACAGGTACGCATGTTTCGTTTTTCTACTGCGGGTGAGTCGCACGGCGAGAGCCTGATCGCGTTGGTTTCCGGAATGCCTGCTGGTGTTCCGATCGACAATGTTCGCGTGAATCGCGAGCTCTGGCGTCGTCAGCAGGGCTATGGCCGCGGCGGGCGTATGCGCATCGAGCAGGACACCGCCCATTTCCTCTCCGGCGTGCGCCACGGCAAGACGATTGGGTCGCCGATCGCAATCGAGATTGAGAATCGCGATTGGAGGAACTGGACGGAGTCATTGCCCGTTGCGGCGGGCGATCCTGCGAAACACAAGGCTGTAGCCTCGCCTCGTCCGGGACACGCCGATCTGGCAGGAGCCCTCAAATATGACTTCCCCGACGCACGATATGTGCTGGAGCGCGCCTCGGCGCGTGAGTCGACCGCCCGCGTGGCGGCAGGAGCCGTCGCAAAATCATTGTTGCTGGAGTTGGGCATCGATGTTGCCAGCCACGTGATCCGTGTTGGCCGGGCCGAACTCACGCGCGATGCAGCGTGGGAAGAGATAAGCGCGCTGCGGGACATGGATGAAGTACTGCTGAGCTGCGTGGATGAAGAAGCCGAAGCGCGCATGAAAGCGGAAGTCGATCTGGCCCTGCGCACCGGCGACTCCATCGGCGGGGTCTTCGAGGTTGTGATTCACGGAGCGCCGGCAGGCGTTGGGACTTATGCCAACTGGGACGAACGGTTGGATGGGATTCTGGCGCAGGCAGTCATGTCATTACAGGCCGTGAAAGCAGTGGAGATTGGTCGCGGTGTGACTGCCGCCGAGTCGCTGGGCTCAGAAGTTCACGATGCCATTGGCTATGCCGAGTCGCGCGAGAACGGCGCGCACACGCGATTTACGCGCGAACACAACAACGCCGGCGGCATCGAGGGCGGCATTTCGAACGGCGAAGACGTCGTGGTGCGCGGCTATCTTAAGCCGATTTCTACGCTGCGGCGCCCGCTGGCTTCCGTGCGCTTCGACACGCGCGAAGTCACGAAGGCGGCATACGAGCGCAGCGACGTGTGCGTGGTTCCGGCGGCGGGAGTGGCGGCCGAGGCCATGGTAGCATTGGCCTTTGGGCGACTGTTGCTGGAGAAATTTGGCGGGGATTCGTTGCGTGAACTAAAGCGTAACTATGATGGTTACGTTGAACAAATCCGGGCCTATTGAGAAAATGTTTCTAGAGATCGTTAAATATCCCGACCCGGTTTTGGAACGTCCGGCCGAACCCGTCACCGAGTTCAATCAAGAGCTGGCGAAATTCGTGGACGACATGTTCGAGTCGATGTATGCCGCCAAAGGCATCGGCCTTGCCGCTCCTCAGGTTGCCGTTTCGAAGCGGATTACCGTGATTGACCTGAGTTTCAAGGAGAGGCCGGCCGACAAGATCGTATTGATTAATCCGGAGATCGTTTCTCGCGAGGGCAAGCAATATGAAGAAGAGGGCTGCCTTAGCCTACCCGACATTCGCGAGAAGGTTTCCCGCGCCGCGAAAGTAAAAGTGCGTGCACAGGACGTAAAGGGCGAGCGGTTTGAATTAGACGGTGAGGAACTGCTGGCGCGCGCTTTCCAGCACGAAATCGACCACCTGGATGGCATTCTGTTTTTTAAGCGCGTGAGCGCTCTGAAACGCGACCTGATTCTGCGCAGGATTCGCAAACTGCAAAAGGCCGGCGAGTGGTAGACCGCCTTATAGTAGAGCGGGAATGAAAATAGTTTTTTGCGGGACACCTTCGTTTGCTGTGCCCACTTTGAAGGCGGTGTTGCGCGCAGGCCATGAGGTCGCGCTCACTGTCACACAGCCCGACAGGCCAAGGGGGCGTGGAATGCAGATGGTTGCGCCGCCGGTGAAAGCAGCCGCGATGGCAGTCAAGCTGCCCATAGTCCAACCGGAAAAAATCAAGAATAACGCGGAGTTTCGCGCTCAACTCACAGCCATCGCGCCGGATGCGATTCTAGTGGTTGCTTATGGACGAATTATTCCGAAGTGGATGCTCGATCTGCCGCACTTCGGCAACCTGAATCTACATGGGTCGCTGCTGCCGAAGTATCGCGGCGCAGCTCCTATTCAGTGGGCCGTGGCAAACGGGGAACCAGTCACCGGAATGACCACGATGCACCTCGACGAGGGGCTCGACACGGGCGATATGCTGATGCAGCGCGAGATGGCGATTGCTCCGGACCAGACGGCGGAGGGCCTTTATCCCCTGCTCGCCGAGATGGGGGCGGCCCTGATGGTTGAAACGTTGGAAGCGCTAGAAGCGGGCACGATTATTCCGCAGAAACAAGACGACGCGCTGGCGACACACGCACCTGTCCTCACACGCAACGACGGGCGCATGGACTTCACGCAGCCTGCAATGACGGTCTACAACCGGTGGCGCGGTTTTCAGCCGTGGCCGGGCGCGTGGACCTCACTCGGGAGCAAAAAGCTGACCGCGCATCGGTTGATGCCCCTGGAGCCAAGTGCCTTGGCGGATGGTCCAGCTGATCCGGGAGCGGTCCGCGTAGACCAGGCCCGATTGTTTGTTCGCTGCGGGGCTGGGACATGGCTGGAACTGGTGGAAGTGCAGTTGGAAGGAAAGAAGCACATGCCGGCAGTGGACTTCCTGCGCGGCCACCCGCTGAAGAGCGGCGACAGGCTCGGCACCTGATGATTGCCCACGCGCGTGCGGTTGCGTTTCAAATCCTGAATGAGGTCTCGCAAACTGATGCACACAGCGACGAACTCTTGCGCTCACGCCAGGTTGATACGCTCACTGCGCAGGACCGCGCTCTCACGACGACACTCGTGCTGGGCACCCTCCGGTGGCAGATGAAGCTCGATGCGCATATCCGCCCACTACTGGCCCGACCTGACGCCAGGCTCGCTCCTGCGGTGGAAACAGCTCTGCGGCTGGGTGCATATCAGCTCCTATGCCTCGACCGCATCCCGGCATACGCAGCGATCGGCGAGAGCGTCGAGCTGACAAAGCAGGTCGGGGAGACGCATGCCGCGCGAATGGTCAATGCTGTCCTACGCAGGTTGGCACGGCTTCCGCGTGAATCCGCGAATCAAAAAGCGGCGAACGCCGCGCAGATTGCCGACGCTTACGCGCATCCAGCGTGGATGGTCGAGCGATGGACGCGTGCCTACGGACTGGAGGCAGCGGAGGCAATTTGCAAACTCAATCAGGAACCGGCCGCGATCTCTATCCGCCTACTTGATCCGAACGCCGAGCGGGATCTGACCGATGACGGCGTGATCCTTGAACAGGGAGAATTCCTTACTGCGGCGAGACGCGTCGTAGAAGGCGAGATAGTGCGCAGCCAGGTATCCCAAAATGGTCGCGTCCGCATTCAGGACGAAGGATCGCAGCTGGTGGCGGAGCTTGCCGGATGCGGAAGCAACATCCTGGACACCTGCGCTGCTCCCGGCGGTAAGACCGCGATTTTGGCCGAGCGAAATCCAGAAGCGAAGATCACTGCCTGGGATATCAGCAAGCGAAGACTAGAGGCGATGCGCCGAACATTCGCGCCGATAGGCGAGGGTCTGCACCTGGAAGTACACGACGTGACAGCAATGAAGCTGCAGCCTGAATACGACCTGATTCTGTGCGATGTACCCTGCACGGGCACAGGCACAATCGGGCGTAATCCCGAGATACGTTTTCGTGTGGGCGAAGCTGAGATCGCTCGGCAGCATGCCCGGCAGGTAAAAATTCTTTCGTCCGCCCTCGCCGGACTGACACCGCAGGGGCGGCTGCTCTACTCCACCTGCTCTTTGGAATCGGAAGAAAACGAGGCCGTCGTCGCGGAATGCCTTGATATGTATCCCGGCTTCAGCGCTGGCACGCTCAACGACGACATTGGAGCGCTGGCTGCAAAAGGCATCATCACCGGCGATGGTTCAGCACGCTTGGGCGATTCAGCCTTGAATAAGAGATTTCTGCGCACCATTCCCGGAGTTCACAACTGCGACGGATTCTTTGCAGCGCTTCTGACGAGAAATTAGCGGCGAACAAAATGGGTTTATCGCCATGCCCGGAAAGAAGAATTTCGAAGCGCAACTTGCGGCTCTTGAGGAACTGCGGCATCAGCCCGATGAAGCCTGCATTCCTCCTTTGCGCGCGACACTAAAGCACCAGAACAACTACATCGTCGCAAAAGCTGCAGATATTGTCGCGCAACGGCGTCTTGAGGCACTACTGCCGGATCTACTCGCCGCCATTGATCGCTTTTTCGAGGATGCAGAGAAACGCGACCCACAGTGCTGGGCAAAGAACTCGCTGAGCCGGGCTCTGGCGGCGTTCGAGCTGCAGGATCCTGCGCCATTTCTCCGTGGCGTGAAGCACGTGCAGTTGGAGGCCACATGGGGCGGACGCTCCGACACTGCCGGGGTGCTGCGAGGAACGTGCGCGCTCGCCTTGGTGCAGTGCCGTGCGCTTTGTGAGGTTGAGTTGCTGCGCCATCTGCTAGATATGCTGGTCGACACAGACAAGTCAGCTCGCGGCGATGCTGTCCGTGCTGTCGAGCAGGTCGGATCGTCTGCGGCTTCGCTTCTGTTGCGGCTGCGTGCGCAGATAGGTGGTGACGAAGAGCCGGAGATTCTAGGCGGTTGCTATGCAGGCGTGTTGCGGATCGAGGGTGTATCCGCGCTGCCGTGGGTGAGCCGTTTCCTTGCCACAGAAGATAACGCGGCGGGCGAAGCGGCTCTGGCGATGGCTGCCACGCATTCGGTCGAAGCCTTTGAGATGTTGAAGGCGCGTTGGGAGAAGGCGCGCGATGCATGGTTCCGTTCAGTGTTGCTCTCGGCAATCGCCCTGACACGGCAGAGCGCAGCCACAGAGTTCTTACTTAGCCTCGTGAAGTCTGACTCGATTGGAGCCGACCAGGTGGTCGAGGCGCTCCTGCGTTCGCTGCCGTCCGAAGAGGTACTACTGCGGCTTAAAGCGCTGGTTACCGGCAATGCGCGCCTGGAACGTGCCTTTGCAGCGAACCTTACTGTACAACGGTGAGTTCAATCGGAGTCGACGCATCCACGCGATGACCGGGTGGAGGGCTCTGGCCTGTCACGGTTCCGATAGGGAGGACAGGCTGCGGCGGCCGAGCGGAAGTGGTGCTTGCGACATCCGGCACCGTGACCTGCGCATTCTTGACGGGCGCGACTTTGAGTCCGGCGCGGCTGATGGCCAGTGCGGCTGACGAGAATATCTGGCCGGTGAAGTCGGGCATGACGATGCCGCTATGTGCTGCGAGGGGCGGAGCAGCAATGAGCAGACTGACGCTGGGGCGCTCGACCCCGGCGGCATCTGGCGCAGGATTCTGGCCGATAACCGTGCCCGCGGGTGCATAGGCAAAGGGCATTTCTGCCGTAGTTCCCAGTTCCAGCCCAACGCGCCGGATCTGGATAGAGGCAAGCCGCTGATCGGAACCAGACAAGTCGGGAATGGCCACACGCTGCCGGCCCAGGCTCTCCGCGAGACGGACGTGCCACTCGCGACGAACCACGGTCCCCGCTACGGGCGACTGACTGAGGACATGGCCAACAGGGATGTCGACGCTGTAAAAATGGCTGTCGACTGTGAGATTCAAGCCTAGCGCGGCAGCCTTATCAGCGGCCTCTGCAGCTGTGAGCCCCTTAAAGCTGGGAACGGTCACTTCTGCTCCGTGGATAGCGAAATGCATCGTTGTGACCGCGGCGAGCATGGCCAGCACAGCGAGCATGAGCACAATGAGCACGAATTGAAAAGCGCGGAACACTCTTAACCAGCGTACTCGATGGAGTAGTCGATCTCCACGGCCTTCTCCAGCATCTTTGAAACGGAGCAGTACTTGTTTTTCGAAAGCGATACAGCGTCTTCTGCCGCCTTCTTCGTCACGTTTCCTGCAATCCGGTAAACAAGATGAATGCGCGTAAAAACGCGCGGCGGCGCGGGGGCCTGCTCCGCAGTTGCTGAAACAGTGAGACCGGTGAGGGGCTCACGTTTCTTCTCCAGAATGCTGACGACGTCGACCGAGCTACAGGCGCAAAGAGCCACAAGCACGGCCTCCATGGGGCTCGGCCCGACTGCATGGACAGCAGTTGCATCAAAGGCGATGGTATGACTGCTCTCGGAGCGGCCTTCAAAAAGCATGCCTTGTTTCCACTCTGCGCTGGCGATCATGGCTCTTGCCTCAGTGATGGTGGTTATCGGTGCGGGTTCGGGATGAATGAGCACGCCATCGATTTCGCGGCCGCTCCAGTTTGAAGCTCTAAGGTTTGACGCCGCGATACAGCCCGGCGATTCCGAAGCTGTATGGGGTCCAGGATACCTCCGTGAAGCCGGTTTTACACATGAGGTCGATCATCTGAGAAGGCGGCGGAAAGCGCTTTACCGAGGATGGCAAATAAGCATATGCGCTGCCAATACCCGAAAGGCGGGAGCCGATGGCGGGAAGCACGCGGCTGAAGTAGAAGTCATAGAGCTTGCCGACGAGGCCTGCGGGCTCACTAAAGTCAAGAATGCCAAGTTCTCCCGCGGAGCCGAGCACACGGTGGAATTCGCGCAGACCCGCTTCGTAGTTGGCGAGGTTGCGAAATCCAAATGCAGTGGTGATAAGGTCCAGCGAATCCGCTGCAAGCGGGAGACGTAGCGCGTCTGCTTCAATCGCCACAACGTTGCGATTCTGAAATTTTTCGGCGCCGCGCGCCAGCATGGCATGTGAAAAATCAGCGGCGAGTATGGGCCGGGCGTTTGCTCCACGGTGGTTGAGCAATGCCAGCGTCATGTCCCCGGTCCCGCAGCAGATATCGAGGATCGTCGACTGGGGCCGCGCCAGGATTCTGCGAAAATGTCGCGCGGTGCGCCACCACCACAGGCGGTCGACGTTGCAGGACAGCACATGGTTCAACAGATCGTATCGAGGGGCGATGCTGTCGAACATCTGCTGAACGGCGACAGACGAGGATTTTTCATCGGATGAACCGGCGGGGCGAGCTCCGGCAATGGGTGGAGAGGTGCTCGGCGGAGCATTCACCGTGCAGCCTCGCCAAGGATCTTTTCCATAGCAGAGATCACTTCCGCATCAGTTACATTTTCAACGACGACGGCATTGCCGATACCCGGACAGAGGACAAAGCGGCGTGTGCCTGTCTTGTTCTTTTTGTCGCGTCCGGCGGCATCGAGCAAATCCGGAACACGCGCCCGGAAGCCAGGCAGCGGCCCGTAGGCATGGATAGTCTTCTCGATGCGCATCGCGTCATTCTCTTGGAGCATGGCGCGCATTCGGCTGATATGGAGAGCAGCGAGCATACCCCAGGCGATGGCTTCGCCGTGCAGCAGTTTTTTGTACCCTGTCGCCGCTTCGATCGCATGGCCGATCGTATGGCCGAAATTGAGGATCATGCGCAGACCGGATTCACGTTCATCGATCCCCACCACTTCAGCCTTCATGCGAACAGAGGCGCTGATGACGCGTTTTAGAGCCGTGGGGTCGCAGGCCAGGATCGGTTCCCAATCGTGTTCAAGAAAGCGAAAGAGGCTCGCATCGCGAATGATTCCCGCCTTGATGCTCTCGAAAAGACCTGCACGCAATTCGCGGGCGGGAAGAGTGTCGAGCAAGCCCACATCAACAAACACTGCGCGCGGGTGATGGAAGCTGCCGATGAGGTTTTTGCCCGCCTTCAGATTGACTCCGGTTTTGCCGCCGACGGAGGAATCAACCTGGGCGAGCAGCGTGGTCGGCATCTGGATGTAGTCGATTCCGCGCATATAGATGGCAGCGAGGAAGCCTCCGACGTCGCCCACGATTCCGCCACCGAATGCAATCAACAACGAAGACCTGTCTGCACCCGAGGTGGCTAGTTCAGTAGAGAGGCGTTCGACCTGGGCGAGACGCTTGTTTGGTTCTCCGGCAGCAAGGAAAAGAACCCATGGCTGTTGAGCTGGCGGAAACGTCGCCAGAAATTGCTTGCCCCAGAGCGACCAGATCTCGGGCGAAGTGAGGATGAAAATGCGAGGCTTAGCGGCGCCGAGAAGCTTGCGCAAGTGATAGGCGAAATGAATGAGAAAGTTGCAACCGACATGCACGGGATAGTGGACGGATGCAGTTTTGACGTGAACAGTGCGCACGATGCTTTCATCGTATCGGAGTGGGAACTCGGTGTGTGAACCTTTTGCCGAGATAGCGTCGTCTAAAGGTGTTGCGATAGAGCATGATAGCCTCAAACGTTATGGTCGTTGATACAGATACGGACTTTCTGATTGTAGGCGCGGGCATCGCAGGACTGCGTGCCGCGATCGAACTATCAGAAGCAGGGCGTGTGCTGGTGGTCACAAAAGAGGCGCTGGGCGAGTCGAACACCAACTACGCACAGGGCGGGATCGCCGTCGCGTTGGGTGGCGACGAGGATGTTGCGCTCCATCTGGATGACACGGTGAGCGCCGGAGATGGGCTGGTCAATCGTGAGGCGGCACGGGTCCTGGTAGAAGAAGGCCCGCTGCGTGTACAAGAGTTACTACGTTGGGGAACGGGCTTCGATCGGGAGCATGGCGAGCTCATGCTGACTCGTGAAGGAGCGCATAGCCGTAATCGGATTCTGCATGCAAATGGTGATGCAACGGGCGCGGAGATCGGGCGATCCTTGCTGGCACACGCGCGCGGGCACAAAAACATCACACTGCTGGAATGGACGACCACTGTGGATTTGATCGTCGAAGACGGCGCAGTCACGGGGGGGCTGCTTCTCGATGCCGGGGAACAGGTGTACGCGGTTCGCGCGCGTGCAGTGCTGCTGGCCAGCGGCGGGGCGGGTCAGGTCTACAGCGATACGACAAACCCGGCTGTGGCTACCGGAGATGGGATCGCCATGGCCTTTCGCGCCGGTGCGGACATCGCGGACATGGAGTTCTACCAGTTTCACCCCACGGCGCTGAGTTTACCCGGCGTACCGCGCTTTCTTTTGTCGGAGGCCCTGCGCGGTGAGGGCGCCTGGCTACGCAACGCGCAAGGCGAGCGATTTATGGATCGTTACCATCCAATGCTGGAGCTGGCGCCGCGCGATGTTGTGGCGCGCGCGATTACGCGCGAAAGCCTTGGCGGTCGAGAGGGCGAGCTACTTCCGGTTTATTTGGACATGCGCCACATCACCGGTATCGATTTGTCAAAGCGCTTTCCGGGAATTTCTCGATTCCTTACTCAGCACGGGTTGAGCTTAGCCAAGGATCTGATTTCGGTGCGCCCGGCGGCTCATTATTTGATGGGTGGAGCGAAGACCGACGTCGATGGGCGCACCTCTCTGGTGGGGCTTTACGCGGCCGGCGAAGCCGCATGCACGGGTGTGCATGGAGCAAACCGCTTGGCAAGTAATTCATTGCTCGAAGGCTTGGTCTTCGGTGCGCGCGCAGCGTTGAGCATGCGCGATGTTTCGAAGAAGCACGCCGGAAAAGATGTGCCTACGATGCAGTTCGCGACAAGACCTGCGAAAAATGCTGACGCTCTCTTGCAGAATTTGCAACAGCAAATGTGGCAAAATGCGGGGTTGCTGCGTGAGGCGAAGGGTCTAAACGCGATGAAGCAGGAGTTGGTAAAAATGCGCGCCGAAATCTCTCCCGCGGCGGAACGGGCGTCGATTGAGCTGGCAAACCTGCACACTGTCGCTCATTTAATCGTGCTTTCCGCACTCGCTCGCGAAGAGAGCCGGGGCGCTCACTACCGCAACGACTTTCCCGTGCGCGATGACGCGCACTTTGCCTCCCACTCGGTAGTCCGAGACGAAGAGGTCGCCTTCCAGACTATGGCGCTGTCGTCTTCGGTTCTGTGAAGCGGCTGGCAATGGTGAAGACTGCGAGCACCGTCACGATGAAGGCCAGTGACCAGCCCACGGGTACCTGAAACCACCGGTTCGTCAACATCTTGAAAGCGACGAAGGCAAGAATAATTGCCAATCCGTAGTGAAGAAGCCGGAGGCGATCGAGCGCGCTGGAGAGCGCGAAATACAGCGAGCGGAGGCCGAGAATCGCGAAGATATTCGACGTGTAGACGATGAAAACGTCGCGCGAAATGGCGAGAACAGCCGGGATCGAGTCGAGCGCGAAGACCAGGTCCGTCGCTTCCACAGCGAGTACGATCAGCAGGAACGGCGAGAGCGCGAGCTTTTTCTGGCCGATCCCAAGACAGCGGCCTTGTAGCCAGCGCACAGGGGGCGACGGCGAGGCTTCGCCGGGCTTGTGACGCACCAGACGGATGGCCGCAATGAGGAGGAATGTGCCAAAAACGTATTCGATCCATTCAAAGCGGGCGAGCAGCGATGCTCCCACCAGGATGAACAATGCCCGCATCACAATGGCGCCCAGGACGCCCCACAGCAGCACGCGGCGTTGCTGCTCGGTATCGAGGCCGAGCGAGCGGAACATAAGCAGGAAAACAAAGAGATTGTCGACGCTGAGCGAACCCTCGACAAGGTAGGCCGAGAGAAACTCGAGCGCCGGCTGTTTACCCTGCGTTTGCGAGAGCATCAATGCGAAGCAGAAGGCGAGGGCGGCAACGACTGCGGTCCAGCTCCACGCCGCGTGGATAGAAACAGCCTTACTGCTGCGTTGGAGGACGGCGAGATCGACAAAGAGTAATATGGCGACGATCGCGTGGAACGCAACCCAGTAACCGATCGATGCGCCCGCGATCATTCGTTAATGTTGGTTCAACAGCCGGATAGTTTCAAGTAAAACATTGCCGACAATAGTCAGGCTCTTGGCGCTCAGCTTGTCCATCGTATCCTGCGCTGTGTGGTGATAGGCGTTCTGCGGACCATAATCCAGATCGATCACGTCGGCTGAAGGCACGCCACGCTGCACAAAGGGCAGATGGTCGTCCTCCACCTGATTGTCACGAGTAAAGAAGTAGGATTGGTCGCCGACGCGGGTGGCAGCCTTCTTGATCACATCGAGCACCCAGGTAGTTGAGTTTTGGTCGTGTTCGATATGTAGATCTTTATCGCCAATCATGTCGGCCAGCAAAAATGCCTTAATGCGCTTGAGCGTGCCGTCATTCTGCCATTTTGCGGCGAGATGGCGGCTGCCGTAGAGCGAGTCGGAACGCGACCACTCTTGAACCGCCTCCTCGCCATCGAAGAAGACGAGCCATACGCTGTAGCCATCGAGCGTACGACCGCGCAGATGGTTGGCCAGCTCAATGAGCAGTCCTGTGCTTGATCCACCGTCGTTGGCCCCGACGAAGTTGATATTCCTCAGCGGATAGTTCGTCTCGTAGTGCGTGGCGAGCACGATCACGCCGTCTTTCTTGCCGGGAAAGCGCACGATGTAGTTGTGCATCTCCATCGGTCCGGCGGGAGTTGTAGCAGTAAAAGTGTCTTCTTCCAGCTGGTCGTGCTGGAACTGCTTCCGCAAAAAGTCTTCTGCTTTGGCATGGCCAGGGCTGCCGATCCATCGCGAGCCGATGGAAACGAACTCGCGTGTGTATGTAAGTGCGCGTGTGCCGCTAAAGTCAACCGAAGCCTGCACAGCGGCGTTCGCCGCAACTGGAAAGGTGGCCAGAAATATAAAGAAAAGAGAACAAACGCGCCGCAACTAGCTCTCCCGTCTTTTTCTGCGCGTTGCAGGATGAACCATGTACGAAACTCCGATGCTGATGAGATAGAGAAGAAGCATAGGCGCGGCGAAGACGCACATCGTCAGCACGTCGGGCGTGGGCGTAATAATGGCCGCGATGATGAAGATGATGAGGATGGCGTAGCGAATGTTCTTCCACAAAAAACGTGGGCTGACGATGCCGAAGAGCGATAAAAACAGCACAAGAATAGGCAGCTCGAACGTGATGCCCAGGCCGAGAATCACGGTGAGAAACAGATCCGTGTATTCGTTGACCTCGATGAGGGGACGAAACTCGCGGCTGAAAGTGAACAGGAAATCGAGTGAGCCGGGAAAGACCCAGCGATAACCGAAATATGCACCCGCCAGAAAAAGGCCGACCGTTGCCCCCATGAACGGCATAACATAGCGTTTTTCGCTCTGATAAAGACCCGGCGAGATGAAGAGCCACACCTGATACAGCACAAAGGGAGCGGCGATAATAAACCCGCCCATGAAGCTGATCTTCAGGTACATGTTGAAGCCGTCGACCGGGTTGTGAATGATCAGTTGCGGAGGCAGGCCGTGCTTCCTGAGCGCGAAGGAGATGGGTTCCTGCATGAGGCGATAGATCCGTTCATGAAACCCCCATGCCACGCAGAAACCTACGATGATGTAGACGACGGAGTGGATGATACGACGGCGCAGCTCCTCAAGGTGTTCGAGAAGGCTCATGCCGGGCAATTCTGCGCGTTGGCTTACGGAGGACCGGGCGCGGTCCAGGATGTCATCCATGATGAAGGGGGGCATGTTCGTTCTCGGGCTGCGAGCCGTCCACCGGGGCGGCTTCGGGCACACCCGCATGGCCGTTGGAGCGAATATCGGAGCGGACATCCAGAGGCAATGCCTCGCCGGTCATTTGAGCAGATTCCGGTAGCTCGGGCGGCGTAACCGGTGCGTATGGGGAGCTTGCACTTACAGGTTCGCCAGTTGATGGTGGAGAAATCGCCAAGGGAGGAGTCAAGGGAGAAGAGGAGGGAGGCAGGATGCTTGGTTCTCTCTCGGTCCCAGTCTCAGTGTCAAGGATAGGTAATGCTTTCGCTTGCTCTGTGGCGGCGGCTTCGAGTTTCTTTTGCCGCTCCTGCTGTTCCATAGTGCGCAACTCCTCGTCAATCTGCATCTTGAAGTCATTGGAGGCGCGGCGAAACTCGGCCAGGAGTTTGCCAATTTGCCTCCCGATTTCCGGCAGCTTCTTCGGCCCGAAGAGGACCAGGGCAAGCAGGAAGATCACAATGGAGTCGGCAAAGTGCATTCTTTGTCATGATACCTGTGCGGTTGTCGCGTCACAAATTGTTCAGGCCTGTGGCGAGAACCGATCTGGTTTCATCCTGAGAACGCACGGGAAGACCAATCGGATGGTTTATCTGCCCGTTACAGTTGTATTAAACTAATTGCATTGGCATGCCCTTACGGTCATTCGTTTTTTGCGACGAAGGCCCATCCGGGCGCGTCTAAGTGGATAGGTTGCAACATCCCCGTCGGTTGGGCAGCGCAAGCCGCAGCGAATCGACTGCAACCTGGATTGCTTTCAACATCCCCGTCCATCAAGGTTTCTGGACTTGAGAGTGGACTGAAGGCGGAATTGGGTCATGAGTGTATTGGAAGAAGAAGCGGTTGCCCCTGCAATTGAGCAGGAAAGTTGTTCTCTTGATAACTATCTCGCCCTGCCTGATCACAGCATGGATGAGAGAATTGCCGAAGCCCGGCGCAAGTTGGGGAAGAGCACTATTTTGCTCGGGCATCACTATCAGCGCGATGAAGTGATCCGGTTTGCCGATTTCACCGGCGATTCCTACAAGCTCTCCAAGGTTGCAGCCGAGACTGAGGCGAAATACCTCGTCTTTTGTGGTGTGCACTTCATGGCCGAGAGCGCCGATATCCTGGGTCGCCCCGATATTCCGCCGGAAACGGGCCAGCAGGTGATTCTGCCCGACCTGAACGCCGGTTGTTCGATGGCCGACATGGCGGAGATCGGACAGGTCGAGGATTGCTGGGACGCGCTTCTCGATTCCGGCATCAAGCCAGGCGAAATCTTGCCGCTGACCTACATGAACTCGACCGCTGCTATCAAAGCCTTCTGCGGAGAACGCGGAGGACTGGTCTGCACCTCATCCAACGCCCGCAAGGCCTTTGAATGGGCCTTCTCCCGCGCGGAAAAGATTCTGTTCCTTCCCGACCAGCACCTGGGCCGCAATACAGCCTTCGCGATGGGTATTCCGCTGAACGAGATGGTGGTCTTCGATCCCTGGCAAATTAATGGTGGCATTACACCGGATCGGCTGCGGGCAGCGAAAATCATCCTGTGGAAGGGCCATTGCTCGGTGCACCAGCGCTTTTTGCCGCCGCATGTGGATGCGGTCCGCGCGAAGTATCCGGGGATTCAGGTCATTGTGCATCCCGAATGTCGTTGGGAGGTATGCCAGAAAGCCGACGCGATGGGTTCCACCGAACGGCTAATTCACCTGGTATCAGAAGCGCCGGAAGGCACAATGTTTGCCATCGGAACAGAGATACACCTGGTGAATCGCCTGGCCAGAGAGTTTGCGCCGCAAGGAAAGAAGGTCATCACGCTCGACGATACCGGCTGCCTGTGCACTACGATGTATCGCATCAGCCCGCAACACCTTGCCTGGGTGCTGGAGAATCTGGTCGAAGGCCGCGTCGTCAATCGCATTCAGGTGCGCGACGACGTGAAACACTGGGCGCGCGTGGCGCTGGATCGGATGCTGGAGATCAGCGGATAACAAGGACAAGATGGACGAATTTGAAATGAAGACCTTTACCCTGGACGAGGCGCAGGCGTTGCTGCCGGTGCTTGAATCCCTGCTGAAGCGCGCAATTGAGGGCAAGAAGGCGGCCGAGGCGATTGAGGGGCGTTTGCAGGAATTGAACCGCAAGATTTTTCTCTCTGGCGGACTTTTCGTCGACATCGCCCGAGTGCGCCGCCAGCGTGCGGCGCTCGAATCGCACGTTCAGGCCGCGAAGGACTCAGTCGCGGAGATCGACGCCATTGGAGTTCAGGTGAAGGACCTGGAAACCGGGTTGCTCGACTTCCCCTGCCAGGTCAATGGCGAGATCGTGCTGCTTTGCTGGAAACTTGGCGAGGGCCGCATCGACTACTGGCACAGCGTGGAGGCGGGCTTTCGCGGACGCCAGCCGATCGATGAACGCTTCAGCAGCAAGAAGACGAAGAAGCCTAAACCGGAACAGCTAAACTAGGCCCTGGAACCGCATAAACTGGTGTCCCACAGATACCTGAAAACCAAATTTTTCATCCTGAGCGGGTGAGTGGGGTTTTCTAAAATACTGATTTATTAAAAGATAATTAGCCTATTTTTGCCTCTGTATGGAATTGTGCAGGTAAATTCTCGATTTCTGTGAATATCTTGAACGCGAGACACAACACTGAGCGGACGATTCATAGGTTTAGAGGCTATGCCCCATGCCGAGGCCATGTTCGACGACCGGCGTGATCTCCGGCTGCGGCGGCATGATGGCGTGTTCCGATGTCATCGCTGGCGTGTGAGCGCTTTCGTGAGATACGTCATGCCCTAATGCCTCCGACAGCTTCTCGCGGTCGTTGGTGTAGAGCTGCGCGTCCTCGGCTCCGCGCGAGACAGCGACGTAAGCCATGCGGCTGTTGAGCAGGTCTTTCCCGGCCAAGTCGGTATCGACGTGAATCAATACACGTTCCGCAGTCTGTCCCTGGCTGGAATGACTCGTCAGCGCATAGCCGTGATCGAGATGGGGATGCTCGCGCGGATCGAGCTGCACATCACGGCCTCCGTTCATCTTCAAACGCATCTGTCCGTCCTCGATGGCTTCGACCGTTCCTAATTCGCGGTTGGCAATCTTCAAGTCATTGGCCGGTGCATAGCGAGCGGCCCACGTGCGCTCCGGCCCCGTGAGGTCCTGGCGCGGGACAAGCGCCTCGATGCGATGCTCGTCTCTACTGACCACGCCGCGCTCCTGCATCTCTGCACGGATACGCTCATTGAT
>CAYVSQ010000157.1:0-4959 GCA_964453815.1 uncultured Acidobacteriaceae bacterium | reverse complement strand
GTACCGAATGCTGCGATCGTGGACTACGAATTGACGATGACCATGCCCGCAAGGCTAACAGCGGATACCGGCACCGATTCACTGACGCATGCGCTTGAGGCTTACGTAAGCCGCAAAGCAAACGCGTTCGCAGATGCTTTTGCGATGACCGCGATGAAAACCATCTGGACGGAGCTGCCGATCGCATTTCGCGAACCTGGCAATCGCGGCGCACGCGAGTCCATGATGCTGGCTGCAACTCAGGCCGGTTTGGCCTTCTCGAACGCAAGCATCGCCTTGGTTCATGGAATGAGCCGGCCGATTGGAGCTCATTTCCACGTGCCGCATGGACTTTCTAATGCAATGCTGCTGCCCGCGGTCACTGCCTTTTCAGTGAAAGCTGCCGAAAGGCGCTATGCGGATTGTGCACGGGTTATTGGAGTTGCGGATCAATCGGACTCTGAGGCCGCGGCGGGAAGCAAACTCGTCGATGCACTGTTCGAGCGGAATCAGGACCTCGAAGTGCCCTCTCCGAAAAAATTTGGCATCCCCGAGGAGAGATACTTCTCATTGATTCCGACCATGGCAAAGCAGGCCCTGGCCTCAGGTTCACCGCAGAATAATCCCCGAATTCCAACGAGCGAGGAAATCGAGAAGATCTATCGGCAGATTTGGAGTTGATCTCACTCGACCGCCCGACAGGCCGAGGAGTCCCACAGGCTGATCCTGGGGATCGCCCGCGATCTTGAACCGTGCCGGCGGCTTTGGCTTGGGCAGTACTGGCCAAGGGAGAAGCTTATCGGCCTCCGCTATTGGCACAAACTGCCCGCGCCTGAAATGACTGGCCTGCACATGACCAGGCCGGGCGGCCGGCGTTCACGCGTCATCCTGAGTCCCGACGAGACGCCCAAGAATGGGGTGAAGCCCTATGACGTTAACTCTTACTCCAGGTTTGGCGATCGCGCTTTCGGCAGCTTCTCCACGATGGATTTCGCCATGGTTGGCCTCGGGGAGCCTTCGCCGATCGTTTTCTAGCTGCACCAGGAAGTTGTCGAGCCAGGTTTTTAATTTCCCCGGCGCAATGGCGATTGCGAGCCTTATTTCTCTGATTGCTGTATCGAGATCGTTCACCTCAAGGGCGACCTGCGCGGCTTTCGTGTGCGGCAACCAGATGTCTGGATCCTGGATATTGTCGCGCACAACTTCTGCCAAATCCTTGAGATTGCGGCTAGGCTGCTCTTGGGTCCGAGAACCCTCGCTATAGACTTGTTTCTGGTTGTCCATAACGAGCCCTTCGTCATTTCTATTGACCGTTTCGTACTGGCTACCAATGCTAGTTTGGGCAAGAGTTTCCCTGAGTACCCTTTCCCACTTCTCCCGGGGATCTTCGCCTTCGCTTGCGTTGGCCAGATGTGGTGCCGCTTCCGGACTGTGAATGAAGCGTGCTTTATCCCGGTCGACAGAAGTGTCATTTTCGACGATGGTGGGAACTCGCTCAAACCCTCGGGTTTTGCTCTCGCTGAGAATTCCGGCCGACGGGGACTCCTGAAATGTGAGGGCGTTATCCACCGTCTTCATCGCGCCGGGTACGTCAGGACTCACACTCTCAATAGGTTGAAATCGCCACATTGCGATACCTAAATACAGAAGCCCGCAGAGAAATCCAGTCAGCGGCGCAGGCCACGACAAATTGCTTCTGTCGAAACTTGCCAACCGGACTAACTTGAACGGATTCTCCAATGAGAGGCCAGGCGGATTTACTGAAACAGGAAGGGGTGCTTGCTGCGGCTGAGATAGAGAAACAGTCTGCACTGTTGCGCCACTAGCTTGCACCGACAGCCTAGTCTCTCCTCTCAGTATCGCCTCTCGCCGTTCCTCGGTTGCGATCGCCTGCATCAACCGCAGTTGAACCTGACGCAGTTGACTTACCTCTGCAGCGCTTGTTTCAGCCGCCTTTGAGTTGCCAATTGGCCCTGGCTCGTTGCTAACGGGCGAGAGTGACGCCAGTTCTCGCTGAACTTCAGCTATGTTTTCCTTAGTTGTTTCTACATCTGGGTATTCATCCGTGTACCGCACGCGCAGATCCGCCAACCTCTTCTCCGCCGCACTCAGCTGCACCTGCAGCAGCCGCCGATGTTCACTTTCGGCATTTGGTGGCTGCAGATCTGCGCTCGCCTTGTGTGACACAATCGCCTCCTGCGCGCTCAGCGAGGCGAGTTTCTGGTCGTTAGCTGACAATTGCGCCTCGAGTTCAGCCAGAGAATTAGACGGAGGTGGGGAGGAGTGGCGTCGACGCCGATCCAACTCGGGCGGCCTAACCGGTGATGTGGCCGGCTTTGTAAGAGCAACAGGCGGAGGTTCAAAAACGGGAAACGGCGTCCAGGCAGCCAATATGATTGCTACGGTATTGACGGCTGTTGCCGATTTTTTCTGATCCGCGTCATGATAACTCACCCGCAACGTCTTGGCCGAGGGCTGTGTGATTTCTAGATGTGAACGAAACTCTGTGACATCATTCTTCGCTGCAGAGAAAGAAACCCCGGCTTGTTTCGAAACCGCCTTTACCACGTCATCGCTTAGAATCGATTGCGCCAGTGCAACAGCTGGCTCTTTCGCATCCAGGACCCTAGGCTCAATCTGTCGTGCTACGCCAGGATTGAAGGAGAGCGACGCCGTGGTTGCAGACTTTGTCACGCCGCGCTTCGATAAGACATAAACTCCGCCTGCAATTGCAACTGCAACACCCGCCGCAATGATCTTATGTCGGAGCGGCACAGCACGAAAGCGCACGAGAAAAGTGCTCACTTGCATAAGCTCCTCGATCTAATTGACGACCAAAGACAGATTTTTATCGAAGTGAAGCACGCGCTGAGGTGACTTCCGTAGTCCGGCCTGGAGTCCACCACAGTGTGAAAACTGCTATCGTCCGGTCGTTTGTTGGCGTGCCTGCGACCTTATATTGACGAATTTCTAGCTCTTGCGAGAATCCCCATGCTATCCGATAGTGCAGGCTACCATCGACAAACGTCCCGTGGTATGACTGCTTGGTCGTCGGATCCACACCCTGAATCCCGTTCAAACTCACACGCGTATCCGCAATGTGACCAAAAGAGTGCCGAATGCCGGCAGCACCCGTATTCAGAAATACAGAGTGCTCGAAAACGCCATCGCTCAGGTCTCGGCCCCCTGATAAATACATATCAGTTGATCGTGTAAAGCGCGTGTAAAAAGTCGCCGTGCCTGTGAATTGCACACGCCTTCCGCAGGATGCACTGGCTCCGTTCAGTCCGCTGGAAATATTCAGGCTGGTGCGTGTTCCCCAGACAGCCAGCCAGCGCAGTCCTGCCCCTGCCAGGCTGCAATTCAACGGATCCGTCTGATGCTCACTATTACCGTACAGTCCGACTCCCATCGTCGGTGTCAGCGCATGTAGATATTCGACTCGTCCGCGAGCCGTCTGGACAAAAAAGTTGACCGCATTGTATTGAGTGTATGCATGGGTCGCGCTGAAATCCCAATAAGACCGTCGAGAGTCCATGAAGCGCAGTTTGAGGCCCTCCTCGCCGGTCATCACTCTTCCGGGGTACAGCCCGTACACGACTGTATCGGCGGCAGGTGCTTCCGCCTCGCCTACCTGCCTGAAATCCAGCGGAGCCACCACTCGGGCTGCATCTGTTCCATAGGTATTGGTTGCGGTACCTTGCCATGACCAGCGCGAACTGATCTCGCCTGTCGCGCGCAATGCAGCGCGGTTCAGCCCAACGAGATGAGCTCCATCGAGTTGGAAATCCGCGAGACCTCCGCCGTCTTCTACCATGAATTGCCAGCGCCGTCGCTGTATGAATCCGGCCACGGCTCCTAGTCCACCGTAAGCGTTGCCCTGGGCGGCGTTGGGAAGGCTGAAGCCGCTCAGTCCGCCCATCGTGAACTTGAAAGTGGACGGCGCATACTTGGGTAGGCTGACGCTCACATCGGTTCCCGGCTGCAAACTCGACACGACGTCGGCGGTATTCCATCGCTCAACGGTCCGGATATTCGCCCAGCAAGGAAATTCCGGGGTTCCCTGCTGCAACGCAACAGAAAGCGAATCGCCGCAACTGTTCAAGGGTTCGGTACTGGTGGTACGCGGATTGTCGCTGTCGGCTCTACGGACGGCCGCATCATGGCCGTTTCCGCTGTCATTATCCGCCACGTAGCGCACTTGTTCCTGTGTCTGCTGTGCAGTTGTCTGCGTCACAACTCCGCCGGTCATCATTAAGGGGAACAGAATCGAGCTCAGTTTCGGAATTTTCATGGCACCACTACTGTGTCTCCTGGCGCCAGTTGGATGTTCTGTTCTGACGCTTGGCCTTTCAGAACTTTCTCGTAATTCACGTTGACACGTGTACTATTCGCAGCCCGCAGAACGTACACTCTTTTTTGTTTCGCAAAGTCCGTCAATCCTCCCGAACGAGCCACTAATTGCACTACATTCATCGTGTCCATCAGCGGATAAGCCCCGGGTCTTTGCACCTCGCCGGTTATAAACACCATGCGGCTATGAATTTCCTGGACTGTTACTGTTACGCGCGGCTTGTGGACAAACTTGCTTAGCTGCTCGGTCAACGCCTGCTGCGCAGCGTCCGGCGTCATTCCCGCTACATTCAACTCCGAGACCAAGAGCATCGAGATCTTTCCATCCGGTCTTACTACTGCTGTCTCTGTGAGCTGAGGTTCCTCCCACACCGCAATGTGCAGGACATCGCCAACACCAATTCTGTAAGCAGACGTCGAAACGGTGGGGGGCGCGTTGTTGCTTCGCGAATCGTCTGCAGTAACCTGCATCTCTTGAGCCCAGCAATAAAGCCCTGCCATAATGAGCAAAAACACCAGGCAACTGGGTGCGCAATGCTGCCGGACACGCGTCATGCTTGAGAGAATACGTCTATTCTCGACTTGGATGTATGGTGTTACCAAAGATTGGTAGAAATCTAACGGTTA
>CAYVSQ010000156.1:0-4572 GCA_964453815.1 uncultured Acidobacteriaceae bacterium | reverse complement strand
GCGTCATAGAGCCACCACCACTGCCCCAATTCTCCTTGGGCACCACATATTGCGTTTGCGCATTCCATGGCAGGACGCAGCGGATCCTCAACGTGAAGAAATTTTGCAAACTTCGCCATCGCATACATCGGGTAGACCTGGTCCGCAAAACTCCCGATGTGCCCTCTTATCCGTCCTGCGAATGACTTCTTCGCCCCCATGTGGCCGAATAGACCGCATTCACCTTGATTCTCTTCAAGCCGGTGGTATGTTTTGACGCATAGATCCGTCAAAGGGCCAACTAGTTCCGGACAAACCTCCGCCGCGTGTGCCAGTCCGGCTAGGAGCCACGCTAATTCCATCGTGCGCGATTCCCGGGCGTCGGAGTAGCGATCCAGTGCCGTCTCACAGCTGAACGTGCGGAACAAATCTACTAGGCGACCGGGATCGAATGCAGCGGTCAACCAGATCAGCAGACCTAGATCACCAACCCCCTGAACCCAAGCTGTGTTGCGAATGAGGGATACGTACGAGCCTCGAATATCAAAGGGGCACTCCGCCCCCGTCGATTCCAGCTCTCGGAGTCCCAGCAAAGTCATGATTGTATACCGAGGTGAAACTCCTTCGCGCACAAGGCCATCACGAGTAAGCTTCAGCCTGTGACAAAAGAGTTGTTCCTTCGGGTCAAACATTGCCCCCAAGCCACGCACCGCGAAGGAAATCAGTCCCCGAACATTGCACGTCGCGACGCGGGCAACCTGCGATTGGTCAAAAGGTCGCGACGCCTCAGATTCTAGTGGGGTAGGCATTTGTGCTCCGCGATCGAAATGACTGCCTGCAAAATACAGTCAAGGGCGATGCCTTGGCTTTCCAAATCCAACGAAGACGGCATTCGTCGTTCAAGAACGATCTTTGCCGGAATCTCCTCGATTCTTTCAATAACGGTTAGCCGCCCAGTCCTGGCGAGATATTGATCAACGGCGCCGATGCGTCCCCGGAAGATGCTATATACGGGAACACCCAATGCTGCTGCTTCACGATTCATAGTTCCGCCGCCGCTGATAACAAGGTCCGAATTCCATATTAGATTCAATCCATCTACTGCGTTTTCGGGAATAACAATGCGTCCACTTTCAATTGCTCGCGCCCAGCGAGCGCGGAGAATGGTCGCTTGATTATGATTGCGCGGTAGCATCACTACGCGGACGGTTGGTTGATCCAACAAGAACTCGAGACATGCGTCTAGAAACTGTTCGCCCTCTGGATTGTGATAGTGCGCTTCTGTGGCGGGTGGACGCACGGTTACGATAAGTTCATCTTCGCGAACTCCTAGGAGGTTTCTAACACTGGGATCCGGCCTGAGGCGCGGCACATATACATCTTCCTTCAGCCCTCGATATCGGAAAACATGGTCCGGTCTCTGGGATAAGAGCTCTATGGGAATCACCTCGGGCACGAAGAGCCAGTCCGGGTGTAAGAATCCTGTCGCGTTCACAAATTCGTAGTCGAACATCATGATCGTCGGAATCCGGAGCAGCAAACCTACTAGGAATTGGGCGCGCGAACCGTGAGAAACGACGAGGTCTGGTTTTTCCTTGATTGCTAGAGGCAGTAATTGTGTAGCGCGCAATCCAGTTCCAAGCAATTTCAGAATTTGCCTTTTTCCATAGTGTCGACCCACGACGCGACAAGAAAGCTGGTGCAACCGGAGTAGCTCACAAACTTGGTACGAGTCCCGCGCCGTCAAAAGGATCTGATAACCCGCTCTTTCGAGCCCCTCAATGATGGGCAGGAAAAAGGGAACATGGGGCGAATTATCTAGGTCAATCCAAATTTTCTTCCGAGTCGACCGTAGAGACACCTCGCTGCCGTTGCCATGAATCTCGCGACTCGTCCGTGTCTGAGGTAAGTCTGAAATCACGACACAGGCGCCATTGAAGTGTGGCGTATTTGGAGCCATCAGGCCCACACAGCCGACTGAATCGAAAGTGGGTTGTCGGCGATCCCTTCAAACCGCGTGATTTCCTCAACCACTCTTTTCTGCTGCGCCGCAGTCAATCCCGGAAACATTGGCAAGGAGAGTACCTGCGCGGCTATGCTTTCCGCGACAGGAAAATCTCCTCGCTTGAAACCCATGGATTGATAGGCATTCTGAAGATGGACAGGGACCGGGTAGTGAATGCCCGTGCCGACACCAGTTTTGCTCAAATGCTCTTGTAGAGCATCTCGCTCAGTAGTGCGTACCACATACAAGTGATATACGGAACGGGACCAGGATGGCTCGCATGGCAGCGTAAGATCCAGCCATATTCCTCCCATGAGTTCGCGGTAGCGGGCCGCGGCTTCACGGCGTTGTTGATTCCACATCGCGAGGTGGCGAAGTTTGACTAGCAAGATCCCAGCCTGAATCGCGTCAAGCCGCCCGTTGTAGCCTTCGACTTCGTGATAGTACTTACGCGATTGACCGTGATCGCGAAGCATTCGAATTTGACGAGCAATTCCCTCGTTGTTTGTCGTGACGGCTCCCGCCTCACCACAAGCACCTAGGTTCTTCCCCGGATAGAAGCTGAAAGCGGCAGCATCTCCCATTGATCCCACTTTGATCCAGCGCTTCTGCGACCTCGAGAAGTACTCAGCACCGTGGGCTTGGCAAGCGTCTTCAACGACAATCAAATGGTAGCGGCTAGCCAGTTCGAGAATGGGATCCATGTCTACAGTTTGACCATAGATATGAACCGGGACCACAGCCGTGACAGGAGCGTTCCATTTCCGGTGAATGGGCCTTCCTGTTTTGGAATCAATCTCACATTCCCGTTCAAAGTACTGTCGCAACTTGTTTGCATCGAGCCCGTGGGTGCGCTCGTCGATATCCACGAAATCTGGTCGAGCGCCGGCCTGGCTAATAGCTTCCGTGGTCGCAATAAAGGTGTGGGGCACGGTGACAACCACATCACCGGGTCGGACACCGGCGGCCATCAGTGCGAAGCGGACAGCGTCAGTTCCGCTCGCGACTCCAATGCAGTGCGCTGTGTCACAGAAAAGGCCGAATTCCCGCTCAAACTGCTCTACCATCGGACCGCCAATAAAACCGGCCGTTTTGAGTACTCTCTGAAAAACCGGGATCAATTCTTTCTCAAGTCCGTCGTGGAGACTTACTAAGTCCAGAAACGGAATACTTCCATTGTCTGACATTCCGAGAGTCCTTTCGCTACGACACGGCGAAGTACATACGAGGTCTAGTTAGGCACTCACCTGAAGGGATTCCGATTTTATTCGTCCCGCCAGGTATGTGTGCAGTCCATTCTGCCAGGGTTTGAACGTATTCAAACCTCGATCTTTCAAAGCTTGGTTCTCAAGCACCGAATACTTTGGTCGTGGCACCTTAGTGGGGAATTCGTCTGGCCCTGCCACTTTCAAACGAACTGGAATATCACTCTGCGCGAAGATCTCTTTGGCAAATTCGTACCAAGAGCAATTGCCTTCAGCTGTCGCGTGATAGAGCCCATAACAATCCGAACTACTCAATTGGACTAACTGCTCCGCAAGTTCTGCAGTGGACGTCGGCGAAACGACCTCACTGTCCACGACGCGCACCTCGCCCCGCTCTTTCGCCAGTTTCAACATCAGTTCTATGAAATTGAGGCCGCCTTTGGCTCGGCAAGGGCTTTTACCGTACAGACCAGAGGTGCGAACTACAAAGTGCTTTTCTGTATTCGAACGGACAAAGTGCTCACCGGCCAATTTGGTAATGCCATAGGCGTTCAAGGGGCGCGGGCTGTCGTTTTCGGTGTATGGGCTTCCTTTGCTCCCGTCAAAGACATAATCGGTACTGACATGCATCAGAACCGCCCCCAAACTCTGTGCCACTACCGCTAAATTATTTGATCCGAGAGCATTCACTGCGAACGCTTTCGCTGGCTCCCGTTCGCACTTTTCGACATGATGCATCGCGGCAGTATTGATGATCACCTGCGGTTGGATCTCTTCAAGCACACGAGACACAAAATTTAGGTCGGCGATCTCGATATGAGAATGTGTCAACGCACACACAACATCGCCGTGCGCTGTGAAGGCAGCCACTAGATCACTACCGAGTTGACCATCGGCGCCAACGACTGCAATCTTCATTGTTACACCGCCACCGCCATGGACTGTATCTCAAGGGCGCTTTCGATCGACCTAAATGTTCCGATGTTGGAATAGAGCGGATTGTCCCAGTCCTGACACTTGCCAATGTTCTCGATCAAATCCGCGACGATGGACTTCAGGTCATGGGATGGATGAAAACTCAAGACAGTTTTAGCCTTCTCGACACTGACTTTGTAATTCCTGAAGTCTTGGATGTGATTGATGATCAGATGGATCGACATTCCCAATCGCTCCTCAATGGCTGATTTGACCAAGTCGCCTACCTCTCCCACCGTGTAATTACCCGAGGCTACGTTAAATACGCCTGAAATCTTGTGATTTGCTTCGATGGCGCGGATATACGCCGTCGCAGCATCCTGGATACTTAGAATCGGCCGCCAGATCGAAGGATTGTTGATAGTGATCGTACGGTCCTTCATGGCACTCTTGAACATCGTATTGATG
>CAYVSQ010000155.1:0-7317 GCA_964453815.1 uncultured Acidobacteriaceae bacterium | reverse complement strand
ACCAGGAATGCAGTCATGATAACGCTGGAGGCCACCAGCGCCGTAGCCGGACCGGCCGCCTCGGCATACTGACGGTTTGCCGCAGCCACCAGTGCCGGCACGGCGGCGGCATTCCCAGCCGTCGTCGCGGCGGCAATCCCTGCCGTTCCCGTGCCGCCAATCAACCGGTCGACCAGGATGAGCAAGGTGCCGGAGACCAGGATCATCGCAATTCCCAGCGCGAAGCCCAACAGTCCGGCTGCCCAAACTTGTTTTAGATTGAGCGTTGTTCCCAGTGCAAAGGCAAAGAAAGGAATCAGAACTGGTGACGCCTTGACCAAGAAATCGCGCAGATCGGGATCCAGGTTGCCCAGCGCGATACCGACGCCGAGTGGCAGAATCGCGCCGATCAGAGTTTGCCAGGGAAAGCTCGATAAACCGGCAACGCCGAGCGTGACCATGGTAAAAAACGGTCCTGATTCCAGGGCCATCATCGAATACGCCCCGGCGTCCTCATGGTTTCCGTAATGATTCATCAAGGCCAGGTAGAGTCCGCCGTTGGTATCGTTGACGGCTGCCACCACGGCAAGCGTAGATATTCCCGCAAACCAGCCGGCATGGATGGGCTGTACGCCGATAAGATGACCGAGGAGTAAGCCGGCACCGACCCCCAGCGCGAGCTTCGTTGCCATCAGAGCGCCGCCGCGTCGGACCGCGCGAGGAATCAACCGCACAGAGATCGAGCTTCCCATGCAGACGAAGAAAACCGCGATGATGGGAAGAGCGCCGGTGAACAACGCACCAGTGAAGGAACCGAAGAACTCTGCTGTATGCGGAGCGGCCGTCGTAATGATCGCTCCGCATACCAGCGGTACGGTCATCATTCCTCCAGGCACACTTTCGACCATTTGTTTGATTCGCATCGCACCTGTCTATCACGATCTGAACTGGTTTCCTCGTGGATTTGCAGTGAAAAAAAATGGCAATCGGCCGCAGCAACGAAGCTCAACCGATTCTATCGCCGGAATGCCAGGAGGTAGCCGACACAGCAATTCGCACCGGGCGAGCGGCTCGATAATTTCCTTAACTTCAAAGCAATGCAATATACAGTGCTTGGACGTTTGACGCACTAGGCGACGATAAAGAGCGCGAATGCTGAAATGGCACTGGTTCAAAAGCGCGTGGCGGCTGAATATAACAATGCCGATCTGCGCAAAAGATCACAGCGTCGTTAGGATCGAGCGCTACGTCGATTCTCTGGTTGCCCACGACGTCCAACCGCATTGCTCGCTTTACTAGCTGCGTCTGGGGTCCTGCGTTATTTATTTGTCCTCTCCCGGCTCATTTCAAAGGACATTCTTTCCCCACGTTTACGCGCATACCAGATTTGGTCCAACGCCAAAGGGGGCAAAAGTCTCTCATTGCGCCAGATCAGCGTTGGATGCCCGGGCTCAAATAGGGCATCATAACAATCCCCCATCCATTTCTGGTTGCGCACGAACGCCTTGCCAAGGGCAGCATTTGGCACGACAGTCAAGTCTTGTCCTCCCCAAGTGCGCAAGCCTACGATTTCGGGAAAGAGAAGTGTGTCGAGAGTATCGTGCCCCATGATCCGGACTGTGCCGTTGGCGTGCTCTCCTGGAGGATAGGCTTTTGGATCAACGGTTTCAGGCAAGAGCGGTCCAAGATTCGAATTGATTGCCCGAGAAAGCCAACTAAATCCATCGAGTCCCTGGCCGCTTCGCGCGAGTCCCATGGCTACATAACCAAATATTCTCGGCCACGCCGGGCCGCGCCAATAACCGCCCCACTTGGGGGTGTCGAAGGCTAAGGTAGGCAACAGCGCACCGTTAAACTTAGCTGGGTCATTGAGCCGCTGCATCATTGCTGCAATGCGATCGCGGTCCGTTTCGAAATAGAGGAAATAGTAAGCATCCAGGTTTTCCCCCTGAGTCCAAAGCTTCCCCGTCTTTACATCCAAATCCCAATAGCGCTGCGTGGCCGAATCCCAAAGTTTCTCGCGCACGGCCTGAAGGGCTAAGTCGAACTCATGTTCCCACGGCAACGGGTCGTCACCCCGAATGCGTGCGAGATAAGCCATTTCCTGAAGGCTCCAAAGGTTGAATACCTGCTCATTGAGTGCGCTCGTGGCGTCTCCTTTGAGATCGACAAACGGCGAGTCCTTGTCGTCCCAACCGGTTTCATAGGTGTGAAGCCAGTCGATGAGATGATCGTGGTTCACATCCCGTATTTTGAGAAGGCTCCGCTGATAAGCCAGCAACGCTTGCCACACGGTGCGATCTCCCGCAACTCCACCGGGTTTTTCGCGCAGGATGCTCGTGTCGCCGGTGAGCCGGACATACTCTCCTACGAGAGTGGCCTGTACAGGCACACCCTGGGTATCGCGTTCGGGGCCTGTCGCCTGAAATGTGTTCTTCCCGGACGGAAAGATGGTCCAGGGACAAGTGCCATCTCCCTTGGCGTTCACAGCGTAACGGAACCAATTGAGGATGGCAGCACGAGTCAGATCTCGTCGATTGGTGGCAGCCATGGCGATAGCTTCAGCAATCCCGTCGTTACTCCACATGCCCATGAAGTCATTCCAGTCTGCAATCATCATGGGGCAGGCCGGTAAGTAGCGAACCTGGCAAGTAGTGTTCAATAGCCCGCGCCAGAACCAGAGTTCACTGCGAACCAGTTCCTGGGGCGCAATGGTTTCCTGCTTGTTCAGTGTGCTGATGGTGAATTTGACCGGTTCGGCCGGAGCTACGAGAGGCACGGATGCCAGATACTCATTCCACAAGCGGTGAGTTTCTGCATCAAGAAGATCGGGAGACGAGCGCAAGTCAGCGAGGCTCAGTTCAGCTTCACGCTCGTTTCCGCCCAAAGTAATCATCAGCGCGGCGGAGCCGCCGGCACTGAATTCCCATTGGAATTGCCCGTTCTGAACGGCAGCTTGCGAATCTGCTGCAAGCAACAGGCGGTAGGGCCACTTCGAGTCGCCATAATTCAGAGAGTGCGGCTTCGAACCGGGAACAATTTGAAAGCCGAGTCCTCTAGGTTGGACTGTCACGCGAACTGGCTTGGGCGAGTGCACAACAACGATCCGCAAGACGGCTGCCGGCTTTCCATAAACGGGATAGACCGTCAGCGAGACTTGGAGTCCATTGTCGAATGTTGCCCGATAGATAGTCCGATCCGCAAAGTAGGTGAGACTGTATTTTGCTGAATTGTCACTGAGACTGAAAGTCTGACCGGATTCATCTACAAACGTCGGTGCCGCTAGATCCAGAGCCTCAAGGCGTTCTCCTTCGTTGACTGGAGCCGTTGGGCCGGCCACTGGAACGATGATTCGCTGCCCTCCGAATCCAGACTCCTGCAGGGCGATGAATCCATTGGATTGGTAAATCAGACTCTTGGGAGGAGCCATTGCATCGAATCGAGTGAATGTAGCGAAGTCAAAGGCGTCGCCCATGTAGGACGGGAACAGAGATGAGGGACCCTTTGTTTGTGCGAGCAGATTGGCCGACATTAAACAAAAAAAACTGACAATTTTGAGAACCTTCACAGCGCCCTCTTTCGCGGTGCTCAGCCTAGCCATCTACGGTGTACGTCTAATGTACGTCGCTTTCAAGGTTCGGCCTTTCGGAACAAAATGGTGCCGCGCTCTCCTGAGCTGCTGTCGGCATAGGCACGCTCCTTTGAAGCACCTTACACCGGTCGACTCACAAATAAGTCTCTTCGATACGGAATAATCAGGTATGCCGAAGCGCAGTGCGGGTCTCATCATGTTTCGTCGCCTGAAGGATGAGTTGGAAGTGTTTCTCGTGCATCCTGGAGGGCCGATCTGGGCCAAGAAAGATGAAGGGGCGTGGACCGCTCCAAAAGGGGAATACGAGGACGACGAAGATCCACTTGCCGCCGCCCAGCGCGAGTTTGAAGAGGAGACCGGTTTTACCGCAACCGGAGAATTCCTGAATCTGGGTACGATCAAACAGAAAAGTGGCAAACGCGTAACGGCCTGGGCATTCGAAGGCGATTGCAATCCGGCCAATTTGAAAAGCAATACGTGTGAGATCGAATGGCCTCCGCGCTCCGGGCGTCGTCTCGAAATTCCTGAAGTCGACCGTGGCCGCTGGTTCTCCATCGAGGAAGCGCGGAGGTTCATCCGCGAAGAACAGCGGCCACTCTTGGATAATCTGTGGGCATTGTCCATCGAGGCTTGACGTAGCGCTCATTGCTTAGCTGAAGAGAGCTGGATGCGCTCATGTGTCGCCAGCACAATGCAGCAAATGTCTATACGTTTCGGCGTTGCGTCGGCGGGGCTTTGCCACCGCAGTTTTCATTCCCGATCACGTTCATACCAACTCGCCGGAAATGATTCACGCCATTCACGCGGCACTCCTCGTTCTTGGCGGGTTCACGATCTTATCCTCGATCATCTTCCGCAGATTGAAGAGTGGTGACGGCAGCAATGTGAGCCAACAGAAAGTCGCTCACCCCCGCTCTGACTAAAGATCGAGCATTATCCATGTTGGCGCATGGTCGCTGGCGTTTATCTGCCCACGCGCCCATCGGTCTACACCACCGCCCACGAGCCGGTCCGCCACCTTCGGCGAGAGCAAAAAGTGATCGAGTCGCATGCCTTTGTCCTTCGGCCACCGTTCAAATTTGTAATCCCAGAATGTCCAGAGCGGCCCATCCGGATGCAGCCTCCGCATCGCGTCGGTCCAGCCTTGAGCCAGCAAACGCGCAAAGGCTTGCCGGCTTTCGGGTTGGATCAACGCGTTGTTATCCAGCGAGCGAGTCGGATAGATGTCCTGCGGTGTCGGCACGACGTTGTAATCACCGGCCAAAACGACGGGGGCACCGCTCGCCATGAGTTCGGCGGCATGGGCAATGAGGCGCTCAAACCAGGCGAGCTTGTAGTTGAATTTCGGTCCAGGCTGCGGATTCCCATTGGGAAGGTAGATGGAGGTGATCAGAACTCCCTGAACAGCCGCTTCGATGTAGCGGGCTTGGTGGTCTTCAGGATTTCCCGGCAAGCTTACGCAGGTCAACACGGGAGCGTGGTTTCGCGCAAGAATGGCCACGCCGTTCCAGGACCGCTCCCCCTGCCAGACTGCTTCGTATCCGAGAGTCCGAAGGGCACTCGCGGGAAAGGCTCCCTGCTCCGCCTTAAGCTCTTGGAGACTAACCACGTCTGGCTCAGCCCTGGCTAACCAAGCCAAGAGGTTATCAAGCCGCTTATTGATGTTGTTAATGTTGAACGTCGCGACTCTCACCAAGTCCCTCTCTGTCCTTGTACTTTTGGGTGCGCCTTCCAAAAGAAGCAATCGAGTACGTTGTTCCGGCTGGAGTTATTTTAACGGTGGAAAGAAATCTCTCTCGATGTCGGGAACAGCAGCGTCAAAATTGGCGCGTTTCGAGGATCGGACCTTGTCGGCCGGTGGAATGTTCCTACCGTTCACAACCATAACGCTCGTGATTGGAGCGTTCTGATCGGCGATCTGTTTTTGTCTGTAGCCAAAATCGAACATCTTGAAGGAATCGTGCTCGCGAGTGCTGTGCCCGCCCTGGATGCGCCTTTCGACGAGATGGGGAAACGCCACTTCGGCGTCAAGACGTTGTTTGTTAACTCACACATCTTTCTGACGCCGAAGTAAACACGGTATCAAAGCAGGCTGCGTGCAGACCGGCGAATCTCTTCTCTCAGACAGCCGCAGCTGACCTTTTGACCGGCACGCTCTTCTTTGTTCGACCACCAGAACGCGATGGATTTGCCGTGGATTGCGAGGCTGAATTCCGCGCAGTAATGGACAGTCTGGACCTGCGCGAAGAGCGCGAAGCGCGCCGAGGAAGCGTCTGCAAGCGCTCGATGGTATCCGGGTACTGAGTGACGAGCTCAACAAATGTGGCCGCCAACGGGCTTACCTGCCCACCCTGCTCCCATTTCTCCACCGTGCGCGCGCTGACCCGCAGCATGTTGGCCCATACTGCGCGAGAAACGTTGAACTTCTCCCGAGCAGCTACGAAGAACTCTGCTCCCGGAGACGCTTTGATCTCAGGAGCCGCTACGGTGTGCGTGCGAAGCGTGACCTTATCCTCGCGCTGGGCCTTCATCGCATCCACACCTTCCATCAGTTCAGCAAACAGATTCCGCTTGGTTGCATTCTGCTTCTTCATTTTCTGTTCCTGACCTTTCGCGCGGCTCGTTCCGCTTCGAGTACTCGTCTCAGTTGCTCCCTCTCGTCTTTCGTCAAGTCAGCGGCCTCGTCTTTGTCGCACAGCGTCAGCAGTCAAACTTCCTGTTAGGAGAGAAAGCAGTAGTAAATAACCCGTAGTCCGCCGCGCCTGCCCTTGCCGCGGCGACGATCCTTCCAGCGCAACTTGCAAATGCCTCCTGCACTTGGCACCATGTCTCCCGCCTCGGGGTTCTTCGCCAAATAATTCTGCAATTCGGCGAATCCATCATCATTGAGATAATCTTCCCGGAATCGCGTAAAAGGAGGCGCTTCGACGAATTGGAACCATGCCGCGTGCTCAGAATCCCCTATTGCCTGCCTTTTTTATACCCACGATGGGTATAGTTTACAAACGGCGTTGCGATCCTTTCGCACTGTGATCACAATCTCAGACCCATATCGCGATCAATGCCGAATTCGTGTCGCGCAACGCCCGGTTCGATTCCCTGAATCGGAGTGCGCAAAATCGCTGCTCATGGACAACAAGGAACGCGTTTGCGATGGAGTGAATGTCCTTTCCTCGCCGCGCACACTGCGGGCTACGATTGCATCAGATTCCACGCGGCTAACTGTCAACGCTTCATGCTTATCCATTCCCCTTGCGGCCCGATGAATCAGGACACCGTGTCCCTCGCGATAGTTGGACAAATCGCGCAACGAGGGTCGGGGTCAGAACCTTAAGTGGTTCGACATGCGCCATCGTTGTATTGTCTTGGAACGAGGATTTAAAGTGGGCGCTCAAAGAGTCTAAGGAGTCGGAACTTGAGAGTCCTGGAACACCCAGAGGCCGGCCCAGGCTTCGCGAATGGCAGCATCAAATGCTGCGCCGATCTTTTGAGCATCGCTTGGACCCGCGCGTCGAAGAGAAACCATATACTCGGACGGTAGCATCGGTCTTGACGGTGATCTAGTCACAGGATCTTGCCACCGCGACATCGGAATGCCCGCAACACAACCGGGGGCGTAGCGGAGCCGCATCTTTCGAACATCTTCATCAGATTCACAAACCATTTTGAGTTCACAGCAAACCAGTTGCGGGACTCGCTCGGAATTGATATCGGATGATCAATACGAGCCTCAGTGCTAGAAAGGA
>CAYVSQ010000154.1:0-10529 GCA_964453815.1 uncultured Acidobacteriaceae bacterium | reverse complement strand
TCTTAACGGAGTCAACAAGAAAGCCCCGCCATCGTTGGCGGGGCTTTCTTGTGTTCTTGGGTGATTCTTCAATCGGGTGGGTCCCATTTCGCGATAACCTTTATCCACTGGGGACCACCGAGGTCACACGGTTATCACAATCCGCCGCACAGACCGCGAAGGCGCGCCGCAGCCTGCGTCTCGTGCCGCTCGCCGCCGCTACCTACTTCATGGTGGCCGGCGGCCCCTACGGTATTGAAGACATCCTGGGCGGAGCCGGTTATCTCAAGGCTCTCGCCATTCTCCTTATTGTCCCCCTCATCTGGAGTCTTCCCACCGCACTTATGATCGGTGAGCTGGCCAGCGCCATCCCCGCCGAAGGCGGCTTCTACGTTTGGGTGCGGCGCGCCCTTGGCCCATTCTGGGGATACCAGGAAGCGTGGCTTTCGCTCACGGCCAGCATTTTTGACATGGCCATTTATCCCACCATTTTTGTGCTCTACCTCGGCAGGCTTTTTCCCGCATGGACTGCGGGTTCGCGCGGAACCCTCTGGGAACTCGCTCTGATCGCTCTCTGTTGTCTGTGGAATCTGCGTGGCGCGCCGGCTGTCGGAGAAGGCTCCATCGGCTTGTTCGTCCTCCTGCTTTCGCCTTTCGTCGTCCTGGTTGCCGCGGCCGCATGGCATGGCTGGCATCATCTACACGCGAACACCGTGTGGACATCGACTAAAACAAACGGCGCAGGCCTCTCGACTGCAATCCTTGTAGCCCTGTGGAATTACATGGGCTGGGACAACGCCTCGACGGTGGCCAGGGAAGTCGACAATCCACAGCGCAATTACTCCCGCGCCATGTTCCTGAGCGTAGCCGCCGTGACCATCACTTATGTCATTCCGCTGGTCGCCATCGGCTTCGCCGGCGTGACGATCACGCAGTTTACCACCGGATCCTGGGCCGATGCGGCAACAGTGCTTGCTGGCCACTGGCTTGGAGTCGCCATCGTACTCGGAGGGGCCCTCACCGGCCTGGGCATGTTCAACGCTCTCACGATGTCCTACGCGCGTTTGCCTGTGGCGCTTGCCGAGGACGGCATGCTCCCGCCGTCCATGAGCCGCCGTAATCGCAAGGGAGTGCCCTGGGTTGCGGTGCTGGTTTGCGCCACTGCCTGGGCTCTGGCGCTCCAGTTCAGCTTCGAACGGCTCATCTCGATCGACCTGATGCTCTACGGCGGCAGCCTCATCCTGGAATTCGTCGCGCTCGTGGTGCTGCGTCTGCGCGAACCCAACCTTGCCCGCCCCTTCCGTGCGGGCAATCTCGCGACCGCTATTGCGCTTGGGGTAATGCCCACCGCGCTCATCATCTACGCCGCTTTCTCGGCGCGAGACGAGCGCATGGCGCATATGCCCGCCCTTCTCTTCGGGCTCCTGGTGGCCCTTGCCGGACCCGTTTTCTACTGGATTTCGCGCGGCGCCTGGTCCGGGCCCGCTGTCCCCAAAGGGCTGCAGGCCGCCTCATCGGGTGATTAGGCCTTCTTTCTGCGCCGCTTTGGTTTCTTTAAAGTTAGCCGCGGACCGTATCACCCGGTCCCGTGCGTATGCCGCGTCATGCCATCCGTGGATCTCCACGCGCTTGCCTTCAAGATCCTTGTAAATGGAGAAGAAGTGAGTGATTTCCTTCAGCATATGCGGATAAATCTCCGAATAGTTCCACACATCCGTGTACCGGGGATTGTTCTTCCCAACGGCCAGCACTTTCTCGTCCAGTATGCCTTGGTCCAGCATCTCCAGCAGGCCAATGGGACGCACCTGCATCACGCAACCCGGAAAGCTTGCCGCATCCACCAGAACCAGCACGTCCAGCGGGTCGCCGTCGTCGCTCAATGTTGAAGGAATAAACCCGTAGTCTCCCGGATAATGGACCGGCGAGTAAAGATTGCGGTCCAACCGAAAGACGTGCAGCTTCTTGTCGTACTCATATTTGTTGATCCCCTCGGCGGGAATCTCAATCACCGCTTCGACGACTTCGGGCATCCTGTCGCCAATCGGCAGTTCCAGATAGTTGACCATGAGTTTCCTGTCTTTAAAGATAGCCAGCGCAGGCCTTCCCTGTGCGTAGCGGGCAGTGTCTGAGTTTATAATCGGGCACGATGAAGGCTCATGTCTACGTAACTCTCAAGCAAACTGTCCTCGATCCGCAGGGGCAGGCTATCCACAATGCACTAAAGAAGATGCAATACCAGGGAATCGAAGATATCCGCCAAGGAAAATACTTCGTGCTGAAGCTCAGCGACCAGATCGACGACGACGCTGCCCGCGCAGAGATTGAGCGTATCGCGCGCGAAGTCCTCACCAATCCGGTGATCGAAGAATTTACTTTCCACCTCGAAGAAGGCGACTAGCCGTCCGCATCCATATAATTGAATCCTATGTGCGGGATCGTCGGCTATGTTGGCACGAAGCAGGTTGTCCCCCTCATCATCGAGGGCCTTCGCCGCCTCGAATACCGCGGTTATGACTCCGCCGGTATCGCCGTAGGCGGTAACGGAGACGGTCTCCAACTGCGCCGCGCCCCCGGCAAACTGCGCAATCTCGAAGAAGTCATCCGCGAGCGTCCCCTCAGCGGAACCTACGGCGTCGGTCACACCCGCTGGGCCACGCACGGCCGCCCAACCGAAGAAAATGCCCACCCCCACCGCGACTGCACCGGCCGCATCGTCGTCGTCCACAACGGCATTGTTGAAAACTATCTCGCTCTCAAGCACGAGCTCGCCCTCGAAGGCCACAAGTTTGTAACCGAGACAGATACAGAAATCATCGCTCATCTCATCGAGCAAGAGATCGACTCCGCCGCGACCTCCGGCAAGACCATGTCGCTCGAGGACGGCGTGCGCCAAGCCGCGCGCCGTCTCACCGGAGCCTATGCCATCAGCGTCATCTCTGCCGACGAACCTGACAAAATCGTCTCCGCGCGCAACGGCCCGCCGGCCGTCATCGGCATCGGAGAAGGTGAATACTTCGTCGCCTCCGACGTGCCCGGCATTCTCCACCACACCCGCGATCTCTACTTCCTCGCTGACGGGGACGTGGCCATCCTCACTCCCTCCGGAGTCGAGCTCACCGATCTTTACGGCAATCGCGTCGAGCGCCCCTTGCAGCGCATCCTGTGGGACCCCATCCAGGCGGAAAAGGGCGGCTACAAGCACTTCATGCTCAAGGAAATCTTTGAGCAGCCGCGCGCCATCCGCGACACCACCCTCGGCCGCATCTCGCTCGACACCGGCAAAGTCTTCCTCGATGAGATGAAAGTCTCCGACGATGCATTCCGCCGTGCGTCCAGGATCAACATCGCCGCCTGCGGAACAAGCTGGCACGCCGCCACGGCGGGAAAGTTTATGATCGAGCGCCTCGCACGCCTGCCGGTTGAAGTGGACTACGCCAGTGAATACCGCTACCGCGATCCCATCGCCGATCCCGCCGCGCTCGGCCTGCTCATCACCCAATCCGGCGAGACCGCCGACACCATCGCCGCCCAGCGCGAAATGATCGCCAAGGGTTCGCAGACCATCGCCATCTGCAACGTCGTCGGCGCCATGATCGCCCGCGAGGCCCACGGAACCATCTACACCCACGCTGGCCCGGAGATTGGCGTCGCCTCCACCAAGGCCTTCACCGCCCAGATCGTCGCGCTCTTCCTCTTCGCCTTGCATCTCGCCCAGAAACGCGAAACCGTCACCGTCGAGGAGAGTCTCAACCTTGTAGAATCCCTCAGCCTTCTGCCCGGCAAGGTCGAAGAGAGCCTCCGCATCGCCGACCCCGTGTGCGAACAGCTCGCGAAGATTTACTCGAACGCCCGCGACTTTCTCTACCTCGGGCGCGGCATCCACTACCCCATGGCGCTCGAGGGCGCGCTCAAGCTCAAAGAGATCTCCTACATCCATGCCGAAGGCTATCCGGCGGGCGAAATGAAGCACGGGCCCAATGCCCTGATCGACGAAACGCTGCCCGTCGTCGTTCTCGCCACGAAAGACGACAGCAATCGCGACTCAGTCCTCCGCTACGAAAAAACGCTGTCAAATATTCAGGAAGTGACCGCCCGTTCCGGCAAAGTCATCGCCGTCGCCATCGAAGGCGACGAACATATCAGGCAGTTAGTCGACCACGTTCTCTACGTTCCACCGGCGTCCGAACTGCTGCTTCCGGTACTCGACGTGATCCCGCTGCAACTGCTCGCCTACCACATTGCCGTCCGCCGCGGCTGTGATGTCGACCAGCCCCGAAATTTGGCAAAATCAGTAACCGTTGAATAATCCCGCAGGCCTAGTAAACATCCGTCTGGTACCGTCTCGCTTTCTTCATGCTGGTGAGATACTCCTGCGCTGCATCCGGCGAACAGTTCCGTCCATTGGCAATGGCGTCAAGGAGCGCGGTCTCCACATCTTTCGCCATGCGATTAGCGTCACCGCACACATAAAAATGCGCCCCGCGCTCAAGCCAATCGTATAGGTCAGCGGCATTCTCGCGCATACGATCTTGCACGTAGATTTTGTGCGATTGGTCGCGAGAAAAAGCCGTATCGAACCGTGTCAGAATGCCGTCTTTGAACATCCCTTCCAGATCTTCACGATAAAGAAAATCCGAAGCGCGGCGCTGCTCGCCAAAGAATAGCCAGTTCTCGCCCTTGTGGCCATGCGCCTTGCGGTGCTGCAAAAACGCACGGAACGGCGCGATTCCGGTACCCGGGCCGATCATGATAACCGGTGTGTCAGTATTTTCCGGAAGGCGGAAATTGTTGTTCGAATGCAAAAAGATCGGCATGGTGGACCCTTCCGGCGCGCGTTCTCCAAGATGCCCGGAGCACAGCCCCTGTCGGTCACGTTGATGGCTCGTGTAGTAAACAACGCGCACGATCGTATGCACGGCATCCTTCACCAGGGATTGCGATGACGCAATCGAATACATCCGAGGAGTAAGCCTCGCCAGCACCGTAAATAACTGTTGTGGCTGCGTAATTCCGCCCGGATATTCCGTAATCAGATCGATAAACTCACGGCCCCAGATGTATTCCTCTGCTAAAGAACGGTTATCCGGCATAGCCAATGATTTCAGCGCCTCGAGTCCCGGCACCGACTCCGAAGCGATTTTCGCATAGGCATTCACAGCACTGCGGGTGAGCTTGCCGATAGCCAGGCGAGTACGCAGCGCTTCCTCAAGGCTGATCTCGACTTTGTAGTGATCCAATACGCGCTCGTCGCCGTTGAAATTTAGCTGTGCAAGCACCTCGGCTACCTCTGAGGGACGGTTCTCAGGCACGATGCCAACTGCGTCGCCAGGCGTATATTCCATCCCTGGCTCAAGCTCCAGCTCGATATGGCGTGTTTCTTTTTCTGAGCCGGCCAACGTCATCAACCCATTGACGAGCATGCGTGAGATGTAGGGATTATTCCGGGTGTACTTTTGCGGCTGTACGCTCATAAAGTCGTTCGGGAATTCAGATCGAGTATATCTGTAGGGCTCCTGGGGAATCTGGGTGTCCGCTCAGTTTGAGGGGTTGATTGCTGTCCCTATGGGGCACGGGCGATAATTTTTGAAAGGAAAAGAGTTCAAACTTTGGATAGACAGCTCCTTACCGCCCGGCTTCAGCAAAAGTTATTGCTTTCCGACCCCGCGCAGTGCTATCACCTCGAATTCGCCATCGATGAGCTTTCGCATTTCGACTTCGTGCCGGGTCAGTTCATCTCTTGCGTCGCAGTCGACCACGGAGGAAAAACGCAGACACGCGCATACTCCATTGCCTCTGCGCCCCGCGCAAACACGCTCGACTTGTGTGTAAATCGTGTAGAGGATGGCTATTTTTCCAATCTGCTCTGCGATCTGGAAATCGGCCAGACCATTCAATTTCACGGACCGCACGGCTTCTTCACCCTGCGCCACCCGCTCACCGACGGCATCATGATCGCCACCGGAACCGGCATCGCCCCCATCTTCGGAATCGTCCAGTATCTCTTTCCTGAAAATGGAGCGGACCGCAGCGAGGGGCGCAATTTTTGGCTCGTCTACGGCACCCGTCATGAGACCGGGATCTATTATCGGAAATACTTCGAGAAGGTCGCCGCCGAGCGGCACAACTTCCATTACCTCTCCACGCTCAGCCGCCCCGAAGAAGGCTGGGAGGGTCTGCGCGGCTATGTCCAGGACCATGTCGCCCAGATCGTCATGCGCCGTGCGTCAGAAAATCATTCCGCGCCCGCCCCCACGACCGCCGATGGCGCGGGCTTCGACATCCACGCCTACATCTGCGGCCTCAATAACATGGTCTCGGCCAACCGTGCACGCCTCATGGAATACGGATGGCAGCGCAAGCAGATCATCTTTGAACGTTATGACTAGGGACCGCTACGACTAAACATGCTGCCGGAGTACCCCATCCAAAGCCTGCCCTGAGCGGAGCCGAAGGGCGAAGTTTGCGCAAGGATGGAACCATGGCAACTCATCCTGAAGTTTATTTCGCCAAGGCCTGCGCTTCCGCTAGCTTCTTGATTTCCTGCAGCACCGAGTCATCCCCGTCGCGTGAGTGCTGATACCGATTCTGGCCATCCTCGACGGTAGCGAAGTCTCCCTGAGTAATCTCCAGAATCGATCCATAATTACCGCGTCCCTTCAGGTCGTAGCTCATCGTGAGATAGTTCGCCGGTATGTCCGCGAGCTTCGAGTTGGGGTCAAAGATCGTGTACGCGAGATGACGAGGCGAGTCCACTTCGACAACATGGCCCTTCACATAGACCACCCCATCCGCCGCGCCCCTCCACAGCAGTGGGGAGCCCGGCCTCCAGTCCGTCTCGGCATTGCAGCCAAACATATACTGCCGGATAAATTCAGGATCGGTCAGAATCTTCCAGAGAGTTTCGACCGGGGCGTCCACGTCGATGGATTTGCGAATCAGTAATTCAGTCATGCTGATTTGTCCTCAAAGCGAATATAAGGAAAGCTTAGCCGCCATGATTGGAGAAACGCGACAGATGCCGGAAGACAACATACAGATAGTCTTCGATCCCTCCGCCGGCCCGGCCCGCGGAGTTCTAAAGTCTCCCCCTGCAGCTGGCCAGTTCCGGCACGCGCGTCGCAGTTCATCGCCCCAGCTGGCGCACTGCATCGCACACTATTGGATGGTGAGCTGGGATCTTCGCGGCCTTCCGCCGCACCTGCCCGAGACGCTCCCCCATCCCAACGTGCATGCCATCTTCGAGCCCGGCGGCTCAACCGTCGCAGGGGTCCCCACAGCCAAATTCACGCGTGTTCTCGAAGGCCAGTCGCATGTGTTTGGCGTCAAATTCACCCCCGGAGGCTTCCGCCCCTTACTCAAGGCTCCCGTATCCTCGCTCGCCAATCGGACCATACCCGTGCGCAGCATCTTCGGTAACGACGTGGCCGCGCTGGAGGCTGTCCTGGTGTCGTCCTGTGCCGAAGACGAGAAGGTCGAAGCCGCCAATGCCTTCTTCCGCGCGCTCACACCCGCGCCCGACGAGACGATGGCCTTAGCCGGCCAGCTCGTCAATCGCATCCTCGCCGAATCCGATATCAAGACGGTCGACGATCTCGTGAGCCGCACCGGCATCGGCAAACGGTCGCTCCAGCGCCTCTTCAACGAGTATGTCGGAGTCAATCCCAAGTGGGTCATCCGCCGCTATCGTCTGCACGACCTCGTCGAAAGATTCAATTCTGGCGAACAGGTTGATTACTCCCAACTCGCGCTGGAGCTCGGCTACTTCGACCAGGCGCACCTCATCAACGATTTCCGATCCATCGTCGGCTATTCCCCCACCCAATATCAAAAACGGTCTGCAGTCGATCAGATTGGTTAGCGACCCGGTGCCGTTTGTAGAAACCAAATTCCATATCAGCATCGATATCGCAAAAAAAAGCGAAGGGGCGATTTCCCTTTCGGGACCTCGCCCCTCCTTTTCCGATTTTTTGAAGATCTGGTTCGGTTTCCAGATCACAGCCGACTATCACCTCGGAATCATCGGGTTCTGCGAGCCTTTCGACCCGCGCTTCCCATACTCTCCCGTAGCTACATCCGCTGTAAGAGTTTCCCTGGTTCCATCCCAAAGCATCCAGTTGCCCGAACGCTTCGTTGAGTCCCGTTGCCGGTTCTCTCGATAGCTCCTTGTCTACTCTCTCCTTCTGGAAGATCTCTCTTCCGTTGATTTAAATAATACCCGGGATCTGAAAAAAATCTAGTGGCTGTTACAAATTTTTCGGTGTGGAAAATAGCGTACTTATTGTGGGAAATACGGCCCTATCCGCTGGACTTACTAACGGGTTATCGCACGTTATCAGATCCAGCATGATGAATCGCTTTGAGCAATAAATTGCATAGTTGGTTTACGCTGATCTGGGTACGAATCACAAAGCCTGCGAATTACGATCCAGCCGTCACCCTTATCCTAACCGTCACAGTTATGTTGTTCAGGAGGATCCATTGCGTCGTCGCTCTTTCATTGCCAGCCTTCCACTTGCTGCAGCGGGCACGCTATCTCTGCCCCGCGACGCCGCGGCCTTCCAGCAGAATGGTCCTTCATTGCAACCCCCTGACGCGGAGCTACAGCTCCCGAAGTTCCAGCCTGCGGGCGCAGAACGATTTACCCGGCCCGATGTGCACACTGGAGATCGAATTTCCGGTGCAAGCTTCGCTACCCGATCCTCGGCGATGGGGTGTTCAGGCGCGGCCGGAACCGCGCATCCGCTTGCCACTCTCACCGCGATCGAAATATTGAAGCGCGGTGGTTCCGCCGTGGATGCAGCCATCGCCGCCAATGCCTGCCTGGGCTTTCTGGAGCCGACCAGCTCCGGTCTGGGGGGCGATTGCTTCGCAATGATCTGGGACCCGAAGCTGAGCAAAGTGGTGAGCCTGGCGGGATCAGGGCGCTCTCCACAGTCGCTGACCCTTGAGACTGTGCGTGCCCGCTCCAAAAATGGCGCGGTCCCGGCTCTGGGAGCGATCTCCGTTTCTACCCCTGGCGCTCTCGATGCCTGGTGGACGATGCACCAGCGCTATGGCCGGCTGAAGTGGTCGGAACTCTTTCAACCCGCAATCCATCTCGCCGAAACAGGAGTGCCGGTGCCGCAGGTCATCGGCTTCTACATCAAGCGCAACATGGCCATCTTCACGCGGCCAAACTCCGGCGTCGAGGAGACGGCCAATGCGATGCACACCTATGCGCCATCCGGCCAGGCGCCCATTGAAGGCGATGTCTTCCGCAATCCCGATCTCGCACATACCTACCGCATGATCGCCGAGGGCGGACGAGATGTCTTTTACGATGGGCCCATCGCCCACACCATCGATGCCTACTTCAAGCGCATCGGCGGATGGCTCTCGCACGACGACCTGCGCAATCAGCATGCAGAATGGCTCGACCCGCTCGTCACCTCCTATCGCGGCGTTGAAGTCTACGGCATGGCTGCGAATACCCAGGGACTGGCAACGCTGCAGATCCTGAATATTCTGGAGAACTTCGATCTTCGCAATTTGGGCTTCCAGTCTCCATCATCGATCCACATGCAGGTGGAAGCCAAGCGCCTGGCCTACGAAGACCGCGCCCGCTATTACGCTGACCCGCACTTTGCCAAAATTCCCATCGAGTGGCTGAACTCGAAAAGCTACGCCGCGGAGCGCGCTAAGTTGATTCGGCCCGACCAGATCCTGACTCCGGTCTTCCCTGGCCACGCTCCAAGCCAGGGGGACACCACCTACTTCACCGTGTCGGATGTGGACGGCATGATGGTTTCGATGATCCAGTCGAACTTCCGCGGAATGGGCTCAGGCCTCGTCGCCGACGGCCTGGGTTTCATGTTTCAGGATCGCGGCCAGCTGTTTTCACTGGTGGATGACCACCCGAACATCTTCCAACCGGGAAAACGGCCCTTCCAGACCATCATTCCCGGATTTGCGACCAGAGAAGATAAGCCCTGGATGTCCTTCGGCGTCATGGGTGGTGACATGCAGCCGCAGGGCCAAGCCCAGATCATCATCAACCGGGTCGACTACGGTCTGGATATCCAAGCCGCTGGCGACAGCCCTCGGTGGCACCACGAAGGGTCGTCTCAAAGCATGGGAGAAGATCCCCCGAACCTGGGACCCAAGGGAGTTCTTCGCCTGGAATCGGGAGTTCCCGAAGCGTCGCGTCGCGCGCTGGTCGATCTTGGCTGGCCGATGGGTGCCTCGGATGGCGGGTACGGACGCTACGAATGCATCGAGCATCGCATGAGCGGCTCGGATCGTGTGTACGCCGCCGCCACTGAGATGCGAGCCGATGGAGTAGCTCTGGCATACTGAAGTCCATTGCTCGAATCGGGGAGGGTGGCCACTCAAGCTCCCTTTGCTTGGGTGGGGGAAACCCATCAAAAGCGGCTGTGGAAGAATGGGCTATGTGGCCCACCCTTTCACTAATCGCGGAACGGGCGCCTTATACTCGTTCTTCAGAAATCTCAGTGAATCACCAATAATACTTGGCCGACCATTTCTCCCAGCCAGCTATAACAAAACTAGCG
>CAYVSQ010000153.1:0-4873 GCA_964453815.1 uncultured Acidobacteriaceae bacterium | reverse complement strand
CATGCCATGCACGTCGTCAAACAAACTGCCGGAAGGATTTCGAGAATTCGCTTGAACACAGATACCTCCTTAGTTCTTCCCGGAAGCAGGCCGATGGCCGTCTTGCGCACTGAATTCTTGGCCCGTGCCGGTCTCTTATCGAAATCCGATAAGAATCGTCTCACAGTCTCAAAGAATTTGCAACGCGTAGTTTCAGCTTTCGAGAAGTCCAGCCTCCACCCTCAAGCGCGGAGGAAGCCAGCGGGGGACACTTCCTGCCTCCGAATGAGGGCCAAACCGCAAGTGGTGAGCGCAATCGCTCACTGTTCGGAAAGGGTGAGCGATCACACTGCCGGTTACTCGCGCACCCAAACGGAATGAGAGTGACCACGAAACGGCCATCTACAGGAGACGTAGGGCACGATAAGCGATTAATCGCTTATCGGCTCAGTGACCCAGATTTGTACCAGATGTCTTAATGCATGTCGGCTTCTCGGAAGTGATCCATTCAAAGGTTGGGAGGCGGGAGATACGAGTTTCGTAACAGTCCCCCACCGGTGTTTCCGACCCTCGATAGATGAAACGTGCAAGCGTGTTGGTGTAGAGTGTTTCCGCGTCGAGGGCATAGAGGTCGGTATGAGATTGGTGCGCATCAGCCCGTGTAACAGTCGGACCCGGAACCCCTTGAGCACCCCGGATTGTCGCCACGGGCAGTTTACCGCCCCGGAGCACGCTTTCTAGATTTCTCCGATCGGGGCTCCACGCCAGCGGCGCAGAGGAGGAGCGATGGAACTTCTGCATCCGCATTGCGCTGGTCTGGATATTCACAAGGAGATGGCGGTGGCCTGCGTTCGTCATTTGAGGAGCGGCAAGGCGACGACAGGAATTAAGACGTTCAAGACAACCACGGAGGAACTGATAGCCCTCTCCGATTGGCTTGCAACGGAAGATTGTACGCATATCGTCATGGAAGCCACCGGCGTCTACTGGAAGCCGGTCTGGCATATTCTCTCCGACGGCGAGTTCGAATTGGTGCTGGCCAATGCCGGCCACGTCAAAAGAAAGGTGCGCCGTGGCTCAAGACCACTCTAGTGCAATGCGCCTGGGCGGCCGCACGCACCAAGGACAGCTACTTCCATGCTCTATACCACCGCCTGCGCAAGAACTTGGGATTCAACGTCCAAATCACGCCATCGCCAGCCTAATCAAAATTCTGTTTCTTTCTAGCCTCATTCCCGCCCTCCCCTCCACCGGAGAAGTGCATATCAGCGTGCAGTTGAGGCGGCTCAGCGGCGATCCCGTGGATCATTCGGGTCCCTCCGATCAACACTCCTGAACGTGAACAACTGGAACCAGGTTTTGGAGCGCAGCGAGAAGCAACAGCTAAGCGTAGCACTCAAGATGCGACTGGTCTTGGACTCGTGCGCGTCATCGGCTATGGTGCTGCTGGCTCTGTGAAAGGCTGTCCGTCTTCTACTGGTTCCGGGCCTCGCCGCGGGTGCCGTGGCGGCCTCCACCTTAGACGGAAGGTATTGTTCGTCGTGATTTCTGCACCTGGGGCGATGGGCCTCCCTGTTGTCCTTGGCGTCGCTACCGGAGCTGCGGCCCCGAGCAGCACCGTTAGAGCTTGAAAAGGAGCAAAGTCGTCGTCCAGAACCCATACGTTGCCGCTGCGGTCAACGGCGATGCCATTCCGCGGGAAGGCGATAAGTCCGCCCGCAGTGAAGCCACCAGCGGGGCTGAGCGCGTTTCCGTTGCTGTCGAGCTCAGTGACTGTGCTGGTATCGAAGTTGTTTACCCAGACATTGTTGGCGGTGTCGGCAGTGATTCCCCAGGGAGAGCTCGAGGAGTTGATTCCGCCAACTGCGATCGAGCCGAGAGAGATTGTGGGAGGTGACGTGTTGAGGATTTTCGTGACACTTCCACTGGTATTCGAGACCCAGACGTCGCCGTTGTGGTCAATGGTGATGCCCTGCTGGGCATCCTGCCCCCCGCCGCTAACGCTCGTTCCGCTCAAAAAGGACGTCCCGTCGTTCACAATTCGTGAAACGCCGCCGGTGCTGGAGTTGGCAACCCACATGATGTTCGGGGATACCGTTGTGTCGGCGGTGATGCGATTTGGGAAGTAAATGCCAAAAAGATTTACCGAAAAGGACACATCGCCTGCCGTTGTGCTTACGGTAAGATTCTGCGCTCCGCTATTCGTGGTCCACACCTGGTTGAAGGAATCAGTTACGATTCCTGTCGGATGGTTATAACTCGTGTTGCCGAAAGCAGGGACGACGACAGCGCCAAAGCTGTTAATGGCTTCTACTGTGTTGCCAGAGTAGTTTGTTATCCAGATGTTACCCAAAGCGTCGAAGAAGAGCTCTTCGGGGGCATCCAGGCCGGCCGGCTTGTAGCCTCCGAACGGGGAAATTTCGACACCTAGGGGGCTCAACTCTGTGATGCTGCTGGTGCCCGCATTCGCAACCCAGATGTCCCCGGCCTGGTCGATTGCCATGCCTCTAGGCACGCTGATATCGCCCGGGATGAATTTCAAAGCCAGAAGCCAGTCATTGGGTGCGGCTGTCAATGTTGGCGTGTAAGGGAGTGCCACGGGCACCTGAGAAAGCAAGCTGTAAATCGTAGGGTTCTGGCCGGGGCTCAAGGCGATGTCGAGGGCAGCCTGCAGCGTATTCGCCGGGGCGCTGCCGCCCGAAGGTGGCACAACCGTCGAATACAGGTTGTCGCAATTGGTGTATGGAGAGGGTGAGTTCACGCAGTAGACAAGGATGTCCGCAAGGGTGTTGAGAGTCGCTGGAGAGTTCGGGCTTGTGTCGATAACGGTCGCAGGCACTCCCCCCGGTACGTTGACTAGATTGTTGATGAGCATGGCCCCGGCATTGGTCATGCCTATGTACTCGGTGGTGCCCGGAATGCCGTCGGTTCCAATATCCACAGGATTCTGCGGATCCATGAATTGCGCGAAAGCGTACGCTGCGGCCACTGTAGAAAGCTCATTGACGACGACAAAGCCGGGTAGGTTGTTGCAAGGGCCAAGCATGGCGATGAGTAGGATATTGGAGTTGGGGCCATTACCCGCATCGCCATCGCTGGCGGTGACGTACAGCTGCGAATTAGGGTATATGCAGGAGAAAGAGTCAAAGGTGAAATTCCCCACGCTGTCGCTGGTGGTGGCGGCGAGTTGCGTTGCTCCGCTTCCCATACCGGATGTGCCGGCTTCGTAGAGAACCACCGACGAGTCGGAAACTGCCTTTCGGCCGCCCATAACGCGGGCGGTTAGAGCTGTGGGTGTGTTGCTCGACGGCGAGGTGCGCATGGTGTTCATTTCGCAGCCCGTTTCTGTGAGAAAGATCCCGCCGATTAAACTGCAAAGGGCAAACCGGAAAATGATCGAGACAAAACGACGAATTCGCATGTCACGGCCTCCAGGGGGATGAAGGTTACTGGCATGCGTCACTCCGCGATTCTTGGAGTGACGATGACAACCTTTGCAATGCGTCTTTCGTAACTTGCGGGGCCTGACGTACTGATACGGCACGGCTGATGGTATGGCAGCTCGGGTGAAAACATGCCCGGACTGCGAAGGAATAGTCTCACTTCAAGAACACAAAAACAAGTGCATTCGCGTTTATTGTGGGCTATACTGGCCCGCAGTTATGTAAGGCCTGCGATTTCGTCTGTTACGTGCAACCAAGGTTGGAAGTTATCGACGATCCTCTTGGAGCAAAAAATGCGCACAAACGGCAGAGCGCTTTTTCTTCTGATTGCGGTTGTTCTCTTTGTCCTCACAAGCAGATCGGCATTCGCACAGATTAGCGGCTGCGTCGATTCTCCCGAAGATCCGACCGTTGTAATGGCCCTTCTCGGTTTTGGAGCTGCGGGGGCCAACGTTGTTTGGTCCCGGATACGGTCGCGCAGAAATTCGAAGTAAATATGGCTGCGCCGGCAACTCTCCCAGGTCGGCAGGCAGATTGGATTGAGGCGCCACGAAACGATGCCTCTCCAGACTGGCGATTCCTGTCAGCGATTGTGCTGGTGGCTGGCGTCGGTCTTTGGTGGATGCTCGGCCCGGAGGCACACGGCCTCTGGACGTTGTGGACAACAAATGGGCTGGCATCAATCGGCATACTGATTCCAGCGGTCTCAATTGTTCTTACTGTACGCGCCTGGCGGGGCCAGCGATGGGATCATAGAGGTACATGGTGGGGACTCGCCATTTGTACTGCTGTTCTTCTAATTACCTGGCTGATGAAGCGGCAGGGCGCACCGCTTCTGTTATATCGCGATGTAGGTCTGGTTTTGTTTCCGGATGGGATACGGGTGTTTCTCTATGTCAGTGGCGTGGTGTTGCTCTTTGCAGGATCCAAAGCCTACCGTGCAGCATTTTTCCCGATCTTCCTGCTGTTATTTCTTAATCCTGCTCCTGTTTTTTTAGTCAACCTGGTTGATCTCCCCCTGCAGTATGTGGGCGCTCATACGGCGCGCGCGTTTGCACAGTGGATCGGCGTTCCTCTGGCGGTCGACGATTTGCGCCTTATGTTCTCGCCCGCACTCGGAATGTTCATTGCGCCCGGATGTAATGGTCTCCGCGGCGCGTTGGCTATGGGTTTCCTCACCCTGATTGTCGGCTATCTATACCGTATGCCGTTGTGGCTTCGCGGAGCTTATTTCTTGTCGGGCGTGATGCTCGCTTATCTGCTGAATCTGGTTAGACTTTGCTTGCTGGTGCTTTGCTATCGTGTCGCGCTCAACTTCGAACCGCTTGCCCGTCACATGGAAACTGCTGACTACATACTCGGTAGCCTTATCTTTTTCTCCGCCGCAATCTTTCTATTTGCTCTTCCGAGAAAATGGAACAGTCTCAGCAAGCAACACGCAAACTCGTAGC
>CAYVSQ010000152.1:0-6814 GCA_964453815.1 uncultured Acidobacteriaceae bacterium | reverse complement strand
CCACGTCCTGCTGATGGACACGACCTTTCCTGGCAACCACGGTATGTGGCGCGCCATTCGTCCGCCACTTATACAGACAGCTTTTTATGACGGCATCATCGGCTGGGAAGTCGTGACCATGGTCCTGACATGGATCGGCGTAGTCCAACTTGGGCGTGCTCTTCGTAAGCCAGCTGCAGCCTTCAATTCCGCCAAGCGCTTCTCGATCATCGCGCTGACGCTCGGCATGCTGCTGTGGTTTGTCGCCTTCATCAGCGTGGGAGGCGAGTGGTTCCTGATGTGGCAATCGAAGATCTGGAACGGCCAGGATGCCGCCTTCCGCATGTTCGCAGTTATCGGCATCGTCTTCACACTGCTCGTACTTCCAGACACAGAAGCGCAACCCTGACACGGTGTTTGTGCCCGGGTATGATGACTTTCGCGGGGCGGAGAACGTTTCTCGCGCAGCACTTTCAATTTGCCGAGCACTTGATCCTATGACACTCCCTGATCCTACGACCCGATTGACACGCCGACATTTCCTCGCGGGATCAACCGCTACCGCAGCCGCGCTGCTTGCTTCTCGCTATTCTCTTGCTTCTCGCTATCCTTTTGTGCAGGATCGCGTCGCCGACGCCGCGGCTGAATCTGCTCGTGGAGTGCATGAACAAGTAGCGTGGCTAGCCGAGCCTTTCCCGCTTTCAGATGTCCGCCTGCTTCCCGGCCTCTTTCACGATCAGCAGGAGATCAATCGTGCGTATTTGCACACGCTTGATAACGACAGCCTGTTGTGGAGCTTTCGAAAGACTGCCGGTCTGCCGACTCCAGGGACGCCCTATGGCGGATGGGAAGCCCCCGACTGCGAACTGCGCGGCCACTTTAACGGCGGCCACTATCTTTCCGCCGTGGCGCTGACCTATGCCAGTACCGGCGATGAGCCCCTCCGCGGCAAAGGAAATGCACTCGTCGCCGAACTGGCCAAATGCCAGGCGGCGAATGCGAACGGATATCTAAGCGCGTATCCTGAAGACTTTTTTGACCGCCTGCGCAGAGAGCAACCAGTCTGGGCGCCCTTCTACACGTTACACAAAATTCTAGCCGGGCACCTTGATATGTACATCTATTGCGGCAATCAACAGGCGCTGGCGAATGCCGAAGGTCTCGCGAACTGGATCGACCACTGGGCGGAAGGAATCAGCGACGCCCAGATGGCTCGCATCCTCAAGACGGAATACGGCGGCACCATGGAGGGCCTGCTGAACCTCTACGCGGTCACTGGGAAGCGCAGGTATCTTGAGCTGTCGTATCGCTTTGAGCAGGAACAGTTCTTCGGCCCGCTCGCGGCACACCGCGATGAACTGAAGGGCCTCCATGCGAATACTCACGTGCCCAAGGTGATTGGAGCAGCCCGCCGCTACGAGCTTAGCGGCGACGACCGTTACCGGCAGATCGCCGAGTACTTCTGGGGAGAGGTCGTGAACGAGCGCGCCTATGCGACCGGGGGCACCAGTAACTTCGAAGGTTGGCGCACCGATCCGGGACAACTGGGCGGCGAGCTTTCCCTCGACAGCGAGGAGTGCTGCGTTGGCTACAACATGATGAAGTTATCGCGCCACATCTTCGGATGGACGACGGACCCGCGCGTGATGGACTACTACGAGCGCGTGCTTCTCAACACGCGCCTGGGCACGCAGGACTCGCAGGGACTGAAGATGTATTATCTTCCGCTCGCGGCCGGCTACTGGAAATACTTCAACTCGCCTACACAATCGTTCTGGTGCTGTACGGGAACGGGAGCCGAAGAATTCGCCAAGCTGGCCGATACGATCTATTTCCATGACGCCAACAGCGTTTACGTCAACCTTTTTATCGCGTCTGAATTGAACTGGAAGCAGAAGGGAATCACCCTTCGTCAGGAAACGACTTTCCCCGAAGAGCAGGGAACTCGTCTCACCATCCATAGCGCGAACCCTAAGGAATTCGCACTTCAGCTTCGTATTCCGTACTGGGTAACGCAGGGCGGCACAGTGAAGATCAACGGCGAAGCTCTGCCGGTCTTTGCGCGGCCATCGAGCTATCTCACGCTCAAGCGCACTTGGCATGAAGGAGATCGCGTGGAGCTCTCGCTTCCCATGCAACTTCACTCCAGCCCCTTGCCCGGCGACCGTACCCTGCAGGCGGCGATGTATGGGCCAATTGTTCTAGCAGCACGCATGGGCAGCGTCGGTCTCACTCACGCCATGCAGTACGATACCACTAGCAAGGACATCCATCCGTCTGGCGATCCCAAACCCGCGCCCGCACCCGTACTCGCCGCAAGCGAAGTAACGGCGGTCATCGCGCCCACCGGCGCCGCGCTCACCTTCACCACGACTAGCGCGAGCGAGCGTCACGAACTCATCCCGCTCTACAAAATTTCCGGCGAGCGCTACGCGGTTTACTTCAAAACGCAAGGCGCTTAACCTGGGGCCTATCCTTCAAGCGCCAGCTTTTCGCCCGCTATAATCGATAAATGCAAGCTCTCCTTCGGGACTTCCGCTTCGGAGCCCGCATGCTCACCAAGAGCCCTGGATTCACCCTCGCGGCGATTGTCACTCTCGCCCTGGGGATCGGCGCGAACACGGCCATCTTCACCGTGACCAGCGCCCTGTTGCTTCGGCCGCTTCCTTATCGCGATCCGCAGCAACTTGTGAGTCTGGTTGCTAAGGACAAAACCACGGATCGTGGCGGCACGCTGCTGCGTTACGAGCTCGTGCGCGACCGCAACCAGTCATTTCAGTCAGTAGCCGCGTGGACAACCGACGACCTGAACCTGACCGGGCACGGTGAGCCGATGCAGGCGCGGGTCGGACGGGTGACACCCAACTTTTTCTCCACGCTCGGGGTACAGCCTCAACTGGGCCGCGCGTTCACCGAAGTGGAAGGCCGTCCGGAAGGCCAGCCGGTGGTCATGCTCAGCGATTCACTATGGCATGGGCGCTTTGGCGGCGACCACGACATCATTGGCAAGGCTGTAACGCTCGATAACACGCCGCACACCATCGTTGGCGTACTGCCTGGCGGTGTGCAGTTTCCCTTTCTCGGCGAGACCGACATCTGGACCCCCCGCTACTTCGAGTTGTCACTCATGACGCCGCAGCGGCTGCGTATGGGCGTAGGCTATCTCGGTTTTTTGGCGAGATTGCGGCCGGGCACAACGCTCGCACGCGCCGGCGATGAACTGACGGTGCTTAACCAGGGGTATCGAGAACAGAATCCCACGGCGCCCGACGCCGATCCTGCCGTGGTGATGACAGCCTCGCCGCTGCGCGACCTTGTTGTGGCGGACGTGCGGGGAAAGTTGTTGATGCTGTCGGGCGCGGTTGCCCTGGTGCTGCTGATTGCCTGCGCCAATCTGGCCAGCCTGCTGCTTTCACGAGGGCTGGCTCGTAGAAGAGAGATAGCGGTACGCACGGCGCTCGGCGCAAGCCGCAGCACAGTCGTGCGGCAACTTCTTACTGAAAGCATGCTCCTCGCGCTCATTGCCGGCGTCTTCGGTGTGGGGCTGAGCTGGGCTGCAACACGAGCGTTAACCGCATGGGGAGCAAGCCAGCTTTCGGAGGGGCTTCCCATCGGCATCGACCTGCGTGTGCTGTTGTTCACGCTCATCGTTTCGCTCCTCACGGGAATCGTCTTTGGAATCTTCCCGGCGCTTCAGCTTTCGCGGGTTGATCTCAACACGACACTGCGCAATGAAGGCCGAGGCATCTCCGGAGGTCACACGCGCGCGCAGATGAGAAGTCTGCTCGTCATAGGTCAGGTGGCGCTCTCATTGCTGCTGCTCATCGGTGCGGGGCTGCTGCTGCGCAGCTTCGGGCGGCTGCTGCACGTCGATCCAGGATTTGATTCCCACATGGTGCTTACCATGAATGTGTCGTTGTCGACGGCGAAGTATGCAAAACCCGAACAACAGATCATGTTCTTTGACGAGTTGCTTCGGCGCATCTCTGCGCTGCCCGGAGTGCGCAGCGCGGCGATGTCGGCTGCGCTGCCGCTGAGCTCGAAGAGGATCACTCCGATGCTGCCGGAAGGCCAGCCGGACGTACCTCTGCCGCAGCGTCCGTTTATCGATATCGAAGCCATCAGCCCGAAGTGGTTCCAGACCATGCGAGTTCCGCTGCGTGAGGGACGGGAGTTCATCGCCGCCGATGATGCTCACGCGCCCAAAGTCGTCATCGTGAATGAAACCTTCGCCCGCCGCTTCTGGCCCAACCAGAATCCAGTGGGCAAGCATGTAGCCATTGGCCGTTGGCCGCAGCCGGCTGAGGTGGTCGGCGTGAGCGACGACGTCAAGAACCAAGGCTTGGCGCAGGACCCGCAAGCGCAGGTGTACATACCGTTCCCGCAGTTGCCCTGGGGCAACATGAATCTGCTAGTAGAGACGACCGTGCCGCCCCAAAGCATGGCCTCGGCTGTGCATGCGCAGATCTCCGCGGTGGACTCTGACCAACCCGTAACCAATATTCAGACGGTGGACGAGCTCATGGACACCTCCCGCGCGCAGCCACGCTTTACGATGCTGCTGCTTGGGGTGTTCTCCATTGCGGCGGCGGCGCTGGCGACGGTTGGAATTTACGGCGTACTGGCTTACTCGGTGGCGGAGCGCCGGCGCGAGCTGGGTATTCGTCTGGCGCTCGGGGCAGAACGCGCCCACGTCCTTCGCCTGGTTGTGCGTCAAGGATTGATGCTGGCGGCTGTCGGAATCGTCATTGGTCTGACTGCGGCGCTTCTGCTGACCAGACTGATCTCAAGCATGCTGTACAAGGTCGGCACGCATGATCTGATGACCTTCGTTCTCATGCCGCTGATGTTTCTCGTCATCGCCCTGTTCGCCAGCTATCTTCCGGCCCGGCGCGCGATGAAGGTGGATCCCGCGGAAGCGCTGAGGGAAAACTGAAACTGCTCCTCGAAAGAAGCTCACTTGCAACGCCACTGAGGTTGTGTTATCTAATGGGTATTCAAGTTTGCTCTTAGGAGCGAGCCTGAATTTCATGAAGAGTGGCTGAGGGACGGGCCCTGTGACGCCACGACAACCGGCTTAGGCAATCTAAGACATCGGTGTCAACTCTCTCCTGAATCCGGAAACGGGTCGGGGAACATGAGATTCGGGGTGCATGCTGTATCGCATCTCGCTGAATCCCAGTAGTTCGGTAGTACCGAAAGTTGTAACTGAGTTCGTCACGCGCGCCCGTGCATTTGTACCCATAGGAGAAAATCTCCGCTGGGTCCCGCCGCTGCTCTCGGAATCGAGGGTTTCATGGCGCACGCCTATGAATTGCGATGTCGGGAATGTGGCAAGCGGTATAACAACGCGCCGCTTTCCATCTGCGATGAATGCTTCTCTCCTCTCGAGGTACAGTGCGATCTCGAGGCTGCCCGCAACACCTTTACCCGCGAGGCCATTGCCCAGGGACCCAGCAGCATGTGGCGCTATCAGGCGTTGCTACCCGTGCCTGACGACTACGTCGCGCCGACTCCCGCAGGATGGACGCCTCTGCTGCACGCGCCCCGTCTCGCCGAGCGCATTGGCGCGAGCAATCTCTACATTAAGAATGACGCCGTCTGTCTGCCCACGCTGAGCTTCAAAGACCGCGTCGTCTCGGTTGCGCTGGCGAACGCGCAAATCTTCGGCTTCGATACCGTCGGATGCTCGTCGACCGGTAACCTTGCCAACGCCGTCGCCGCGCAAGCCGCGAGGCTCGGCCTCAAGAGCTACATTTTTGTGCCAGCCGACCTAGAGCCGGCCAAGATACTCAACACCCAGGTCTATGGCGCAAAGCTGGTCCGCATCGACGGCAACTATGACCACGTTAACCGACTCTGCTCGCAGATTGCCGACCGCTACAATTGGGGCTTCGTTAATGTGAACCTTCGTCCCTACTACGCGGAAGGTTCGAAGACCGTCGGCTTTGAGATCGCCGAACAGCTTGGCTGGCGGCTGCCCGATAACGTTGTGGTGCCCATGGCAGGTGGGTCGCTGATTACGAAGATCCGCAAGGCCTTCAAGGAGTTAATCGCGCTCGGTCTGGTCGAAGACAAGGAAGTGCGCTTCTTCGGTGCCCAAGCCACTGGCTGCTCGCCCATCGCTACGGCGGTCAAGACTGGGGCGGACCACATCGAGCCGCAGCGGCCGTCAACAATCGCCCGCTCGCTGGCGATCGGGAACCCGGCGGACGGCGTCTATGCGACACGCTGCATCCGCGAGAGCGGCGGCTGGGCCGAAGATGTTTCGGATGTCGAGATAGTCTCAGCAATTCAGGAGCTGGCTGAGTCCGAAGGCATCTTCACCGAAACGGCAGGCGGAGTGACGACCGCCGTCACCGCGCGCCTCTATGCGCACGGGCGCATCCGTTCCGATGAGCTTACCGTCATCTGCGTTACCGGTAACGGGCTCAAAACCACCGACGCTCTGGCCGGAGCCTATGAGCTGGAGGCGGCAGTCCGCCCGCGTCTTTCCGATTTCGAAACCTATCTGGAGGAACAAAATGAAGAGCGCGAACTCGTGTCAGGAGGCGTCCGTGTCCGTTAGAGTCCTATTGCCGAATGCATTTCAGAAGCACACCGATGGAACCCGCGAGATCAAGTCGAACGCCGGGAATCTGCCCGAGCTGATCACCGAGATTGAAACGACCTTTCCGGCGCTGAAGACCCACCTGCGCGACGAGCAGGGCCAGGTGCGTCGCTTCATCAACTTCTACGTGAATGAAGAAGACATCCGATTCCTGGGCAATGACAAGTATGCCTTCAAAGACGGAGATGAAGTATTAGTGATCCCGTCAATCGCTGGCGGATCCTG